>NZ_JBNAJN010000013.1:0-511039 GCF_052047695.1 Candidatus Pelagibacter sp. HIMB1623
TTAATTTAATAATTTTTTTTTTATTTTTTTTATAAAAAATTGATATTCTTTTTTTTACATTATTATCTAAATCTCTTTGATTAACTTTACTATTTATAAAAGATAATTCAGGATTTTTTTCTAGACATTTATATGCTTTTAAAAGATCTATGACTTGATTTTTAGGAAACATATCATATAATTTTCTAAAGAATATATAGTCATCTTCTTCATCAAGAGTTAACCTAAAATTTTTACCTCTATATTTATTTTCAACTTTAATTTCTTTAACCTTAAAAATTTCGGGTCGATTAATTAAATAACCCCAAATTTCTGTGTCTAACTCCTGTTTAACTTGACAGACTGTCTTTAGCGCTTTGGTTCTAATACCATAAATATTTGCCCCGATTGGCATGCCAGAAGTATAAATATAATCAAGATTTTTGTTGGCTCTTATCATTTTGGAAATTAAATTAGCATGGTGTATTGAGAACAAAGGGTTGTCAGCTGTAATTCCAATAAAATAATCCATTCCAAATAATTCTGAAGCATTCAATAATCTTTGCAAAACATCTTCGGCACTACCGTTATAAACAAAAATATCATTATCTTTAGCAATTTTTACTAAAGGTAAATCTTGATTTAAAGATGAAGTGCACAAAACTATATCACTACATTTTTTTATTTTTTTTGCTCTTTGTATAATCCTCTCAATAACAGTATATCCATTTAATTTTTTAAGTATTTTAAATTTCAACCTTGTAGATTTTAAACGAGCAGTGATCAAAAAACCGATTTTCATTCAATTATTTTAACTGAAATGTTTTATTTTTAATACAGTTCCCTCTTTTAAGTCTCTTGAGATTTTTTTTCCAAAAGATTGGATTACATCTAATTGTGACATATCTGAAATTTCATTAGTACGTGAAAATTTAATCATGTCCTTTAAAAACAGATCACCTTTTTTAATATTTTGATTTAAAATTGCAGCTTTTTTCATTGGGCCGAATATTGAATATTTCTTTTCACTTTCATTCATATCAATCAAACCACTGCCATTGAGTTCTTTAAGAATTTTAATTTTGTTAGATAAATCATTAAACATCTTTATAGAAATCGCAGCTGACCAATCTATTCTATTTTCTCCATAATGTGTTGTGACATGTTTTTCGATATACTTCATCCCACTGGCTGCTCCTAAGAGAGTAATTAATTCATTATTTTCGTTATTCCATGATGTATGGTCTGCGTAGCCATATTCAAATTTTGGAAAAAATTTCATAATTTTTTTTATTTTATTCAAATTTACATCTTCATATATAGTTGGATAATTTTGAAATCCAAACATAAGAATTATATTGGAATGGTTTAAAAATTTAATTGCATTCTCTATTTCCTGAATGCTAGAGCCACCTACTCCTAAAACAATTTTTGTTTCTTTTTGAATATTTTTTTTTAATTTTTCAAGCATAAATAAATCGTTCAGGCAAACAGAGTGAATTTCAACATATTCAGGATTTAATGATAAGCCAAATTCTATAGCATTTGTATCATTAAGTAATAACATAATCTCTTTATTACCCTCTCTAGCAATACTGATTAATTCTTTCCATTGATAATTATTAAAAATCATTGATTTAAGTTTTTTATAAAGTTTATGACTTGAGTCCATGTACTCATCAAAATTTAGTGTGATATGCATTTTAATTATATCTGCGCTAGTTTTAGATGTAATTTCATTAATTAAATTTTTCATGAATAAGAAATCACCTTCATGATGCCATGCAGTTTCTGCAATTAATTTCATTAAGACTTGTTCTCTAATTTAATATTCATTTTATTATTAAAAAAATTATTATATTCTAGATTTGCTTTTTTAAAGTCGTTTAATCTACCAATATCTAGCCAATATTCACCTAACGGAAAAGATACTATCTTATATTTATTTACTATCATTTTTTTAAACAACGATGTCATATCATAAAATTTTTTTGGTATTAAGCCTATACATTCCGGATCTAAAATATAAATACCACTATTAACAAAATATTTATGTTTGGGTTTTTCTTTTATTGAAATAATATTTTCATTATCTAATTTTACTTCACCATAAGGTGAATCTATATTGTACTCATTTATACACATTGTGGCTTTAGAATTATGCTCAAAGTGAAAATCTAACATTTTCTCAAAATCAAGATTAATCAATAAATCTCCATTAATTACAAAAAAAGGATCTTTAGGTTTTTTTCTTAAAAGACTTAGGGATCCGGCTGTACCCATTCTTATCTTTTCTTCTATATATTTTATGCTTACTCCAAATTTTGAACCATCACCAAAATAATCTTTTATTACTTTGGATTTATAATTCACGCATATTAAAAAATTCTTATATCCACTCTGATCAAATTTTTCTATTAGTGTTTGTATGATAGGCTTGTTTCCCACTTTTAACATTGGTTTTGGTATGTGTTTTGTTAATGGTCTTAAACGCATACCCTTTCCGCCAGCCATTATAACAACTAAGTTAGATTTATTTTTGGGTTTTATAAGCTCATTTAATACATGTACAGATATAACTTTACCAGTGCTATCAACTACAGGAATTTGATAAATATTTTTAGAAATAGCAATTTTCAATATTTTTTTTTTTGATTCATTTTTTTTTACAGTAATAGGTTTTTTAAACACCAATGATCTAATTGAACTATCTACGTTTAATCCATTTAACAATCCTCTTCTAATATCCCCATCGGTTAAAGTGCCTAACAATTTTCCCTTTTTATCAACTACAATTGCTATTTGAATACGCCCATCTGATATAATTTTTAGAGCTTCTTTAATCTTTGCATTCAAAGTGATTTTTATTTTTTCTATATTTTTCATTTTATTTCTTTTAAAAGAATAAAACTTTCAGCAAATTTGCATCCAGATGTTGATCCTCTAAAACTAGCTAATGCTTTAATGCTTCTAACACTTCTTGGAAATGGATGCTTGCCAATTTCACTTTTGAAAACTTTCATTATTTGAATTTTTTTCTCTATATATTTGTTAATATCTACAAATGTATTGGGTATAAAACTATCTTTTTTAGTGCTAGGAGCAAACTCAGTTTCACTTAAAGTTTCCATCATATATATCTTTTTAATAAATGGATATCTAAATGATTTCGTGCAGCTATAGCTAGCTTCAAATATTTTTTTATGATCGGTGTGAACATCTTCCTTAAATGGAAGATAAATAATATTTGGCTTTATCTTATTTATTACTTTTGATATTTTTTCAATTATTTCGCTAATATTGTATTTGTCAATTTTAGTAGTCTCTAATTGAAGATTGTGAACACTTTCAAAATTAAAGAGTTTTGAAACTTTGTTTATCTCTTTTTGTCTTTTTTTGTAATATTTATGATTTTTATTTATATTTGTGCAAATAAGCCAATGTATTTTATCATTATTAGCTTTATGTTTGAGTAAAGTTCCGCCACATCCCAAGGTTTCATCATCAGGATGAACAGCTACAACTAGTATTTTATTTTTCAAAGGTATTCTCCAATATTTGGAAGTTTTTTAAATTCATGATTGGTTATTCTTACTGCACCATCATATGTTTTTACTAAAATCTTGTCTCCATTTATATCTAAAACTTTCCCGCTCTCAATGTTATTTTGTTTATTTTTAATTATTTCTACCCTCCAAACAATAATTTCTTTTTCTTTATAACTAATGTGAGCTCCAACATAGGGTTTTGTTAAAGCTCGAACTAAATTATAAATAGACTGACTTGTCATACGAAAATCAATTTTTCCGTCAGCCTTAGTACGCTTTCTCCAGGTATTTGAAATCTTATGATTTTGTTTAATTGTGCGATAAGTTTTTTTTTCTAAATGACTTAAAAAGTTATTTAATTGTATTAAAGCTGTATTTACAACTCTATTATACAAAGTTTTAGCATCATCACTAGGTAAAATTTTAAATTCTTTTTGAGATAAAATCGTACCACTATCGGCTCCTTCATCCATAAAGAAAAAAGTCGAGGCAGATTTTTTAAGTCCAAGAGCTAGTGCCCAAATAAGTGGATGTCTTCCTCTATTTTTAGGTAATTTAGATGGATGAAAACCCAAAACTCCCATTGGAGGTAAAGTTAATATTTTTTTTTTTAATAAATTAGACCACCCAAAACAAAAAATGATATCTGGATTTAAAGATTTAATCCAATCATAATTATCTTTTGAATTGATATCCTTAACAAGTTTGATTGGTATTTTTTTTTTTTTACACAAAGGTCTTAAATCAGCAAAATCACTATTAAAATTAGATTGTTTTTTTGTACATACTCCAACAACTCTTGCATCTAATTCGATTAATCTTTGAAGGGCTCTTTTTGAAAATTCTACAGTCCCAATAAATACTATTCTCATAATGAAAACTTCACATTAAAAAAAGACTTTTTTAAAAGATCATCTATGGAAATGGATTTTAAGGTTTTAATAATTTTTTTACTAGGGTAACCATTACCGTAAGGATTTTTAACATTTTTTAAAAGATTTTGAAATTTATTTGAATAGGCTTTTTTTATAGCATCTTTTATACTTTTTTTATTTGGAGAACAGTCAATAACACTATTTGCTTTAATTCTACCTTTTTGTCTATCGCCAATATTTATAGTCGCAATTTTAAAACTTGGAGCCTCTAGTAATCCACTTGAACTATTTCCAATAATTAAATCCATATATTGTAAAGCACTTAAAAAATTATATTGCCCCATTGATGTAATGGCTATAGACTTATTCTGGTTTTTACTTGTATATTCATCTATCATAGAATTAATAATTTTTCCATCTGTATCACTATTTGTTTTTGTAAAAATTATATTTGTATTTTTTAATTCATCTATTGTTTCCAGGATCTCAGAAAATTGTTTTTTTGATGTATTTTTTTCTAATGTGACAGGGTGAAAAGTAACTAAAATATTTTTAATATTTAATCTAAAGTCAATTAATTTTTCAAAATTTTTTTTTGAGAGAAGAGTAAGCCTGTCAATATTTTCGACACCCATACCACCTACTTTAAAAACTTTGCTTGGATTTTCACCTAACTGTATAACTCTTTTGGAATATTCCTCAGCTGCAGTAAAATGCAAATGACTCATTTTAGTTATACTATGTCGAATAGCTTCATCTATTAAACCTTCTGTAGCCTCACCACCATGAATATGAGCTATAGGAATTCTTGATATCATTGCAGCACTTGCGGCACTAAAAATTTCATATCTGTCACCTAAAACAACAATAATGTCAGGTTTCAATTCATTATAAGCCTCCGAAAAAGATTTTTGAGCTATCCCCATAGATCTTGATATACCTTCGGCGGTATCTGAAGATAAGTGCATATCAATTTTCTTGTCAATTTTAAAATCTTTTTCTATTTCTTTATAGGTTGATCCAAACTCTGCGCTTAGGTGCATTCCTGTAGCAATAAGCTGAAGCTCAAGACTCTGATCTCTATTAACTTCTTTAATTAACCAATACAACAATCCGTAATCTGCACGCGATCCAGTGACTATGCATATTTTTCTTTTCCTCATATAAGTTCATCTTCACCATAATCTTTTTTGGATTTAGTTCCAATAAGCTCATCCCATTTCATTGGATTGATACCGGTGCCTGGTCTTTTTATTGTAAGATTATTTTCGTTAAAAATGTCACCTTTTTTAATTATAGTTTTAGCAACAATTGATTTCCTAACAATTTTTATATTTGGTATTTCACTATTGGAAGGTTTTTTTATTCCATTTCCAAGAGCAAGTTCAATATTCCTAATAGCTTTAACCATATCTTTTAATTCATGTGGTTCAAGACTAGCTTTATGGTCTGGACCTTCCATTTTACTATCTAAAGTAAAATGTTTCTCTATACAAGTTGCACCAAGTGCAACTGCAGCAATATCCACCTCTATTCCTGAGGTATGATCACTATATCCATAACTCACACCAAAAGTTTTGCCTATTGTCAACATAGCTTTTAAATTAACATCTTGCATTGGAGTAGGATACTCTGTGTTAGCATGCAACACTGTGATATTATTTTTTTTTGTCCCAGCTCGAGTTAAAACATCTAAAGCATTTTTAATTTCATCCATATTTGCCATTCCTGTTGAAAGAATTATTTTTTTATTTAATTTTCCTATAAATCTTAAATATGGAAGATTTATTATTTCTCCACTAGGTATTTTTAAAACATTTAGACCTAAATCGTTTAGGAGATTGATGCTATCAATATCAAAAGGAGATGATAAAAACATTATAGATTTTTTATTACAATAAGAGATAAGTTGTTTGTGTATTTTGGCATTAATTTCAAATTTTTTTAACATTTGAAATTGAGTTTCAATTAAATCTGTATTTTCCATTTGATAATTTGCTTTTTCTGCATTTTTAATTGCTAAATTTTCTGCCTTAAATGTTTGAAATTTAACAGCGTCAGCTCCAGCGTCAGACGCAACATCAATTAATTTTTTGGCTAATTCTATTGATCCATTATGATTAACTCCTGCTTCAGCAATTATAAATACTTTTTTATTATTCAAATCTATCTCCAATATTTATTTTTCCATCGTATTCAAAGTCTGTAATTTTTATAAAACTATCTTGCGTTTTCACAAAAAAACATCGATGATCTATATAAATTATTGCTCCGGTAATACCTTTATAAATTGGAGCATCTTCGATTAATTCTACTTTAAAAATTTTCATTTCTTTGCCTTTTAAATATGATCTAGCATTAGGTCCTGGACTGCATATCGCTCTAACAAAGTTAAATATTTCCCTACTTTTTTGTTTCCAGTTTAAAATTTCATCACCAATTTTTCTTTGTGAGCAGTAGAAGCCCTGTTTATGCAGTTTTATTTGTTTTTGGGCTTTTACTTGATCATTTTTGAACATTAAAATCGCATCATAAAGTATATTTGCACATTCTAAATAAGACCTATCTAGTAAAGTTTTATAATTGTCCTTATCTGATATTTTATAATTTCTTTGCAAAATGATATCGCCCGTATCTATTCCTTCATCAACATAATGAACTGTTATTCCAAATTCCTTTTCATCATTGATTAAAGCCCAATTTAAAACATTCCTTCCTCTATAAAAAGGTAATTTACCAGCGTGACAATTAATAATTTTGTATTTTGTTAAATTGATTATTTTTTTTTTGAAAATTTGATTAAATGACATCGAGACAAACAAATCACAATTATATCCTTTTAAAGTAGAAATAAATTCTTCAGAATTTACATTCTTATTTTCTAAATAATCAATACTGTATTTTTTTGCATAATTTTTTAAAGTTTTATCCTTGCTTCCAAATCTTGCACAAATAAAAGATATTTTAATTTGAGTGTCATTAATTAATTTATCGAATGTTTTATGGCTCCAAGGACCATCAGCAAAATAACCAATATTTAAAGTCATTTAAAACCTTACTGAACTTGGAATATTTACAATTCTTTCTTCCAAATAATTAGCATTTTTTAAGTCTAATTGATGACAATCTTTAAACATTTTAATCTTATTCATTAACTTCCATGCAGGTCTAGTCATCACACCATTTTTATTTGTATAATCTAGAAACTTATCTCTTTGTTTTTTATTTTTAAGAAGAATTACATTTAACCAATAATTCGATCTACTGAATTTGGGCTCTTTAAAGAAAAAATAATCAATACTTTTAAAAAACTTTTCATAGTCATTTGCTAACTTACGTTTATTTTTTATAAAATTATTTAATTTTTCTAATTGAGCAATTAACAATGCAGCATTTAAATTTGGCATTCGATAATTATAACCAATCATATCATGATTAAAATCCCATTTATGAGGAATTTTAGCAGTTGTTGTTAGATGTTTAGCTTTGACTGCAAGTGACTTATCATTTGTAATTATACAGCCACCACCACCAGCTGTAATAATTTTATTTCCATTAAAGCTCAATGTTCCTATCTGACCAAAAGTTCCTGTGTGTTTATTTTTATAAAAACTACCTAAGCTTTCAGCGGCATCTTCAATCAAAAATATATTGTATTTATTACAAATTGTTTTAATTTTATCTATTTTACAAGGATGACCATAAGAGTGCATGGGTACACATGCTTTAATAATTTTATTCGTTTTTATATTTATGCACTTTTTATTTTTTACTTTTGTATTATTTTTTAAAAAAAATTCTAGGGCAGATGGTGAGAGACCCATGGTATCTCTATCAACATCAACAAAAACTGGCTTTGCTTTGCAGTAATTAATAGCGTTACAGGTTGCAATAAATGTGAGTGGTTGTGTTATTACTTCACAATCTTCATCAACACCGGCTAATAATAAAGAAATATGCAGTGCAGAAGTTCCATTAGTTGTTGATATTGCATATTTAGCGCCTGTATATTTTGCTATTTTAATCTCTAATTTATTTACAAAAATTCCAACAGAAGATACAAAAGTACTTTCTATACATTTTTCAATATACTCTTTTTCTTTGCCAACAAATTTTGGCTCATGTAATGAAATAAAGTCTTTAGTCTGATAAATCTTTTGAATAAATTCGACAATATCTTTAAACATTACATTTTTCCATCTAAGTACTTTTTGTTATCATAATATTTAAATTCTGGAATTAGTTTAAAAAATTCATTTACTATAGATTGTTTGGTCCAAGTGCTTTCTTTAAGCTTTAAAATTGCTTCTTTAAAATTATTGAGTAAATTTATTTGATGTATTTCATCTTTTTTAATTATGCCTAAACTTTTAAATTGATCCATATTAAGTTTTTCTTTATTTGTAAAAAATTCTTCAATTTCTTTCTCGCCAGTAGTATCGCTTTTTGTTACCAAACAAGGCCATTTTCCTTGATGTGGTAATTTTTTTATTAAATTTCTAGCTTCATCTTCATCTTTGCAAATATAGGCATCATAGCCTTTTTCTTTAAGATACTTAATGGCAATGTCTAATAAAGATATGAGGTGCTTGGTTTTATCAAGTTTGGGAAAAAAAATATCTCTATTTTGTCCAAAAATACAGCTCATTAGGCACAGCTCTCCACTTTCCTTTGGTGTTAAAAAATATCTTTTTATATCTCCAGGAACTGCAATTGGCTGCTTCTTTTCAATTCTATTATTAAATCCATGCAATAGTGAACCATCGCTAAATGCTACGTTAGCAAATCTAGCAGTTGATACGTCAATATCAACTGACCTTTTCATTAAAAACATTTCCATAATGTATTTGCTTGCACCCATCATATTTACTGGATTAGTGGCCTTATCTGTACTGACGCAAAAATATTTTTTTACACCACCATTTATAGATTGTTTTAAAGTCTTGTCTGTATTCAAAATATTTACATCAATCATTCTCATCAATGTAAATGGATCTTCTTCACTTCTAACATGTTTAAGAGCAGATAAATTTAATACATAATTAAATTTATTATAAGAATTAATAAAAGCATCATATTGTATTGAACCAACATCAAGCGCAAATGTTTTGAATTCCCCCTTTATATATCCGAGTGAACTTCTTATATCTCTTACTAATTCGGTTAAATTATTCTCATTAATATCAACAACATAAAGTAATTTTGGTTTTCTTTTAAAAATTTCTTTAGTTACAGCCTGACCTATCGAACCTGCACCACCAATAACAAGAAAAGAAGAATTAGAAACCACTTTTTTTAATTCATCTTCATATTTTTCAATATCTTCAATAAATAATTCTTTTTTTCTTCCAATTAAATTAAAAATTTTTTTCATCCAATATTTCAATTTTAAAAAGATTGCAATTCACTATAACAATTTAAATTTTATACTATTTTTTTTATTATTTCTTTTAAATTTTTATGTTTATGATTTTCTCTAAATTGATTGTTTTCCATGATGATTTTTTTCATCTCCAAACTAATGTCTTCGTAATCATTTGATTTCTTATTATTTATGTTTTCGTCACTATCTTCATTAACAATACCATCATTATTAATTGTGAATAATTTTTCAAATTCAACATTTTTAATTTTTATATTTTCCCAATCATAATTAAATAATCTATATAATTTTAAATTTTGAGCTGTTAATGCAATTCCATAATTATTATTTTTAGGATTAAAAATAGTTTCTGAAACAGTAAATTTTGATTTTTTCATTCTAGATTGAAATAAATTTTCAAAATAATTAGGTAAATCTAAATTTTGACTTTTTAATATTTGATAAAAACTCTCATATTGTGAAGAAGTTGGTTCATCAATTACTCTTTCTTGATGATTGTCATAACTCTTTTTATGTTTAATTATTAATGGAACTCTTGAATGTGTTTCATATAAAGGATATTTTAAAACATGCATTTTCCATTCAGGAGGTAATGCGGCGCCATGATCTCCAGTTATTATTAAAGTAGTTTCATTGTATAGATTATTAGATTTTAAATAATTTATTATTTTGCCTATCTCATCATCTAATATCTCTAGTCTGTCCACATACAAATTATTAAATTTATAAGCGAATGCTTCTGACATTGACTCCCCTGACCACATCATAGGACTTTCTAAACCCAAATTATTTAACATAGGGCCATGAAGTCTATTAAAATGTGTATATAAAAATATATTTTGATCTTTAAAAAATTTTATTGCGTTTATTATATTGTTTGAATTTGGTGCATTTGGATCTTGAGATTTTTTCACATGTGACCATAAATCAAATGATTTTGAGTATCCATACAGAGGATCAAAGCGACCATAACATGTATATGCTGCGCTGGTAAAATTTTTTTTCTTTAGTAATTCAGGAAGAAATTTTATTTTATCATTTAATTCTAAATGAAAAAAATCATTTCTATAATTTCCAAATCCATGTTGAAGAGGACTTAAACCAGATAAGGTAGACAGGATATTTGGCATTGTAGAGTCAGCAAACGAATATGATCTCTTATAATGCGTACTATCTGATAAAATTTTCTTAATGTTTGGTAAATTTATTTCTTTTGAAAAATTAATTTTTTCTAAAAAAAATGGATCAGAAAAACTCTCACAACAAAAATAAACTATTCTTTCATTTTTTTTTTCCGGAAAAAAAATAATAGGATTACTTATAGCCATACCTTTTAAATTGGTCTTTAATTTTTTGTGTTTTAATTTTTGATCTGGCTTATTTTTAGGAAACATTAAAAATGATTTATCAATAAATTCAAATTTTATTGAAATTTCGACTTGACTGTCTATAAATTCATCTAAATTTATAGAAACGTCCATCCAATTTTTTTCTTTTTCAATATAAGCTAAACCATGTTTTTTGGTATCAACAGGAAATGAAAATTTTAAATTTTTATTTTTTTTCTGATTTTTTAAATTTATAAAAATTTCTAAATCATTATTTGCGATATTATATTTTTGAAAGTAATTTTCTAAAAATGCAAAACCAACCCAAATTGATTGTTTTTGATCGGCTTTAACTTGAAATTTTAAAATTTCATTTGTTGATAAAAGCATCGCTTTTCTAGTTTCAATACCACAATCAACTTCATATAAAGTACGATTATATTTGTTATTTTTTTTAATTGATGGTGCTCTTTGATAAACGTACAAGCGATAATAAATACTGCTTGATATTTTAAATTTTGAAAATAAATTTGCTAATGAGTATAAAACGTATCTTAAAAAATTGTTATTAAAGATAAGCATTACTAAAATGTTATCTTTTTTATAGGTGCTTGTGTGAAAATGTCTTCTTTTAGTATAAGAAATAGGTACAAGCTTAACAATTACTTTTTTAACAATTTTTTTTAAACTCATCATTTATCAAGTTTGTATAATTAAACCCTGGTACTTTTTCAAATTAATTTCTTTAAAAAGTTCAGCAAATTATTAAGGAATCATTCAGTGTTAAAATTTACTTGTAATTGCCAGTAAAGTTTGAAAATAATCACATCTACTTCTTGGGCAAGCAAGAAAGGTGTATTGTCTTAATAATTTAAATGTTCAATCTCATTTTTTAATGACATGTATAGTTTTATAAGTATATAAAATTATACATAATATATTATGTATAAATCAAAAGGTAAAACCCTATTATTTTTAAAATCGAAAAGATTTAATGTACCGGATACATATCTAATAAAAGCAAATTCATTTATAAAAAAAAAAAGCTTTTTTATTAAAAAAATCAATACAAAATTTGGTAAAAAAAAAATTGCAATTAGATCATCTTCAGTTGATGAGGATACAACAAAAACTACAAATGCAGGTAAGTTTCAAAGTTATCTTAATGTATCCCCATTGGATAGAAATGATGTGGAAACTAAAATTTGCAATGTAATCAAAAGTTATAAAAGTTATAGCAATAAAAATGAAGTAATTATTCAAAATATGGTTACCAATGTTGCTATTTCAGGAGTATGTACAACAGCTGACATTCATAATTATTTACCTATCATCACAATAAATTATCATAAAGGAAAAGATACTGAAGTTGTAACGTCAGGAAAGAAAAACTCTTTTTCAATAAACATAGCTGATAAAAAATATATTAATAAAAAAAATGATTTTTATAAACTTTTGAAAGAAGTAGATAAATTAAAGAAAGTTTTTAATAACGATCTTCTAGATGTTGAGTTTGCAATAGATAAAAGAAAAAAATTACATATTTTACAAGTAAGAAAATTAATTCTGCCCAAAAATAAAGAAATTGTCTCCAAGAAATTTTACTACCAAAATTTAGAAAGGTTGAAAAAAAAGATAAATAAACTTCAAAAAAAAAATTATGATCTATTTGGCAATAAAAACTATTTTGGTGTTATGCCTGACTGGAACCCTGCAGAAATTATTGGAACAAAGCCAAGGCCTCTCGCATTAACTCTATACAAAGAGCTGATAACAGATCATATTTGGTCAAAACATAGAGATAATTACGGTTTTAAAAACGTTGAGTCCCACCATCTCATGACAACTTTTTTTGGCACTCCATATATAGATGTTAGGGTAGATTTTAATTCATGGATTCCAAAGAAAATTAATTCAAAATTATCACAAAAAATTATCAATTTTTATCTTAGTAAATTTAAGAAAAACAAAGATTTTCATGACAAAATAGAATTTAAAATATTATTTACATGTTTCACTCCAAATACAAATAGTAGAATAAAAAAAGAACTTGAAAATAAATTAGAAAAAAAAGAGCTAAAAGAGTTTAAAAGTAGCTTGAAAAATATAAATAATATTGCTTTTAAAGAATCTAAAAAAGATTTAGAAAAAATCAAAAATTTAGATAAATCAATTTATAAAATTTCTAAATTAAATACAGATAGTATTAGCATTATATATTTTTTAATTGAAGAGTGCAAAAAAAATGGCACCGTAGCCTTTGCAGGTTTGGCAAGATGTGGTTTTATCGCAATTGATATATTAAACTCACTTGTTGATAATAAAATATTGTCAATTTCAGAAAAAAATAGATTTTTAAATTCAATAAAAAATATTGCAACCAAAGTAAATAATGATTTTGTAAATCTGAGCAGAAAAGAATTTTCAAAAATTAATGGGCATTTGCGCCCCAATACATATGATATTATGACTCCAAATTATGAAGAAGGTTATAAAATATATTTTAATAAAAAAAACAGATTTAAGAATAAAAATGTAATATTTAATTTCTCCAAAAAACAAAAAAAATATATTTCGGATTTTTTAAAAAAAAATAATTTCAATTTAAATACCAT
The DNA here is from genome assembly GCF_052047695.1 of Candidatus Pelagibacter sp. HIMB1623. Lineage (NCBI taxonomy): Bacteria > Pseudomonadati > Pseudomonadota > Alphaproteobacteria > Candidatus Pelagibacterales > Candidatus Pelagibacteraceae > Candidatus Pelagibacter > Candidatus Pelagibacter sp. HIMB1623. The sequence continues at coordinate 13,729 of NZ_JBNAJN010000013.1, forward strand.
ACAATTTGTCAAATTCTTGAAAGATTCTATTTACCTGAGAGAATACTCAAAATTTATATTTACTAAGTGTATTGATCTAGTTTTTAAAAATTTAATAAATTTTGGAAAAAAATACAAAATTGACAGAAATGATTTATCTTACTTAAACATTAGAAGTATTTTAGAACTTCATGATAATCTTGACTCAATATTTGTTATTGATGATCTTAAAGATGAAATTAAAAAAAACAAAATTATCTTTAAAAATAATTCATTAATGCATCTCCCAGAAACGATAACTTCTACTAAAGATCTATATATTTATGAAAAAAATAATAATAGTGGTAATTTTATTACTCAGAAATCAATTTTAGGAGAATTATTAGAATTAGATAATTTTGAAAATATAAAAAAAATTGAAAAAAAAATATTATTGATTGAAAGTGCAGATCCAGGCTATGATTTCATTTTCTCAAAAAAAATAAAAGGATTAATTACTAAATATGGAGGCCAAAACTCACATATGAGTATAAGAGCATCAGAACTTGGGCTTCCTGCAGCCATAGGTGTTGGTGAAGAAATTTTCAACTCTTTGAAAAATAAGAAATATATAACCTTAGACTGCCTAAATAAAAAATTATATTAATGAAAATATTAATTGTACCAACAATAAGAGAAATTTACAAAAACCAATTTGAATATTGTGTTGATACTAAATTAATAAATTTTTTTAAAAAAATATATATTAATTCCAAAATTGAAATTTTTAATAATTCAATTAAAGATAAATATAATCTAATTGTGTTTTCTGGAGGAAATGATTTATTTTCTAAAGATAAAAAAAATAAAATTAGAAATAAAATAAATAATCAAATATATAAATTTGCACTAAAAAATAAAATTAAAATTTTAGGTATCTGCTTAGGTGCTCAATTTTTAGCAAAAAAATTTGCTTTTAAATTAGAAAAAAATACTAGTGTTGTTGGTGATCATAAAGTTTTTTTTAACATAAATAAAAAAAAATTTGTAAGAAATGTTAATTCTTATCATAATGACTCCATAAGGATTAATAAAATTAATAACATAAATATATTTGGAGTTACAAAAGATAATACAGTCGAAGCTTTTCATTTTAAAAAAAAAAAAATATTAGGAATAATGTGGCATCCTGAAAGATATTCTAAATTTAAAGAATTTGATAAAAAATTAATTAAAAAATTTTATGCAACTAATAGTATTATCAGCAGGTAGAGGTTCGAGATTACCAAAAAAATTTAGAAACAGACCTAAATGCTTATTGGAAATAAATTCAACACCATTACTTCTACACAATAGTGTTTTTTTTAAAAAATTTAAAAACAAAATAATAATCTCTGGATATAAAAGTCAGCATTTAAAAAAAATTGTAAAAAGCTTAGAATTCAAAAATATCACAAATAATAAATATGCTTTTACAAATATGGTATACAGTCTTTTTCTGGCTAAGAAATTTATAAAGCAAGATATTGTAGTAGTCTATGGGGATATAATTGTTCATGAAGATATTTTTGAGATACTAAAACCCAAAAAAAATATTTTACCTGTGAATGTTAATTGGTTAAATAATTGGAAAAATAGAATGTCATTTTCAAAAGTTGTTAATGATGCAGAAAATTTAATTACAAAAAATAATAAATTAATTGAGATAGGATCAAAAATTGACAAAAATAATCTCCCAAAATATCAATTTATGGGCATTTTAAAGTTAAAAAAAGATTCATTTTTTAGATGTTATAATTTTTTTAAAAAACTTAATAATAAAAAAATAGATATGACTTCATTTTTAAATTTATGCATAAAAAAAAATATAATTTCACTCGAAGTAAAAAAATATAAAAATTATTGGTATGAAGTAGATACTTCTTCTGATCATAGTTTTACAGAAAAAGATATAAAACAATGGTAATATGGATAATTGGACTTTCAGGATCAGGAAAAACTTATTTATCAAAAAAAATATATAAAAAAATTAAAGGAAAAAAAATATTAATTGATGGAGATACTATAAGAAAATATATAACTTATAATCTAAAATACTCAAAAAAAGATAGAGAAAAAAACTCTCTTTTAATTTCAGACTTGTGCAAATTTTTAGATACACAAAGATTTACAGTTGTATGTTCGATATTGTCAATATTTAGAGAGCATCAAAAAATAAATAGAAAGAAATTTTCTAATTATTTTCAAATTTATATAAAGACAAATTTTGAAGTTTTAAAAAAAAGAAACAATAAAAGAATTTACTCAAAAAAAAATGTTGTTGGAAAAAAAATATTTTTCCCAACTCCATATAAAAATGACATTGTGATAAAGAATAATTTTTTACCTTATAAGAAAAAAACAATAGATCAAATAATAAAAAAAATAAATGATGTTAATAAAAAAAAGAATTAAAAAAATTATATCAGCTAAATATAAAAAAATAATTTTTACAAAAAAGGATATCGAATTAAGAAGTAATATAATTAAATATATTTGTAAAAAAATTAAGAAAAGTGATACTAAATTAAAAAAATGTGTTGCCTGTAATTTTTATTCAAAGTTTTTAAATAAATCAAATTTTATTATATTTTATAAAAAATTTAATTCTAAATTAAAACTTAAGGAAAAATACAACATCAGAAATTTTAAAAAAAAATCTAATAATGACGCTTGCTTTAATTCATATATAATTTTTAGTAAATTTTTAATGAATAATGATAAAATCAATCAATTACAAAAGTTAAATACGATTTTAAAAATAAATGACTTGTTAATTTTAAATTATTTATCAAAGAATCATTCTTGTCAAATACATGATTTTATAAAAAATATTAAATATGAAAATAAATTATTGAGTAGGTACTTGTGATAACTATTATAATTTCAGAAACCAAAAGGTCTTTAGAATACATTAATGAATTAATAAAAAATAAAATTAATTTTAAGAAAATAATCTTATATTCAAAAACCAAAGGATCCATTTTAAAATTCATTAAAAAAAAAGGATTATCAAATTTTTTAATTTATTTAAAAACAAATAATATTAACTCTAAAATCTTAGAAAAAGAATTTTTACAATTTAAATCAAAAATAAATATTATTGCTACATATCCTGGTGAGATTGTAAAAAATAAATTATTACTAAAACATAAGTTGCTCCATTGTCATCCTGGAGATTTACCAGAATTTAAAGGGAGTACTACAATTTACTATTCAATAATTTTAAAAAAAAAAATCTGTGTGACTTTATTTGAGTTAAATGAGGAAATAGATAATGGAAAGATACTTTATAAAAAAAATTTTAATTATCCAAAAAATTTAAACTTAATTGAAGAGGATTTTGACAATCAAATTAGAGCTAAAACTTTAATATGTTTTTTAAAAAGCAAAAAAAAATTTAATTACAAAAAAACAAAAAAAAAATATATCCCATATTATATTGCGCATCCTATGGTTAGACAAATTGTCCTAAACAAAAACTATATAAAATTATCTAATTGAAGCTTATAAAACTTCTTTTGGAGGCACAAATGTTTATTCAAATTTTTATTTTCAGTTTTTGAAAATTTAAATAACTGCCTATTAATTCTATTTCCTAAATTTTTATCTCCAAAAATAACTTCTAAATACAACTTTTTTCCAATTTTTTTTTTATTTCTATAAAAGAAATTTTTTTTAGAATTTTTGATCAGTTCCTTAAACTCTTCTATTGAAGGGTAATTAAGTTGATAACCTGTTTCGAGTATTAAAATTTTTTTTTGTGGATATAATGAAATATCAAAGGATCCAGCATTACAATATTTAATAAAATTTCTTAAAAAAAATATATTTTTTTTTTCGTATAGCAAAGTAACTCCCTTTGAAAAAAACACAGAATCTTTAAAGAAATTTTTGTGAATGCTTTTAGATATTTTTAAATTATAGTTTTGGAAAAAGTTTTGACAGAAAAAAATAAATTGGTCTGATATTTCATTACCAGAGTAGTTCACTTTATTTAAATCTAATTTATTTTTAAAAAACTTGTTAAAAAACTTGAAGTAGAAAATTTTTTCATACAAAGTAAAACCAAATTCATAAAAATTTTTGTATTTATTGTCAATTAAAAGAAAATAATTTATTAAATTAAATTTTAAGTCTTTGTTGTCATGTAATAATTTATCATGAAATAAAGTCTTGTTTGTAACTACCTGATTAAGATTATATATATCCTTAAAATATCTGCCCAACATGTAGGTATCATAAAGATTCCCATACAACGTCTCATAAACTTTTTTGTTTTTTAATTTTTTTACACCAAATTCAATAAAGTTTTTCATTTTAATTAAAAGTACAATAAAAGATTATACTCTACACTTACAAACTTATTAAGCTAGAAAAATTAATAATTATTTTTCAAAAAAAATGTGAATTTTTAAAGATATCTATATAAATGAAATTTTTTTCAGTGCATAAATCAAGCCAATTGAGCTATTAGTACTGGTCAGCTGCACGCATTACTGCGCTTCCACATCCAGCCTATCAACGTGGTGGTCTACCACGGCTCTATAGGAAGAACTAGTTTTGAGGTGAGTTTCCCGCTTAGATGCTTTCAGCAGTTATCTCGTCCATACTTAGCTACCCGGCACTGCAGCTGGCGCTACAACCGGTCCACCAGTGGTATGTTCAACCCGGTCCTCTCGTACTAGGGTCAACTCCTCTCAATTCTTCTACACGCATAGCAGATAGGGACCGAACTGTCTCACGACGTTCTGAACCCAGCTCACGTACCACTTTAATTGGCGAACAGCCAAACCCTTGGGACCTGCTCCAGCCCCAGGATGTGATGAGCCGACATCGAGGTGCCAAACACTGCCGTCGATATGAGCTCTTGGGCAGTATCAGCCTGTTATCCCCGGCGTACCTTTTATCCGTTGAGCGATGGCCCTTCCACTCAGAACCACCGGATCACTATGACCGACTTTCGTCTCTGCTCGACTTGTCAGTCTCACAGTCAGGCAGGCTTATGCCATTGCACTCTACGAACGATTTCTGACCGTTCTGAGCCTACCTTCGCACGCCTCCGTTACTATTTGGGAGGCGACCGCCCCAGTCAAACTACCCACCATACAATGTCTTGATGCCGGATAACGGCAATCAGTTAGATACCAAGAAAAACAAAAGAGGTATTTCACTGGTGACTCCACATAAACTGACGCCTATGCTTCAATGTCTCCCTCCTATACTAAATATGTTTTTCCTAATACCAATGTAAAGTTGCAGTAAAGGTGCACGGGGTCTTTCCGTCTAACTACGCGAACTCCGCATCTTCACGGAGAATTCAATTTCACTGAGTTGATGTTGGAGACAGCGGAGAAATCGTTACGCCATTCATGCAGGTCGGAACTTACCCGACAAGGAATTTCGCTACCTTAGGACCGTTATAGTTACGGCCGCCGTTTACTGGGGCTTCAGAAGTTAGCTTGCACCAACCGCATTAACCTTCCAGCACCGGGCAGGCGTCAGACCCTATACATCCACTTACGTGTTAGCAGAGCCCTGTGTTTTTGATAAACAGTCGCTTCTCCCTGGCTTGTGCCACCCATCTCTAGTTGCCTAAAAACAGGTCTTCCTTATCCCGAAGTTACGGAAGCATTTTGCCGAGTTCCTTCAACATCATTCTCTCAAGCGCCTAAATATACTCTATTAATCCACCTGTGTCGGTTTAGGGTACGGTCTAATGATGGAGCTATTTCTTGGAACCTTTTCGCGGCAAGTTCAATCCATTAAGAACTCACAACTTACAAGATCCGTCACTACCATCTGGTTAAGGAATATTAACCTTATTTCCATCGACTACGGCTTTCGCCCTCGCCTTAGGTGCCGACTAACTCTGCGCGGATTAACCTTGCGCAGAAACCCTTGGATTTTCGGCGAAGAAGTTTTTCACTTCTTTTATCGTTACTTATGTCAGCATTCGCACTTCTGATACCTCCAGGATCCCTCGCGGGTATCCCTTCACAGGCTTACAGAACGTTCCGCTACCAGTTATAATTTTCGAAAAAATTATAAATCCACAGATTCGGTATATGATTTTAGCCCCGTTACATCTTCGGCGCAGAAACTCTATTAGACCGGTGAGCTGTTACGCTATCTTTAAAGGATGGCTGCTTCTAAGCCAACCTCCCGGCTGTTAAGGAATTTCCACATCCTTTCACACTTAATCATAATTTGGGGACCTTATCTGGTGGTCTGGGCTCTTTCCCTCTCGACCATGGACCTTAGCACCCACAGTCTGTCTGCTGAAGAACAACATTTAGCATTCGGAGTTTTATTAGGTTTGGTAAGAATCTCTTCCCCCTAGCCCATTTAGTGCTCTACCTCTAAATGTCTATTTATTCAACGCACTACCTAAATAGTTTTCGCGGAAAACCAGCTATCTACGAATTTGGTTGGCCTTTCACCCCTTACCACAAGTCATCCAAAGACTTTTCAACGTCAACTGGTTCGGTCCTCCGGTTGGTGTTACCCAACTTTCAACCTGCTCATGGTAAGCTCATTCGTTTTCGGGTCTAATTCATAAAACTAATCGCCCTATTAAGACTTGCTTTCGCTGCGCCTACACCTAGATGGCTTAAGCTTGCTTTATAAATTAAGTCACTGACCCATTATACAAAAGGTACGCCGTCACTCTAAAAAGAGCTTCGACTGATTGTAGGCATGCGGTTTCAGGTTCTATTTCACTCCCCTAATAGGGGTTCTTTTCACCTTTCCCTCACGGTACTAGTTCACTATCGGTCACTGAAGAGTATTTAGGCTTAGAGGGTGGTCCCCCTATATTCGAGCAGGATTTCACGTGTCCCGCTTTACTCATGAATTTTGTTAAACATTACTCATACGGGACTATCACCCTCTATGGTTAGCATTTCCAAACTATTCAAATTTTTTTAACAAAACTACTGGCCTAGTCCGCGTTCGCTCGCCACTACTAACGGAATCTCAATTGATTTCTTTTCCTCTGGTTACTTAGATGTTTCAGTTCTCCAGGTTGTCTCTTTAAACCTATGTATTCAGTTTAAAGTACCACATAAAGTGGTGGGTTTCCCCATTCGGAAATTTTCGGATCAAAACTTACATACAGCTCCCCGAAACTTATCGCAGTATATCACGTCCTTCATCGGCTTTCAGTGCCAAGGCATCCACTACACGCCCTTAAACGCTTGATTTATGCACAGAAAAAAATTCTGTGTTGAATCAAATTTTTATTTTGAACATTAGCTAATAACATTACTAATGTTCGGATATAGATATTGATATTAATTATTAATTCTTTACGATTTTTTATAACTAAGTGTTTTGGTGGAGGATAGCGGGATCGAACCGCTGACCTCCTGAATGCAAATCAGGCGCTCTCCCAGCTGAGCTAATCCCCCATGATCTTAAATTGGTGGGCCGAGAAAGACTCGAACTTTCGACCCCACCCTTATCAAGGGTGTGCTCTAACCAACTGAGCTACCGGCCCCTATGCAAAGAGAAACACTACTTTAAGAAGAGAAATGAGGACGGTCAACATTACCTGTATATTATTTAGAATGAAATTTTACTTTCATTCATCCTTAGAAAGGAGGTAATCCAGCCGCAGGTTCCCCTACGGCTACCTTGTTACGACTTCACCCCAGTCGCTGACTATACCGTGGTCAAGGGTTTTAAACCTTGCCTTAAGGTAGAACCAACTCCCATGGTGTGACGGGCGGTGTGTACAAGACCCGGGAACGCATTCACCGTGGCACGCTGATCCACGATTACTAGTAATTCCAGCTTCATGCACTCGAGTTGCAGAGTGCAATCCGAACTGAGGTATCTTTTAAGGATTTGCTTGACCTCGCAGTCTTGCTTCCTGTTGTAGATACCATTGTAGCACGTGTGTAGCCCAACACGTAAGGGCCATGAGGACTTGACGTCATCCCCACCTTCCTCCAGCTTATCACTGGCAGTTCTTTCAGAGTGCCCAACTTAATGATGGCAACTAAAAGTGAGGGTTGCGCTCGTTGCGGGACTTAACCCAACATCTCACGACACGAGCTGACGACAGCCATGCAGCACCTGTGTTTCGTCCGGCCGAACCGAAAACTCTAATCTCTTAGAGTCGCGACGAACATGTCAAGTGTTGGTAAGGTTCTGCGCGTATCTTCGAATTAAACCACATGCTCCACTACTTGTGCGGGTCCCCGTCAATTCATTTGAGTTTTAACCTTGCGGTCGTACTCCCCAGGCGGTGTGTTTATCGCTTTCGCTGCGACACTGAAAATAAATTTCCAACGTCTAACACACATCGTTTACGGCATGGACTACGAGGGTATCTAATCCTCTTCGCTACCCATGCTTTCGTTCCTCAGTGTCAGTAATGATCCAGAAAGCTGCCTTCGCAATTGGTATTCTTTCTAATATCTACGAATTTCACCTCTACACTAGAAATTCTGCTTTCCTCTATCATACTCTAGCTGAAAAGTTTTAATGGCAGTTCCAGAGTTAAGCTCTGGGATTTCACCACTAACTTTTTCAACCACCTACGAACTCTTTAAGCCCAGTAATTCCGAACTACGCTAGGTCCCTTCGTATTACCGCGGCTGCTGGCACGAAGTTAGCCGGACCTTCTTATTCGGGTACAGTCATTTTCTTCCCCGACGAAAGAGCTTTACAACCCAAAGGCCTTCTTCACTCACGCGGCATCGCTGCATCAGAGTTTCCTCCATTGTGCAAGATTCCCCACTGCTGCCTCCCGTAGGAGTTTGGGCCGTGTCTCAGTCCCAATGTGGCTGATCATCCTCTCAAATCAGCTATTGATCACAGTCTTGGTAGGCCATTACCCCACCAACAAACTAATCAAGTGCAGGCTCATCCAATGGTGCATAAAGCTTTCTCCGTAAAGACTTATCCGGTATTAGCACAAGTTTCCTCGTGTTATTCCAGGCCAAAGGGTAGATACCTACATGTTACTCACCCGTCTGCCACTAAGTATTGCTACTTCGTTCGACTTGCATGTGTTAGGCGTGCCGCCAGCGTACGTTCTGAGCCATGATCAAACTCTCAAGTTTAAAAACGGCGCACACTAGCTTCCATATAAATTCTAAGAATAAAATTTATATGTGATTGAAGTGTGTACGACAAATTTCTGGTAACCTTAACCGTCCACACTTCTCTTCTTAAATTTTTACTTTTCAAATAGCTAATTGAGCAAAAAAGGCTCAATAAATCTCACTAATTTATTGTATTAACAATAATTTTATTGAGAAAGTTCAGTGCTTATAGGCTAAAATTATAGGAAATCAAGCATATTACATTAAAAAAAATGATAAAAATGATAGATTTTACTTGGTTTTTTTTGATTTTTAAGAGGCACTAAACTAATAATTGCACATTATTTATTTGAAGATGCTTAAAAATATTGCAAGAAAAATAAAAAAAAATTTTGAAATATTTGGACTGGTTGTTCTAATTATAATTGTAGTTCTTTCCACAAATTACTTTAACGCAAAAAAAAATACTGAAATTAAAACTTATAATAATTTTATAGATAATGTTTATTTTAAAAAAACATTGAAGCATGTTGTTGCTAATCTTGAACCTAAATATAAAAAAATAAAACATAAAATTAGACCAGGTGAAACTTTTGATAAAATTTTAGAGAGTTATGAAATCAAAAAAAAAGAAATAATAAAAATAAAACAATCTCTTAAAGGTAAAACTAATTTAAATAAATTAAACACCAGACAAATTATTTATTTAAGTTTAGATAAAACAAACAATAAAATTAACGAATTTACTTTTCAAATTTCAAATACCCAAAAAATATATTTAAAAAGAAATTTAGATAGTGATGATTTCAAAAATGAAATGCTCGCTATAAAATTAGATAAAAAAATAATTTATAAAGAAAATATAATTTTACAAAGTTTATATAAATCAGCATCGGATGAAAATGTACCTCCAAATACTATAATTGAATTTGCAAGAATTTATGGTTTTCAAGTTGATTTTCAAAGAGACATTAGAAAAGAAGATAAATTTCAAATTATGTATGAAATATTTTTAAATCAAAATAATGAAATTGTTGAAACAGGTGAAATTCTTTTTGCAAACTTAGAGTTAAGTGGACAAGATAATAGTTTATATTATTTTGATCATGAAGGAAGTGAAGGACACTATGATAAAAATGGTAAAAGTGTTAAGAAAGCATTAATGAAAACTCCAATTAATGGAGCTAGGCTTTCCTCTCCATTTGGAATGAGAAAACATCCTATCGATGGATTTAATAAAATGCACAGAGGTACAGATTTTGCTGCACCAACTGGAACACCTATAATGGCTTCAGGTGATGGGGTTGTTAAAAAAGCTGGATGGTGTGGAGGCGGAGGTAATTGCGTGAAAATTAGACATAATTCAACTTATCAAACAATTTATGCTCATATGTCAAAATTTGCTAGAGGGATAAAAAGTGGTGTAAGAGTTAAACAGGGACAAACCATAGGTTATGTTGGATCAACAGGAAAATCGACTGGTCCACATTTACATTACGAAGTAATAGTAAATGGTAAAAAAGTTAACTCACAAAAATTAAAGCTTCCATCAGGAAAAATTTTAAAAGGGAATGAAAGAAAAATTTTTGAAACTAAAAAAATTAAACTTGACGTTCTTAAATCTGAAAAAATTATTGGATTAAATTAAACTGTCTCAGCCTGAGATTTTGCAGTCTTTTTAACTTCCTTTTTTTCTAAAACTTCTGATTTATCTTCTTCTTTATTTTGATCAGTTATATCCACAACGTTATCTGAAGTTTCTTCACTCAATTCAGCACTATTTTCAACGTTTTCTGAAAATCTTTCCCTTCTTTGAATTTCTCTTTCATTAAGTACTCTTGTGAAATGGTCTGCATGTTGCATGTAATTTTCTGACAAAATTTTATCTCCATTAGAAAGAGCCTCTCTAGCTAAATCATTATACTTTTCAATTAACTTTGCAGCATTATGGTTATTTCTTCCTGGTGCTTTTCTTTTAAAATTTTCATTATTTGAAAAGTTTGATGAAAATTTTTGTCTATCACCATTAGATTTAAAATTTCTATCATTTCTTCTAAAATTACTACGTCTGTTATTATTGTTGTTATTTCTAAATGTTACCATGATTTTAATAAATTATATTTTTGTTGAAATGATGCATCGATCATTCTTTGCAAGATCTTTCTCTACACTATTAATATAATATCCTTCTCTCTTTAATAAATTTATAACTTTATATTTTTGGTCAAATCCAATTTCTAATATCAATTTGCCATTTTTTTTAATCAGCTCAGAAGATTTTTTTATAACTTTTCTGATTTCTGATAAGCCATCTAATCCGCCATCTAATGCCAATTTTGGTTCAAAACTAGCAACATCTTTATCCAAATATTTAATTTTACTTTTTTCAATATAAGGAGGATTAGATACAATCAAATCATATTTGCCTAATGTAAATTTGTCAACATTTGATTTAAATAGTTTTAATCTGCTAAATACGTTGAGACGATTAGCATTAATTCTGCTTATATTTAAACAGTTTTTACTCAAATCAATGCCAGTGCCATAAAAATCTTTTTTTTCTTTTAACACTGATAATAGAATACATCCAGAACCAACACCAATATCAAGAATACTCAATTTTTTTTTATGCTTAGTTAATTTTAAAATATTCTCAACAATCAATTCAGTATCAGGACGTGGAATTAATGTATGATTGTTGATATAGAACTCCGAGCTCCAAAAAAACTTTTGATTAGTTAATTGAGCTATAGGTTTTCTTTTTAATCTTTCATTTATTAATTTACTAAAAAAACTTAAATTTTCTTTACTTATTTTTTTATTAGAATTTAGTAAAATATACTTTCTGTCTCTATTAATTGCTTTTGCCATTAATATCTCGGAATCTAAGTATGCATTCGGTATAGATTTATAACTTAAAGCTTTAGAGCCATTCTTAATTGCCTCTGAAATAATCATTAATTTAAATTACTCAAACTTTCTTCTTGTGCTTGTAAAGTTAATGCCTCAATCATCTCATCAAAAACCTCACCCTCTAAAAATTCATCCAATTTATGGAGTGTTAAGTTTATTCTATGATCTGTAACTCTGCCTTGAGGGAAATTATAAGTTCTTATTCTTTCAGATCTATCTCCTGTCCCAATTTTTGTTTTTCGATCTTGAGATCTCTCTTGATCAATTCTAGATCTCTCCAACTCATATAAGCGAGCTCTTAAGATTTTCATACCTTTAGCTTTATTTTTATGCTGTGATTTTTCATCTTGCTGGGAAACTGAAATTCCAGTTGGAATATGAGTTATCCTAACTGCACTATCAGTAGTATTTACAGACTGACCACCAGGTCCGCCAGCTCTAAAAACATCTATTCTCAAATCAGAGTCATTAATTTTTAAATCAACTTCTTCAGCTTCAGGTAAAACAGCTACCGTAGCCGCTGAAGTGTGAACTCTACCTTGGGTTTCAGTATCTGGCACTCTTTGTACTCTATGAACTCCACTTTCGTATTTTAATGTTGAATAAATATTACTTCCTTTAATTGAGGCAATTACTTCTTTCAACCCACCAGCATCACTTCTTGAAATAGAAATCATTTCCAAAGACCATTTCTTTTTATGACTTACTTTTTCATACATTTTAAACAAATCTGATGCGAATAAACTTGCCTCTAACCCTCCTGTCCCTGCTCTAATTTCTATGATTGCATTTTTTTTATCTGCTTCATCTTTTGGAAGCAAAAATAATTTTAATTTTTTTTCATTAATTTCATACTGAGTTTTTAATTCTGTTAATTCAGAATCTGCCATATTTTTAAGCTCTTCATCAGAAGAACTGTCATTTAAAATTTTTTCTAACTCATTTTTATCATTTTCAAAGGAAACATAGCTTTTAGCTACCTCAATAATCTCATTTACATCTGAATATTCTTTCGATTTTTCAGCAAATAATTTTTTATCTAAGTCCCCTGAAGAAAGTTCTTTCTCAAGAGTAGAGTGTTTAGTTATAAGTTCTTCAACTGTTTTTATTGGTATCATTATTTTTTTTCCAGTTCAGAAGCTTTTTTTTCAACTTCTGATACAACTCTGTTAATTATATCTCCAGTTAAAACTTTTTCACTTTGTACTCCGGAAAGATAAAGCATATTATTCCCCTTTCCACCTCCTGTAATACCAATATCTGTTAATGCAGCCTCACCAGGTCCGTTTACAACACAGCCTATAATTGAGAGTGTCATCGGAGTTTTGATGTGTGCTAATTTTTGTTCGAGTATTTTTACAGTATCTATTACCTCAAAACCTTGTCTTGCGCATGAAGGGCATGAAATTATTTTTACTCCTCTGTTTCTTAATCCTAAAGATTTTAGTATCTCATTTCCAATTTTAATTTCTTTTACTGGGTCATCTGATAAGGAAACTCTTATAGTATCTCCAATTCCATCCAAAAGTAATGATCCAAGACCTATAGAGGATTTTATACTTCCTGGAATAAAACTACCAGCTTCAGTAATCCCAAGATGAAGTGGATAATCAGTTACTTTGGATAGCTGTCTGTAAGCAGCGATTGACAAAAAAACATCTGAAGATTTAACGCTAATTTTAAAATTGAAAAAATCCTGATCTTCTAAAATTTTAATATTTCGAATAGCACTTTCAACTAAAGCCTCTGGACAAGGCTCTTTATATTTCTCTAATATATCTTTTTCTAAAGATCCCGCATTGACACCAATTCTAATTGAACAATTATTATCTTTTGCAGCCTTTAAAACCTCATGAACTTTATCTCTGTCACCGATATTCCCTGGATTAATTCTTAAACATTTAGCTCCATTTTCAGCTGCTTCAATAGCTCTTTTATAGTGAAAATGAATATCAGCTACCACTGGAATTTGAACATTTTTCGTAATTTCTTTTAAGGCCTTTGATGAACTTTCATCTGGACAAGATACTCTTACAATGTCTGCACCTTCTTCATGGATTTCATTAATTTGTTTTATAGTTGCAGCAACATCAGTGGTTAAAGTATTTGTCATAGATTGAACTGAAATTGGATTTTCTCCTCCAATTTTAACATCACCAACCTTAATAACTTTTGTTTTTCTTCGATTGATATTTCTAAATGGTCTAAGACTCATAACTAGTCTAGTTTAAATTCTTTATGAAGGGCAGCTACTGCTTTTTTTACATTTTTTGAAGAGACTAGTACAGAAATTTTAATCTCTGAAGTTGATATCACAAGTATATTAATCTTTTTTGAAGCTAATGCCTGAAACATTCTATAAGTTATTCCAGGAGTAGTGATCATACCAACGCCAATTATTGATACTTTTGATACATTTTTATCAAAAGTTAATTCTTCGTATGAAATTGACTTATTTTTCTTAATTAACTTTTCTGTTTTTTTTAAATCATCAGCTTTAATTGTAAAAGTTAAATCAGTTTCTTTTCCATTTTGAGATATATTTTGGACAACCATATCCACATTAATTAAATTTTTTGATAAGGGTCTAAATATAGATGCGGCAATTCCTGGTTTATCTTTAACTCCAACTATTGTTATTTTTGCATCATTTTTAGTTGATGAAATTCCTGTAATTATTTGATCACTAAATGATTTTTTTGAACCTGTAATTAATGTCCCAGACTTAGAAACAAATGAAGATTTTACTCTAATGTCTATATTATTCAATTTTGCATCTTGAACAGATGTAGGCTGCATTACTTTTGAACCTAATGATGCCATTTCTAACATCTCATCATAAAATATTTTTTTAATTTTCTTTGCTTTTTTATACAGTCTAGGATCAGTGGTATATACACCATCAACATCAGTATAAATTATACATTCATCTGCTTTAATAAATTTTGCTAACATTATTGCTGTTGCATCTGAACCACTTCTACCAATCGTTGTAATTCTATAATTGTTATTTATTCCTTGAAATCCTGTGATAATTGGTATTCCACCTGATTTTAAATAATTATTTAATTCTTTTACCTTAACAGAAGAAATTCTTGCACCAGAATGAGGTCCCTCTGTTAAAATAGGAAGTTGCCAAGAAATAATAGATCTAGATTTAAAACCTTCATGTTTTAATCTTCCTGCAATCAACGCACAAGAAACTTGCTCTCCAGTTGATACTAATGCATCATACTCAGCTCTATCAAAATTATTACTAATTGATTTTGATTTATTTACTAAATCGTTTGTCACACCACTCATCGCAGAAGAAACAACTGCAACTCTATTTCTCTTTTTTATATAAAAGGCAATAATTTTGCAGACTTTTTTAATTCTCTCTATAGTTCCAACTGAAGTACCACCAAATTTTAAAACAACTGTTTTCATGATCTTTTTAAAAATTATTATTTAATAAATGTTTGATAAAATACATCTTAATTGTTATGTCAACTAATTATCTAATATGACCACTATTAATAAAAAAGAAATAGAAAAATTTTCAAAAATGGCAGATGAATGGTGGGATCCAAATGGAAAATTTAAACCTTTGCATAAATTTAATCCTATTAGAATTCAATATATTAAAGAAAACATAATTAAAAATTTTAATTTGCCAAAAAATAATAAACCTTTGTCAGGTATCAATATTTTAGATATAGGTTGTGGAGGTGGTCTTTTGTCAGAGCCAATGAGTAGACTCGGAGCAAGTGTTACAGGTATTGATGCTTCTGAAAAAAATGTTCAAATTGCAAAATTACATTCAAAAAAAAATAAATTGAAAATAAATTATATATGTTCATCACCAGAAAAAATAAATGTGAAAAAAAAATTTGATGTCATTTTAAATATGGAAATTGTTGAACATGTTGAAGATATTGAATTATTTTTAAAATCCTCGTCAAATCTACTAAAAAAAAATGGGTTAATGTTTATTGCAACAATAAATAAAACACTAAAATCTTATATCTTTGCAATTGTTGGAGCTGAATATATTTTAAGATGGTTACCTATAGGAACACATGAATGGGAAAAATTTGTTAAACCTAAGGATCTAAAAAAAATTCTATATAAAAATAATCTTTCTTTAAGTAAGCTTGATGGCATGAACTTTGATATTATTAAAGATCAATGGAAAATCTCTAGCGACTTATCAGTAAACTATATAGCGAAATTTTTAAAAAATTAATTATCTTGATCCTCTATCCAGGGAATTATTTGAGTATCAATACCCTCATCTTTTAACTCTTTGATATCTTTATTAGATGCTCTTCCATAAATACCTTTTGATTTTTTTTTGTTATTATAATGAATAGTTCTTGCCTCAAAAGCAAAATTATCACCTACATATATAAAATTATCTTTAATAAACTTTTGATAACTCTTTATGGTTTTTTTTACTTCATTTAATTTTTTGATATCTATTCTTTTTTCTGATTTCTTCTTACTATTTATTAATTGAGGTGACATTAAACTTTTCTCAACTTTTTGAGAATTACAATTATGACAATTCAAAAATTTTCCTCTTTTTAATTTTTCAAATTCATTCGATGAAGCAAACCAACTATCAAATTGAATGCTACAATCTTTGCAAATAAGTCTATATTTAATCATACTTTTACATTCATTTAATTACTTGATCTAATTTTGCAATATCTTAGCTTCTATAATCAGCATTAATCTCAATATATTTTTTTGTAAGATCCATCGTGTAAGAGGTAAAATTTTTTTTTCCAGTGTAAATTTCTACATTAATTTCAATATTCTCACCTTTCACATATTGAGCTGCAACTTCCTCATTATAACTTGAATGCAATTTCCCGTTATCAATAATTTTTATTTTTCCCAATTTTATATTTAATTTTTTTATATTTATTTTTACATTTGCTTTACCAATTGCCATAATTATTCTGCCCCAGTTAGGATCCTCCCCAGCAATTGCGGTTTTCACCAACGGAGAATTGGCTATGGAAAAGGCAATTTTTTTTGCTTCTTCTTCACTTTTACATTTAGCAACATTTACGGAAATAAATTTTGAAGCACCCTCGCCATCCGCAACCACTCTTTTGGCTAAATTAAGCAAAACATTATTTAAGGCTCTATCAAATTTCTTTATTTTATTATCATTAATATTTTTGATTTGAGGATTTTGTACTTTATTTGTAGCAAAAATACTTGCCATATCATTAGTGCTTGTATCTCCATCGCAAGAAATAGCATTAAAAGTATTATATATATTTTTTTTTAACAATTTTTTTAAAATTTCATTTGATAAGGTTGCGTCAGTAAAAACATACGCAAGAGTAGTTGCCATATTTGGATAAATCATCCCTGATCCTTTAGCTATTCCATAAATTTTTATATTTTTATTTCCTATCTTGCATTCTTCCATAGCTAATTTTGGTTTAGTATCTGTGGTCATTATTCCAAGTGCTGCCTTCATCCATATAAATTTATTTTGGGTATATCGGACTTTATTAACTAAATTTGGAATTTGGCTCGCTACTTGATCATAAGGAAACTTTTCACCAATAGTTCCAGTACAACCAAACAAGATATCTTTTGGAGAAATTTTTTGAGGTTTGTCTTCATCTTGTTTTTGTTTTTCAGTTAATTCTTTAGAGATTATATCTGCAAGTTTTTTTAAACTTTCATAACCCTGTGAACCTGTAAATGCATTTGCGTTTCTGGTATTAACTAATAGGGAAAATATTTTTTTTGAATTTTGTTCTAAATTCCATTTTATATTTTCAGAAACAATATTTGATTGGGTATAAACAGATGCATGGTTAGCTCCATCCCTAAAATAAAACATTGATAGATCATCTCTATTATTTTTATATAAATTAGCACTTAAAACTGAGATTGAAAGGCCGTCTATATGATCTAGGTCCTGAAAATCAATCATTCTGGTATTGTTTGATTTAGATGATAAAAAGTTTGATAAATTAATTCCCATGATATTTAAAATATTTATTTAATACATATATTAAAGCATATAAACAAAGAATAAATCAAATAGTCATGTTTAACCCACTTAATTTAATCTCCAAGTTCATCAAATCCAGTAATCAAAAAGAGTTGGATAGGATTGGAAAAATTGTTGAAAAAATAAATTTACTTGAAGAAAAATTTATTAATTTAAATGATTCAGATTTTCCAAAAAGAACTGTTGAGTTTAAAGATCAAATAAAAAATGGAACATCCCTAGATCAAATATTGCCAGAAGCTTTTGCTCTTGTGAGAGAGGCTGCAAAAAGAACTCGTAAGGAGAGACATTTTGATGTTCAGTTAATTGGTGGGGTAGCTCTTCATGAAGGTAAAATTGCTGAAATGAGAACTGGTGAGGGTAAAACTTTAACAATTACCTTGGCAGCTTATTTAAATGCTCTTAATGAAAAGGGTGTACATATTGTAACTGTTAATGATTATTTAGCAAAAAGAGACTCTATAGAAATGGGAGAAATATACAATTTTCTAGGTCTGACCTCAGGATTTATAAATAACGATCAAGATGATGCTGAAAGAAAAAAAAATTATAACTGTGATATAACTTATGCAACTAATAGTGAGCTAGGTTTTGATTATTTAAGAGATAATATGAAATTCTCTGAAAACCAGATGGTTCAAAGAGAACATCACTTCTCAATTGTAGATGAAATAGATTCATGTTTAATTGATGAAGCCAGAACTCCTCTAGTTATATCAGGAGCTGCTGAAGACAAAACTGCTCAATACTTAGCCATAGATAAATTGGTGAGATTATTAAATGATAAAGATTATGATATTGATGAAAAAGAAAAAAGCATTCTACTTACAAATGAAGGAATCAATAATGTTGAAAAACTTTTTTCAAATGCTGGTATTTTAAAAAATAATAATTTTTATGATCCGGAAAATCTTCATCTAGTTCATCATGTAAACCAAGCACTTCGAGCAAATCATTTGTTTGAAAAAGGAAGGGATTATATTGTAAAGGAAGGTAGTCTTAAAATTATAGATGAGCTAACAGGAAGAATTTTGGAAGGAAGGCGTTTTGGAGATGGTTTGCATCAAGCTCTTGAAGCTAAAGAAAAAATTCAAGTTCAGGCAGAAAACCAAACATTGGCCTCTATAACTTATCAAAATTATTTTAAACTTTATAAAAAAATTTCAGGATGTACTGGAACTGCAGCTACTGAGGCTGAAGAATTTTTTGAGATCTATAATTTACCAGTATTAGTAATTCCTACAAATAACGATATGATAAGAAAAGATTTCAATGATTTAATCTTTAGAACTGAAAAAGAAAAAAATGATGCAATTATTAATAAAATTATAGAACGTCATAATATTGGTCAGCCAATTTTAGTTTTTACATCAAGCATCAATAAATCCGAAGTTTACTCAAATTTATTAAACCAAAAAAATATTAAACATGTTGTGCTAAACGCTAAAAATCATGAAAATGAGGCAGAAATAATAGCAAATGCTGGAAAAGAGAAATCATTAATAATTACAACCAGCATTTCTGGAAGAGGTGTTGATATACAACTTGGCGGAAAAAAAGGATCTATTCCTGACGATGAGCTTAAAAATAACAAAGAAAGAATTAAATCTTTGGGGGGTTTGTTTGTTATTGGAACTGAAAGAATGGAGTCAAGAAGAGTTGACAATCAAGCAAGAGGAAGAGCAGGAAGACAGGGAGATGAAGGAAGTTCTGTTTTTTATGTAAGCTTAGAAGACGACCTGATGAGAATTTTTGGGTCAGAGTCAATGAATACAATGCTTGAAAAACTTGGGCTTAAAGATGGAGAAAGTATTGACCACCCATGGATAAATAAAGCACTTGAAAGAGCTCAACAAAAAGTTGAAGCTCGTAACTTTGATATTAGAAAAACACTTATAAAGTTTGACAATGTGCTTAATGATCAAAGACATGTAGTTTTTTCACAAAGAAAAAATGCAATGAATAGTGAGCATATTTTTGATTACTCAGATGAATTTTTAAAAGAGATTAATGACGATTTAATTAAACTTAAAATTTCAAATTTATCTGATCCTAAAAGTAATGAGTTCAGTAATAGGATTAGACAAATTGTTGGTAAAAGCTTTAATGAAATTGAATTAAAAGAGTTAATTGAAGCAAAAGATATTGAGCTAAAAGAAAAAATTTTTAGCAAATTTAGTGAAACAAGAAACGAAAGAATTAAAATTTTGGGTGAAGGTCATGCTAAAGATATTGAGAAAAGAATTTTTCTTCAATCAATTGATTTAAATTGGAAATCTCATATTCAATATTTAGAACAACTAAGACAAGTAATTGGACTTAGATCATATGGTCAAAGAGATCCATTGGTAGAGTACAAAAAAGAAGCTTTCGAATTATTTTCAAATCTTTTAGAAAAACTAAAACTTGATTATGTTACCATTTTAATGAATTTAAAAATTGTTGTAGACTCAGGTCAAAATGAAAGAAAGAATGAGGAAGAAAATACAAAACAAATATTAAAAAATAAAAAAATTGGTAGGAATGAACCTTGTTTTTGTGGCTCAGAAAAAAAATTCAAACACTGCCACGGATCCTTATAAATTTAAAACAAGAAAAAAGCTGTTATTAATAATATTACTCCAGCACCAATTGCTATTAAACTCTTTTTAGATTTAAAGATTTTTTCTAAATTGTTTCCTTTGACACTAAGAGTACTTAAATCTTCAGTAGTACTTATAAAGCCTTCATTTCTTCCTATTTTTAGAAATTTATTTTTTCTTTCATTGACAATATCCTCAGAACTTAATTCTTTAAAATATTCTAAATTACTAATTAATGATTTTTTTAAATTTTCTAACATCAAATCCCTGTCTCTATGTGCTCCTCCAACAGGTTCTTTGATAATTTCATCAATAACTTTTAGTTTTAACAAATCTTTAGCTGATAACTTCATGGCTTTTGCTGCATCAAGCATTTTTTTTGGATCCCTCCACAAAATTGTGGCACATCCTTCAGGTGAAATAACTGAATAAATTGCATTCTCTAGCATTATGACTTTATTGGATGAAGCAAGAGCTATTGCACCACCAGAGCCTCCTTCACCAATAATTACTGCTATTGTGGGAACCTTAAGCTCCATGCAACACTCGATAGATTTTGCAATCGCCTCTGCTTGTCCTCTTTCTTCAGCTCCTACTCCTGGATAAGCTCCTGGAGTGTCAATAAATGAGATTATTGGAATATTAAATTTATTAGCTAGTTTCATTAATCTTATTGTTTTTCTATAACCCTCCGGTCTCATCATTCCAAAATTTCTCTCTATTCTGCTCTCTAAATCTTCTCCCTTTTCTTGACCGATTACTAAAACTGATTGACCATTAAACTTTGCGAAACCGGTTAAAACTGATTTATCCTCTCCATAATAACGGTCTCCAGATAAAGAAATAAAATCCTCAAATAAATTATCTATAAAAAATTTAGATTTAGGTCTGTCTTCATGACGTGCAACCATTGTTGTTTGCCAAGGATCCAAGTTTGAATAAATATTTTTTAGTTTTTCATCTATTTCTGACTGTGTACTTGAAATTTTTTGGGTATCTACCTCAGATAATCCATCTTGGTTATATGGATCTTTTAGTTTCTCTAGCTCATTTTCAAGATCTTTAATTTCCGTCTCAAAATTTAGGTAATTTTTCATATAATATTTATATCGGATGCTTAGATTAGAAAAAAGGCAATAAAATGATCAATTATAAGACATCGTAATTGTTATCAATTGACTTAATTCTTTTTAAAGATACAAATTATTTATCGGGAGAGACTATTATTAGCGCCGAAGGAGCAACCACCCCGGAAACTCTCAGGCAAAAGGACCGATTAAAGCATAACACTCTGGAAAGAGATTAATTTCCGCCGAAGGAGCAAAACTCTCAGGCAAAGATACAGATGGGGTAATAAAAGTGCTATGCAACATAAATATATACAAATTAAAAATCTTAAAGTTTCAGAAAATCTTGCAAAATTCATAGAAGAAGAATTGTTAAAAGACACAGATGTCAGTGTAGAAAATTTTTGGACAGGTTTTGAGAAGTCTCTAGATGAGTTAGTTCCAAAAAATAGAGACTTAATAAAAATCAGAGAAAATTTACAAAAAAAAATAAATGATTGGCACATAACTAACAAAGGTGAGGAATTAAATTTAGAAGAATACAAAAAATTTTTATTAGAAATTGGTTATTTAAAAAATGAAGGACCTGATTTTAAAATTGAAACAGAAAATGTTGATGATGAAATCACAAGTATAGCTGGTCCTCAATTAGTAGTACCTGTTATGAATGCTAGATACGCATTAAACGCTGCTAACGCAAGATGGATGAGTTTATATGATAGCCTTTATGGTACTGATGTAATTGAACAATCTGAAGATAGTGTATCTGAAAGATATGATCCTCTGAGAGGTGAGATGGTAATAAAATATGGAAGAGATTTTTTAGATAAATATTTTCCTTTGAAAGGACTTAGTTGGCAAAAAATTACAAGTTTTGCAATTAAAGATGGTAAGTTTAAAGTATTAAAAGGAGCTGATATTTTTGATTTACAAGATGAAAATAAATTTATTGGTCATAGAGGCGAAATTGATAATCCTTCAGCGATAATTTTAAAAAATAATAATTTACATATTGAAATACTAAAAGACTCGAGAGCATTTGCAGCTCAACAAGATCATGCTGGGATTAGTGATATAATTCTGGAGTCTGCGGTTTCAACTATCTGTGATAATGAAGATAGTGTTGCTGCAGTAGATGCCGAAGATAAAATCATTTGTTATCGAAATTGGCTTGGCTTAATGAAGGGAGATTTGAAATCTACTTTTGAAAAAGATGGTAAATTATTTGAAAGAAAACTAAATCCAAATAGAAGTTATGTTTCAAAAGAAGGTAAAGGTTTAAAACTTCATGGTAGAAGTCTTTTATTAGTAAGGAATGTAGGTCATCTTATGACCAATCCATCAATAATATTAAGTGATGGAAATGAAATTCCTGAAGGTATCATGGATGCATTTATTACTACAGCTGCTGCTTTACATGATCTTAAGAATAAAAATAACTCAAGGAGAGGTTCAATTTATATTGTTAAGCCTAAAATGCATGGACCAGATGAAACTGAATTTACTGATCAAATTTTTTCTAAAGTTGAAGAGGTCTTAGGTTTAAAAAAATACACATGTAAAATTGGAATAATGGACGAGGAAAGAAGAACTTCAGCTAACCTTAAAGAATGTATTAGAAACCTTAAAAATAGAGTGTTTTTCATAAACACTGGTTTCCTAGATAGAACAGGTGATGAAATGCATACATCAATGGAAGCAGGTCCTATGATTAAAAAAGGTGACATGAAGACTTCTAAATGGATTAACGCCTATGAAAATAATAATGTTGATGTTGGTTTAAGATGTGGTTTTTCGGGCAAAGCACAAATAGGAAAAGGAATGTGGGCAATGCCAGATAAAATGAAAGATATGATGGAGCAAAAAACTGGACATTTAAAAGCAGGAGCTAATTGTGCATGGGTACCATCTCCAACAGCAGCTGCTTTGCATGCTTTACATTATCATGAAATAAATATTTTTGGTGAGCAAAAAAAATTAATCAACAGGGAAGCAGCTAAACTAGATGATCTCTTAACAATACCAGTAGCAGATAGACCAAATTGGTCAGTAGAAGAGATAAATAAAGAAATTTCTAATTCAGCACAAACCTTATTAGGTTATGTGGTTAGATGGGTTGATCAGGGGGTTGGTTGCTCTAAAGTTCCTGATATTAACAATGTGGGATTAATGGAAGATAGAGCAACACTTAGAATTTCATCTCAACATATTGCAAATTGGATTCATCATGGAATTACAACTAAAATACAAGTAACTGAAATCATGAAAGATATGGCTAAAATTGTTGACGATCAAAATAAAAACGACCCAAAATATGTTAGGATGAGTGATAATTTTGATAGTTCAATAGCTTTTCAAACTGCATGTGATTTAGTGTTTAAAGGTAAAGAACAACCATCAGGTTATACTGAACCTTTGCTTCACTTAAATCGATTGAATAAAAAATCTAATCTGAATTAGAAACTAAACTAGATCTATTTTTAAAAGCAGAAAATAAAGTTCCATCATCCAAACTTTCAATTTCTCCACCCACTGGCAGTCCTTGTGCAAGCTTAGTTATTTTAATATTTAAATTTTTTAAACTATCTTGAATATAATATGCTGTTGTTTGACCTTCAACAGTTGCGCTAGTTGCAAGAATTACTTCCTCAATATTTTCTCGATTAACTCGATCAACTAGAGAATTTATTAAAAGATCTTCTTTTCTTTGACCTACTGAAGATATTGTTCCACCCAATATATGAAAGTAACCTTGGAATATATTTGAATTTTCTATAGACCACTGATCTGCAATATCTTCGACAACACAAATTTTATTGTATTTAGTATTTTTGTCCTCACAATTAATACATCCTGTTGAAATAGATTTTAAAGATCCACAAGAGTTACATCTAACAACATTTTTATAAAGTTGAGCCAAAGTATTTGCCATTGGTTTAACAAGTTCATCTCGATTATTGATCATCTTTAAAACAATCCTTTTTGCTGACTTTGGTCCTAAACCTGGAAGTTTAGAGATTAGCTTTATTAATTCTTCTATCTCACTAATGTTTTGCATTTATTATAAAGGCCACTTAAACCCAGGTACTCCAAAGCCTCCTGTTGCTTTTGAAATTTCCTCAGTTGTTTTTGATTTTAACTGAGATTTAGCGCTGTTATGAGCGGCAACAATTAAATCTTCTATGATTGTTTTATCTTCTTTCATTATTTCATCCGATAAATTAATTTTTTGCATCTCACCTTCTCCATCCAGTACAATTTTTACCGAATTAGACCCAGAAACTCCCTCAACTCTTATCTCTTTTATTTTTGCTTGGCTCTCTTTCATTTTTGCTTCAAGTTCCTTAGCTTTGTCTAAAATTTTACTAAAATCAGTCATTTGAATCTCCTTCTTTAATTAAACTTACATCTATCAACTCAGCATCTGGAAAATTATCAATTACTTTTTTAAAAATATCTGATTTTTTTGCCTCTTCTATCAATAGCTTTTTATTTTGAACAATTTTATCTTTTATAGAAATTTCACCTTTTGCCTTACTAAACGTAATAATCCATCTTTCATTAGTCCACTCAAAAAGTTTTGTCGATAAATCTTTTACAAAGTTTTTATCTAAATTATCATTAAAGGATATCTCGATTCTATTTTGCTCAAATTTTACTAGATTAACATTTTTTTCTAATTCATATTTTAATTTAATTTCTTTTTTGTCTAGACAAATTTGGATTAGACGTTCAAGAGAATTAATTTTTAAAGAGCTATCAGCCTTAACTTCATTAGAGAGTTCTGGTTTGCTTTTTTCTTCTTGAGCAATATTTTTTATTTGATTTACAGTTGGAGAAGACAGATTTTTTTCTTTAATTTCATTAGAATTATTAAAATCTTTAATATCATCCATTTTAGTTTTAGATTTAGTAGAGCTTAAATACATCAATCTGATAAGAAACATTTCAATTGACAAATGTTGATTGGAAACAATATCTAGCTCCTCAAGGGTAGAAATAGTAAATTGCCAAAATAATATCAACGTATCTGGGTTTACTTGATTTTCTATATTTTTAATTTTTTCAAATTCATCATCATTTAGAGAAAAATTGGTACTTTCTAAACTTAGTGAATTTATATTTTTAAAATAATATAATAATTCTAGAAAATCATTTATAAATACTTTTGGTTCAACACCTTGGTCATAAATTTTTCTATAAGTATTAATTACTTTATCCTCTTCCCCTTTTAAAATTAATTCAAATAAATCTATAAGTTGTGATTTATCAAAATATCCAAATATTTTTTGTGCAGCTACTAAATCTAATTCTACGTCATTTTCTAAACTTAACATGGCCCTATCTAAAAGCGACAAAGCATCTCTTACGGAACCCTCAGAAATTTTAACAATTAATTTTAAAGCATCATCTGAAATGTTTCCTTTCTCTTTGTCTTTTATTTTTTTTATAAATTCCAATAATTCTGAAGATTTAATTCTAGACAAATCAAATCTTTGACACCTTGATACTACAGTTATTGGTATTTTTTTAATTTCAGTAGTTGCAAAAATAAATTTTAAATATGGGGGTGGTTCTTCTAATGTTTTTAGTAATGCGTTAAATGCCTGTTTACTGAGCATATGAACCTCATCGATGATAAAAATTTTAAATTTTGCTGTAGTTGGTCCATATCTAGAAAATTCAATTAAATCTCTAACATCATCTACACCTGTTTTGCTAGCTGCATCCATCTCAAGAACATCAATATGTCTTGAATTACTAATCGCATCACAATGTTCACAATAATTTTCCTCACATAAATTTTCTATTCCATTTGAACAATTAAGTGCTTTAGCAACAATTCTTGCTGTTGTCGTTTTTCCTATCCCTCTAATTCCTGTAAATAAGTAAGCGTTAGGAACCTTATTTGCTGTAATAGAATTAATTATTGTTTCAGCTACTACTTCTTGACCAATGAGATGATCAAATGTTTGAGGTCTATATTTTAAAGCTAATACTTTAGAATTATTATTCATATTTATATAATTTAGGAGACTAGAACCTGAATAACTGTCTCTACGACTGCTTCCGTTAAGATCTGGTCGGGTTCAAGCAGCATCCACCTCTAGCCTCCAGATCTATTATAGCAGTTAAAATTTCTAATCCACAAGAAAAGAATATTATTTTTTTTCTCTAAGGGTATCTGCCTCAAACACACCTAAAACGTGAAAATCTTCACAGTGAAGACCTAACTCTTCTAAAGATTTTTGAACTTTTAAATCCTCAATATGTCCATCTAAATCACATAAGAAAAAATATGAATCAAAACTATTTTTTTCTGGGTAACTTTGCAATTTTGTTAAATTGACACCATTTATAGCAAAACCTCCTAGTGACTGGTAGAGGGCTGCTGGTTTACTTTTAAGTTTAAACAAAAAAGAGGTTATATATTTTTTATCTTTAAATTCAGGTTGAGAAATATTTTTTCCCATAACTAAAAATCTAGTCAAGTTTCCAGTCTCATTCTCTATATTTTTTTTTATTATTTCTAATCCATAAATTTCAGCACTTAATGAAGATGCGATTGCAGCTTGTTTTGGATCTTTTGTTTTAGAAATCATTTCTGCAGATCCAGCTGTATCTGCTCTTATATGTTCAGATAAATTATTTTCTTTAATGAAATTTGAACATTGAGATAAACCTTGTGCATGAGAATATACTTCTTTGATACTTTCTAGTTTTACACCAGGTTGTCCAAGTAAATTATGTTCAATTTTTTGAAAGTGTTCCTTATAAATATTTAATCTGTGTTTAAAAATTAAATATTCAATTCCTATATTTCCAGTAATTCTGTTAGACTCAGGAATTATAATCTTGCACTCATGCTCTTCGGAAGCTTTATTAAAACAATCATCAAAAGTTTTACAAGGTATAATCTCAGCATCTGGATCAATTGATAGAGCGGCTAAATGTGAATACGCACCATAAGTTCCTTGGAAATATATTTTGCTCATAACGATTTATATTCCATAATTTTTTTCAAGGCCAGATAATCTTCCTCGGTATCAACCCCTATAGGATTTGAATTGGCTATACTTACATTGATATCAATTTTATTATCTAAAGCTCTCAATTGCTCTAGTCTAAATTTACTTTCATTTTCTGTTTGATTTAAATTTACAAACTTTTCAAGTGTATCTGCAGCGTAACAATAAATACCAATATGATGATAAGTATTACTAATATTTTTAGATATTCGATTAAATGACTTAGCTTTAGAAAAATTATTATCCTCAAGTTTTTTTTCTGTTAATACTTTAACAACATTTTCATTTTCCAAATCTTTCAGATCCTTTATTTTGGCTGCAAGTGTGCCTATCTTTGATTTATGGACAATCATTTTTTGATTTAAGCCAATTATATCTTCAACTTTAATAGATGGTTCATCTCCTTGTAAATTCATAATCAAATCAATATTTTTTATATTTAATTTTTTATAGGCCTCATAAATCCTATCAGTCCCAGTTTTATGTTTACTGCTCGTTAAAATAGCTTTAAAACCACTTTTTTTAACATCATCAACAATTTCTTGATCTTCTGTTGCCACATAAACATCCCCAATATTTGCCTCTGATGCTCTTTTGCAAACATGAGAAATAATTGATAAATCATTAATTTTTAACAAAGGTTTGCCTGGAAGTCTGGTAGCAGACATTCTTGAGGGTATAATAATTATGGTTTTCATTATTTTTGATTTATTTAACCATTAATTAATGAGAGAGGCAAATTTATACATTAAATTTTAGCGATTTTTTTATTTAACGTGTTATATGTTCAATCTCATAATTAAAAAAAATGGATTCTTTTGAAATAAATAAGATTATTGCAGCAGTATTAATGGTTGCTCTTTTAGTTATAGGAATCGGTAAATTATCTGATGTTATATTTTATGTGGAGGAGCCTGAGACCCCTGGCTATACAGTTGAAATAGAGAATGCAACTACTGTATCTACTTCTAGTTCTGCAAAAGAAGAGGAAAAAATAGACATTGTAGCATTAATGGCAATGGGAGATATAGCAACTGGTGAAAAAGTTTTTAAAAAGTGTGCAGCATGTCATTCAATAATTAAAGGTGGAAAAAATGCAATAGGGCCAGCTCTCTACAACGTGGTAGGAAGAAAAGTTGGATCTGTAGAAGACTATAAGTATTCAAAAGCATTAGCAGCTTATGACAAAGAATGGACATTTGAAGAATTAAATGGCTTTCTTAAAAAGCCTGCAAAATATATTAAGGGAACCAAAATGGCCTATGCTGGACTTAGAAAAGAGAGTGATAGAGCATCAGTAATTAAATATTTAAACGAGAATTCAGATAATCCAGTACCTCTACCTTAGTTTTCCAAAACAATATAATAAAATACTTTTTTGTACGTGAACTCTATTTAGAGCTTGCTGCCAAACATGAGAATTTTTTCCTAGAAAAACTTCTTCACTAACTTCATCTCCTCTAGGCAAACAATGTAAAAATATACAATTTTTATTTGCAAAGCTCATTAGTTTTTTGCTTACTTTAAATTTCTTGAAAGCTTGTATTTTATTTTTCTTATTAACTTTATCATTTAGAGAAATTACTTTATCAGAAAAAATTACATCTGCTCCTGATGCAGCTTTTTTGGGGTCATTGTATATAAATATTTTTTTTTTATTTTTTTTAACCCAATTTCTGACTTGTTGTCCTGGTTCAAATTTTTTTGGACAACCAATTTTCAATTTAAATGAAAATTTAACTGAAGCCGCAATTAAACTATCTAAAACATTGTTGGAGTCGCCTATCCAACAAATATTTAATTTCGAAATAGGTTTTTTTGTTATTTCCTCAACTGTAAAAACATCTGATAGGACTTGAGTTGGATGAGAAGATGGACTCAATCCATTAATTACTGGTATTGATAGATGGTCTTTAAAATCCTCAACTTTTTTATCACTATCAGTTCTCAACATAAATCCATCCCCATATGTTGAAAGAATTTTGGCAGTATCTGCAATACTTTCGCCCCCTTGACCTAAGTGTAATTCGTTAGAACGTAAAGTTAAAGTTCCACCACCAAGTTGTTTTATTGCTAAATAAAAGCTTAATCGAGTTCTTAAACTTGA
This sequence comes from Candidatus Pelagibacter sp. HIMB1623, assembly GCF_052047695.1. Taxonomy (NCBI): domain Bacteria; kingdom Pseudomonadati; phylum Pseudomonadota; class Alphaproteobacteria; order Candidatus Pelagibacterales; family Candidatus Pelagibacteraceae; genus Candidatus Pelagibacter; species Candidatus Pelagibacter sp. HIMB1623. The sequence goes on from NZ_JBNAJN010000013.1 coordinate 43,508, forward strand.
TTTTTCAAACATTTGTATTAGCAATTTTCCTTTTAAAGGTGCTCCTTTATCTACCTCAAGTGTGCTTAATTTTTTTCTTAAATTTTTTCTTTTTTTTGCATCAATTAAAATCTTTCTTAAGTCATTAGCGGGTATATCTTTTAAATTTATAAAATGTTTCATTATTATTTTAACTCTTCACATACTTTTTTAATAATTTTTAAAGCTTGATTAATTTCAACTTTTTTAACATTTAATGGTGGTAGAATACGAACCACATTTTCAGCAGCACGTATAGTTAAAAGTTTATTATCCATTAGTTTTTTTATAAACAATGTTTGATCTTTTTGAAGTTGAATTCCGATTAATAAACCTTTCCCTCTAATCTGCTTAATAATTTTGGGATACTTGTCTTTAATATTATTTAGATTTGATATGAAATGTTTTGATAAATTTTTTACATTTTTTAAAAATTTCTTATTTGATACAATATCCATAACAGCATTACCAACTGACATTGCTAAAGGATTTCCTCCAAATGTTGATCCATGTGTACCTGGCACCATACCAGTAGCAACTTTTTTATTCATTAAAACTGCTCCAATTGGAAAACCGCCACCAATTCCTTTTGCAATCGGTACAATGTCCGGCTTAACTTTAGATTTTTCAAATGCAAAAAAATCACCAGATCTTCCAATTCCGCACTGAACCTCATCAAGTATCAATAATATATTTTTTTTATCACATAATTTTCTCAATTCTCTCAAGCACCAATCAGGAATAACTTTAATACCACCTTCACCCATTATTGTTTCAACCATGATTGCAGCAGTGTTTTTGGTTATTTTTTTTTTCAATAATTCATGATTGCCAAAATCAAAATGATCAAAACCATTTACTTTTGGACCAAATCCTTCTATCATTTTTTTAGAACCACTTGCAAATATTGCTGCCAGAGTTCTTCCATGAAAAGAATTTTTTACGCATAAAATTCTATTTTTATTTGGTTTTCCTATAGAAAAAAAATATCTTCTAGCAATTTTTATAGCAGCTTCAGTGGCTTCTGCCCCACTATTTTGAAACATTACAAAATCTGCAAAAGTATTTTTACATAATTTTTTAGCTAATCTTTCTCCCTCTGGAATTTGAAAAGCATTTGAAACATGCCAAAGTTTTTTTGATTGCTTGTTAATTGTTTTTACTAATTTTGGATGTGCGTGGCCTAATGAATTTACAGCTATACCGCTTACAAAGTCTAAATATTTCTTTCCATCAGTGGAATATAAATAACTACCCTTTCCATAACTAAATGAGATTTTTTTTCTATTATAATTTTTAGCTAGATTGCTCATAAATAAATTTTATTTTTATAAATTTTAATTAATAGATACAAGTTATGATTGAAACTGGTCAGTTAGTTTCTTGTAATTCGTGTTGATAACTCTAATTTTTTGATTGTTTAATTAATTTTTATAACAGTATATTGTTATTTTTAAAAAAGTTAATACAACATGTTGATATATGAGTTGGACTGAAGAAAAAGTACAGAAATTAAAAGAGCTTTGGGGCAAAGGAAATACTGCAAGCCAAATAGCTGAGATTATTGGTGGTATTAGTAGAAATGCAGTTATTGGTAAAGCACATAGACTTAATTTATCTGCAAAAATTAAGACAAGATCTGCAACTTCTAATCAAAATTTTGAAGAAACAATTGGTGAAAAAAATATTAGATCTAGAAGAGGACGAAAAAGTAAATTTAAATCTTTAATAATTGAAAAAGACTTTGAGCCAGAAAACCCAAAGCAATTGGAAGAACTTGATGAACATTCTTGCAAATGGCCAATAGGTCATCCAGATGAGAAATCATTTTATTTTTGTGGAAGATCTTCTTTAAAAGATTTTTCATACTGCAAACTACATCTTCTTTATGCTTACCAGCCAAAAGGTAAAAAAGAAGAAGTAACTGATAAAGAAGAAGTTCCAGAATTCATTGAAAAGAAAATACAGTCAGCTTAATTTGTTAATTAGCTTTTATATCTAAATCATTCTCTGAATTGTATTTTTCTGTAGAAAACTGACCGCCTTCTCTCCACATATAACAATATTTTTTTACCTCTTGATCAAAATACCTTAAACTTGGAATTCCTATATCAGAATTAGTTTTGTACTTACCTGAAGCAATATTATTATATTTTAAAAGTCTTAATTGATCTCTTGTAAGCAAAGGTTTCGGCATAATTTCAAAAAATCTTGCAGAAAAATTAGCTACTGGTAGAGGTAGGGGTATAAGTAATCTTTTTTTTCCAATCAAATTTAATAATTTTTCAAGAAGCTCTTTAAAATTAATTTCTTCAGGTCCTACACATTCAATTATTTTTGAATAAACATTATTTGAAATAATATAATGAATTGTATCTGTTAAATCAGAGCAATGAATAGGAGCAAACTTAGTCTTGCCTTCATAATATAATGGGAAAATAGGAAGTCTATTCAGTAAAGTCATAAAGTTTGTAGTAAAATTATCATCAACAGAATAGACAATAGATGGTCTTAGTATTGTTGCCAAAGGAAAATTTTTTAAAACTTTGTTTTCACCTTCAAGCTTACTTTTTGCATAGTCTGAATCCAATGCATCATTAATTCCTAATGCGGATAAATGAATAAAATGTTTTAGATTATATTCTTTTGAGAGCTTTGCTAATAAAGAAGGGAATATTGAATGGATATTATCAAACGTATTTCCTTTTTTCTGCTCAAACAAAATACCAATTAAGTTTATGCATATGTCTGCTTTTGAAAAAAGTTCTCTTATTTTTTTTTCATCAAAAATATTTGCTTCAGCAATATCAATATAGCCTGCATTAGCTTGTGTTTTGATAATATAACTTTTTTGATGAATGTTTCTTGTTACAACAGTAACTTTATAATTATTCTTAGTTAATTTTCTTATTAAGTTTCTTCCAATTTGGCCACTACCACCAAAAATTAGACAATTTTTTGCTTTCATATATATATGTTTAAAAATGAGTAATAATATTCAACTTCACAAAAACGATCTACCAGATGATTTAAATTTAGGCAATATAATTGCCATAGATGGTGAATTCATGGGTCTAAATGTCAGACGTGATCCATTGTGCTTAATTCAAGTATCTTCTGGCAACTCAGATGCACATATAGTTCAATTTGATAGAAAAAATTATCAAGCACCTAATTTAATTAAAATATTAAGCAACGAAAATATTGTAAAAATTTTTCATTATGGACGAGCAGATATGGCTCATATTAAATATTATTTAAAAACAGAAACTAAAAATATTCTAGACACAAAAATTGCATCAAAGCTTGCAAGATCTTATTCTGACAACCATTCATTAAAAACGCTTATTAAAGAGTTTATAAATATAGATATTAGCAAACAATTTCAAAGTTCAGATTTTGGAGGTGAATTAACACCTGCGCAACTAAAATACTGTGCTAACGATGTAATATATTTACATCGAATACATGATGAATTGAAAAAAATATTGGAAAGAGAAAATAGAATGCAACTTTATGAAGATTGTCTTAAATTTTTAAAAACAAGGGTTGATCTTGATCTTGCATTATTTAGAGATGATATCTGGTCGCACTAATGAATAAAAAAAAATTCATAACTGAAGCAAACAATGTAATTAACTTAGAAATAAAAGCGCTTCAAAAATTAAAAAAAAGTATCAACAGCTCTTTTGGTGAAGCAGTAATAAAAATAGCAAAATGCCAATCAAAAGTAATTTTGTGCGGAGTGGGTAAGAGTGGTTTAATAGCATCTAAAATTGCAGCAACTCTTGCTTCTGTTGGAACCCCATCATTTAGTCTTGCTGCTAGTGAAGCTTCTCATGGTGACCTTGGAATGATATCAAAAAATGATATTTTAATACTAATTAGTAATTCTGGACAAACAAATGAACTAAAAAATATTATTCAATTTGCCAACAGAAATAAAATTCTCTTGATAGGAATAGTGTCTAAGAAAGATTCAGTTTTATATAAAGCAGCTGATATAAAACTTTTAATTCCTCAAGTAATTGAAGCTGAAGGCATAATTCCAACATCTAGCACGACGTCTCAGCTTGCTTTGGGTGATGCTCTGGCCATTTGTTCAATGAAATATAAAAAATTTGGAAAATTAGATTTTAAAAAATTACATCCCGCAGGTAGTCTTGGAGCTCAACTAAGAACAGTAGAAGATATTATGCTAACAGGAAATAAAATTCCTTTTATTGATGAAAATCTAAATATGAAAAAAGGTTTACAAATATTAAGTAAAAAAAAATTAGGATTTCTACTTATTCAAGATAAACAAAAACGGACTAAAGGAATAATCACAGATGGGCAAATTAGAAGATTTAATGAAAAAAAAGAAAATCTTTTTAATGTGTCTGCAAAAGAAATTATGACAAAAAATCCAATTAGTATTGATAAAGACTCATTAGCAGTAAAAGCGTTAAGCTTGATGAATGAGAAAAAAATTACTTCTCTTTGTGTACATAATAAAAAAAATAAACTTAAAACTATCGGTATTCTTCATATTCATACTCTATTAAAATCCAGCATTAATTAATGAAAAGTATAAATTATAGAGTTTTTATTTTCATAATTATATTAGCTGTAAGTTTTTTTTTCATTTATTCAAATTATTTCCAAAAAGAAAAAAATAATCAAAATATAAGTTTAGAAGCTGAAGAAGAGATTTCTACAAATTCAAATATTATTAAAGATATTAAATATTCTTCAAAAGACCTAAAGGGAAATGAATATATAATTTTGGCTGATGAAGGCGAAATAGATCTTGATAATAGTGACATTATCTTTTTAAAAAATGTAAAAGCTTTCCTCAATTTAATTGAAAAAAATGAGACGATTACAGTTGTCTCTGACTTTGGCAAATATAATACAATAAATTATGATACCATTTTCTCGCAGAACGTTAGAATTCAATATCAAGATAATTCAATTACTGGGGATTATTTAGACTTTTCAATGAAGAAAAATTTATTGATTATTTCAAAAAATGTAGTTTACACAAACCCTACTAATATTTTAAAAGCAGATGTAGTTGAACTTGATACAATAACAAAAGATACAAAAATTTTTATGCACAATTCTAAAGATAAAGTAAATATAGAAAGTCGAAATTAAATGGCGCTTATAAAAAAATTTAGAATTAAATCATATAAGCAACCTAATTCGATCATCTCTTTTGAAAATGTATCCCTGTCATATGGAAATCGATTAATTTTAGATAATATCAATTTTAAAATTAACGAAGGTGAAATTTTTGGAATGCTTGGACCAAATGGTGTTGGTAAATCTACAATATTCAATTTAATAACAGGACTTATTAAGCCAGATAGCGGTCAAATTAAAATCAACAACACCAATGTTTTAGATTTTCCAATATATCTAAGAACAAAAAAATTTAAAGTTGGATATGTTCCTCAATATGGTGGTTTTTTTAGCGATCTAACTTTGTACCAAAACCTAAAAGCTATCGCAGAAATTGTTATTAACGAAAAAAATAGTGAAGAAAACAAAATTAATGAATTAATTAGTAAATTTGAATTAGAGAATTTAAGAAACATAAAAGCGAAATTTCTTTCTGGTGGGCAAAAAAAGAAATTAGTTATTGCTCTATCACTTTTAAGTGATCCAAGTGTTCTTCTTTTAGATGAATGTTTTGCAGCTCTAGATGTCCTAACAATAAAAATGTTACAAGAAATTATTGTAAACTTACAAAATGAGAAAAAAATTACTATCTGTATATGTGATCACCAAGCAAGAGATTTACTCGCTTGTGTAGATGTTGCAATGATTTTGAGCAATTGCAAGATTATTGCAGAAGGCTCTCCATCTGATCTAGTTAATAATATTGAAGCAAAAAGTGCATACTTTGGTGAGTCTTTTAGTTTTAAATAATTGCAAATGTCAAAAATAATTTCTGTAAATCATAAAATTAAAAAATTTAAAAAAATTATAACAGTTCCTGGTGATAAAAGCTTAAGTATTAGATGGGTACTTTTTTCCTCGTTAGCAAAAGGAACATCAAAAGCAAAAAATCTTTTAATGTCTGAAGATGTATTGGCTGCAATAGAGGCAGTAAAAAAATTGGGAATTAAAGTAATTATAAAAAAAAAAGAATGTAAAATTTATGGAAAAGGAATTGATGGCTATAAATATAAAAAAAACCTCACTATAGATGCTCAAAATTCAGGTACTCTTGGAAGACTTATTCTTGGACTGTTAGTAAATTCTCCAGAGCCAATAAATTTAATTGGAGACAAAAGTTTATCAAAAAGAGATTTTAAAAGAGTATCAGATCCTTTAAGCAAGTTTGGAGCTAAATTTAAATTAAGGAGCAATAATTTTTTACCCTTAAAGATCTATGGATCATCAAAGCTAAAACCAATTAAATATAATGAAAACAAAGGATCAGCTCAGTGCAAAAGTTCAATTATTTTTGCAGCAATGAGAACTGATGGAACAACAACAATTAAAGCGAAAAAATCAAGAAACCATACTGAACTATTATGTAAACATTTGAAATTACCAATAAGTATTAAAAATAATAAAAATTTTGATGAAATTAAAATTGAAAAAGTAAAAAAAATTAATTCTTTAAATTATGATATTCCATCGGATATTAGTTCTAGTGCATTTTTCATTGTCCTAACTGCGCTCTCTAATAATTCAGAATTAGTTATTAGAAATGTAAATATAAATCCATCTAGGATCGGTATCATAACTATTTTAAAAAAAATGGGAGTGAGAATAATTTTTAAAAATCAAAAAACTTATAAGGGTGAGAAAAAGGCTGACATAAAAGTAGTGAGTGCAAAAAATATAAAGGCGATTAATTGCCCTCCTGAATTAAATAGTGGTGCGATTGATGAATTTTTAGTTATATTTTTAGTTGCTGCCAAAGCGAAAGGTGTTTCGTATTTTAGTAATCTTGGTGAATTAAATCAAAAAGAAAGCCCAAGGTTAAAATGGGCTGATAAAATTTTATCCAATTTAGGAGTAAAAACAATTACAACAAACGACTCTATTAAAATCTATGGCAACCCTGATCTAAATTTAGATTTTGACAAAAAAATTACAATTAAAAATTATTTAAAAGATCATAGAGTTTTTATGACAAGTTTGATTGCAGCGTTAAGTTTTGGTGGAAAATGGACTATTCACGATAAAGATTCAATCAACACATCGTTTCCTAATTTTCTAAAAATTATTGAGGATTTAAAAAAATGATTAAAAGAAAAAATATTTTAAAAATTGCTATTGACTCACCTGCTGCAGCAGGTGCTGGAACTTTAGCAAAAGCTATTTCAAAACATTATAATCTATTTTATCTTGATACTGGAAAAATTTATAGATTTATTGCTTATCTAAAAATTAAATACCCAAAAAAATTTAATAATAAATTTATAAAATCAAAAATTAAGTCATTAAAAATAAAAGATCTCTCAGACAATAATTTACTGTCTGATGAAGTTGGAACTGAAGCTTCCATAATTTCTAAAATTAAATCAATAAGAAAAATGGTCCATTCTTTTCAAATTAATTTTGCATATAACCCACCTAAAAAATATAAAGGTTCTTGCTTGGATGGAAGGGATATTACATACAATATTATTCCTGATGCTGACTTTAAATTTTATATAACTGCAAATGTAAAAACTAGAGCATTAAGAAGATATAAAGAATTAAAAGGGTTAAAGAAAAAAATAACATATAAAGATGTCTTAAAAAGCATTAAAAAACGTGATAAAAGTGATTTAAATAGAAAAATATCTCCTTTAAAGAAAACAAAAGATTCACTATTGATTAATACGACAAACCTTAATAAAAGGTCATGTTTTTTAAAAATAAAAAAAATAATAGACAGGAAAATTAATATTTAATGGAAATTTATAAAGACTTATCAAATCCAGCATCTCAAGAATTCGAAAAATTACTAAGCAGTCAACTTTCAAAAGTTCAAATAGAAGAAGGTAAAATCATTGAAGGAAAAATAAATAAAATTACAGAGAAATTTGTATTTTTATTTGTTGAAGGTTTAAAATCAGAACCAGTTCTTGATATTAATGAATTAAAGAGCATGGGACTTTCTGAGAAAATCAAAATTGGAGAAACAATTCCTGTGCTACTTGAAAAAATTGAAGATAAGCATGGTGAAATTTTAGTTTCAGCTAGTAAAGCCCAAAAAATCAAAGGTTGGGATAAATTGGTAGAAGCATATGAAAAAAATGAGCCTATCATGGGAAAAATTACATCTAAGTGCAAAGGAGGATGTATAGTTGAACACATAGATACAGGTTCATTGATGTTTTTACCTGGCTCACAGATCAGTGATAAGCCTTTAAAAGATATAAGTCATTTAATGAATGAACCACAAAAATTTGCTCTAATTAAACTTGATAAAGTAAGAGGTAATGCGTGTGTCTCAAGAAGAGAAATAATTTCATCGTTTAAGAAAGAAGATAAAGCAAAAATAGTTGAGAAATATAAAGTTGGTGACATTATTAAGGGTGCAGAAGTAAAAGGATATAGCTCTTTTGGCTGCTTCTTTAATGTTAATGGTGAATTAGATGTACTAGTTCACTTACAAGAAATTTCTTATTCAAGAGTAAACCATCCAGATGAAGTTTTCAATATAGGTGAGAAACATGACTTAAAAGTAATTAGTGTTGATAAAGAAAAATTACAAGTTGGATGTTCAGTAAAACAATTGTCTCCTGACCCTTTTGAGCATATTGAAAATTATGAGCTAAACAAAATCTATAAAGTCAAGGTTGTAAAATTAATGGACTTCGGTGCTTTCTGTGAACTAGAACCAGGTTTAACAACTTTACTTCATTCTAGTGAACTAAGCTGGACTAAGAAGAATATTTCAGCAAAAAAAATGTTTAAAGTTGGAGATGAAATAGATTGTGTGATTACTGAAATTGATAAAGATAAAAGACGAGTTGCTATTTCACATAGACTAACCCAAGAAAATCCATTTGAGACATTTGAGAAGAAATATCCTATCGATAGCATTGTTGAAGGTGAGGTTGTGAATAAAAACGAATACTCATTGTTTGTCAAAATAGAGGATTTAGATATTGATGCTTTTTTACATTGTAATGATTTGACGTATTTAAATAATGGCGAAGAAGAATTAGCCAAGTATAAAAAAGGCGATAAACTTCAAGTTAAAGTTTTAGAAATTAAATCTTCTGAACAAAAAATTAGAGTTGGTCTAAGACAAACACAACCAGATCCGTTTGACTGGTTTAAAGATAAAGCAAAAAATCAAACGATAACTGTTAAGGTTGTTTCAACTGATAACAAAGGTCTGATTGTGAGACCAGAAGGCTGTGAAATGGATTTCCAAATTAAAAAATCTGCGATAGCAATTAATGCTGCAGACGCTAGGCCAAGCAGATGGACAGGTGGTGAGAAATTAGACTGTGCAATAGCAGATTTAGACCTAAACAAAAGAAAAGTAACATTAAGTATTAGATTGCTTGAAGAAATTGAGAAAAAAGAAGCTCTTGAAAAATATGGATCTGAAGGTTCTGGTAAAAACTTGCCTTTTTCATCATTATCAGAAGATCTGAAGAAAAAAGAAGAAGAGAAAGAATAATTGAAGAAGATTTAAATTGGCTATTGTAAAATCAAAGCTTTTAAAACAACTTTCAAATAACTACCCAAATTTCTTAAAAAAAGACCTAGAAAAATTTACTAATATAATTTTAAATGAAATAAAAAGAGCTCTTCGAAGAGGAGATGGGGTTGAATTAAGAAATTTTGGAACCTTTAGAGTTAAAACTCAAAAAGCTTCAATCAGAAGAAATCCAAAAACTGGGGAAAAAGTTGCAGTTCCTGAAAAAAAAGTAATATCATGGAAAATGAGCAAGGAAATGTTTAAAAAGATTAATAATGAAGAATAAAACTATATTTGTTGCTTGTGATACTTCAAATTTAAATCAAATAAATCAAATCCTTAAAAATATTAATACAAAAAAATTAAAAATTGTTCCAAAATTTGGATTGCAGTTTTTTTATTCTAAAAATGGAAGAAAATTTTTGGAAAAATATAAATCAGATTTTTGGTTAGATTTAAAAATTAACGATATACCACAAACAGCTCTTTCTGCAGTTGATAGTTTAAAAGATTTAAAAAATTGTAAATATATTACAGTTCATGCAAACGGTGGTCTTGAAATGCTAAAATCAATTAAAAATAAGACTAAACAAATTAATAAAAATTTGAAAGTACTAGGAGTTACTATATTGACTAGTCTTAACAACAAATCTTTAAAGGAAATTGGTCATACCAAAACAGTTGATCAACTTGTTTTAAAACAAGCAAGCATTATAAAAAAATCAGGCTGTGATGGAATTGTTTGTTCAGCGCAAGAAGCAAAAATGATTAGAAAAAAATATAAAAACTTTTTAATCATAACGCCTGGTATAAGAATGCCTGGTGATAATTTAAATGATCAAGCAAGAGTAATGACGCCAAAGAATGCATTCAAAAATAAAGTTTCAGGAGTTGTAATTGGTAGATCACTTACAAAGGGTAATATTAAAAATAATGTTAAAAGACTAATTGATCATTTAAACTGATGATCCAAGGATGCAAAATCTGTGGGATTTCAGATCCTAATACTCTTAATTTTCTAATTAATCATCCCCACCCACCTAAGTTTATTGGATTTATTTGTAACTATCCAAAGAGTCCAAGGTATGTTGAATATCAAAATTTAAAAAAACTTGTAAGTATAAATTCTAAAAAGAGTTTCTATGTTGCTGTTCTAGTAAAGCCTGATATTAAAATTTTGGAAAAAATTAAAAACTTACCTTTTGATTACTATCAAATATATGATTGTCTGCCAGAGGAGATAAGAGAAATAAAACAAAAATATCAAAAAAAAATTATTACAGCTTTTACAATCAAAACAGAGTCTGATTTAATTGATTATAAATTATATTCTGATGTAACTGATATTTACCTGTTTGATAGTAAAGGCTATGAGAAAAGTCAGTCTTTTAATCATGACTTGCTTAAAAATATCAATTTAAATAAGGAATTAATGATAGCTGGAAATATTCAATTCAATGATGATCTAAAAAATTTCAAAAATTTAGCAAATTTTATCGATTTATCTGGAGGTGTAGAAACATCTGGATTAAAAGACTTATCCAAATTAGAATTTTTTTTAAATAAAGTGAACGAAATTAAAAATGAAACTTAAAAAAGGTGTTCCATTAATTGATCAACATGACCAAAAAGGGTTTTGGGGAGGAAAATTTGGAGGAAGTTTTATTCCTGAAACTTTAAAAAAACCTGTAGAGGACTTAACTAAAGAATTTAAAAAACTAAGAAATAATAAAGAATTTCTTAAAAAAAGAGATTACTATTTTCAAAACTACATTGGCTCACCAACTTCTTTTGTAAAATTAGAAAATTTATCCAATCATTTAGGTGGAGCTCAAATTTGGGCAAAAGTAGTATCAGAGGCAAATGGTGGAGCTCACAAAATTTATAATGCAACTGTACATGCACTTATTTGTAAAGCTATGGGTAAAAAATATATTGTAGGCGATACTGGAGCTGGCTACGCAGGAAAGATGTTGAGTATGGCAGCTAAAAAATTTGGTCTCAAATGTAAAATTTTTATGGGTGCAAAAGATATTAAAAGACAAAAACCAAACTGTGATGCTATGAGAAAAAATGGAGCAGAAATAGTTCCTGTTTATTCCGGAAGCCAAACTTTAGTAGATGCTGTAAGTGAATGTATGAGATATTGGGTGTCAAATTGCGACAATACTCATATGTGTGTAGGAAGTACAGTTGGGCCAAATATATTTGTTAAAATATGTGGTTGGTCTACTGCACAAATTTCAAGAGAATTAAAATCACAGATTAAAAAAGAATTCAAAAAAATTCCAAATAAAATTAAACTAATTAATTGTGTTGGAGGTGGAAGTTCTGCTTATGGTTTTTGGAGTGAGTTCATAGATTTTAATAAGAAGCAAATTGAATTAATAGGTGTTGAAGCCGGAGGCCCTAAAAAATCAAAACTTCATGCTGCTCCTCTAAGTAGAAATGCAAAAGTTGGAATTTTACATGGTGCTGCTTCATATGTATGTCAAAATAATGAAGGACAAATAAATGACACAGAGTCTATAAGTGCTGGATTAGATTATCCAGGTGTAAGTCCAATTCATTGTTTTTTAAAAGATACGAAAAGAGCAAGATATACTTATGCTACAGACGAGGAAGCATTAGACGCTCATGTAATGGTCACAAAATTTGAAAAATTAAATCCAAGTCTAGAACCAAGCCATGCTTTTGCTGAAGCAATAAAAATTGCGCCAAAGTTAAGTAAAGACACAATTATAATTGTCAACTCATGTGGTGATGCAAAAAAAGATAGGGATATTTTAAGGGAAAGGTTAGGGAAACATTAATGAGCTCATTACTTAACAAAGCCTTTTTAAATGCAAAAAAAGAAAATAGGCCAGCTTTACTAACGTATACTGTTGCAGGAGATAATACTAAAAAAAAATCTCTAGAGATTCTCAATTCTATATCAAATTATGCTGACATATGTGAATTAGGATTTCCGCATAACACACCTATAGCTGACGGTGGACAAATACAAACTAGTGCCTATCGGGCTATTAAAAACGGAATCAAAATTAATGATGTATTTGAAATCGCAAAAGATTTTAAAAAATTAAAAAAAAATACTCCAATTATATTAATGGGATATTACAATATGATTTTTCAGTACAATGAAAATAAATTTATTAACAAATGTAAAAAGTCAAATGTAGATGGATTAATTGTTGTAGATTTACCCTACCCAGAAAATAAGAGTTTTGCCTCAAAGTGCAAAAAAAATGGTGTTAACTTTATACAACTAGTATCTCCAACAACTTCACAATCAAGATTAAAAAAAATCATAAAAGATTCACATGATATGGTTTATTATATAAGTATGCTATCAACCACAGGTGGGAAATTAAAAGTTTCACCTAAAAAAATTTTGGAAAGATATGCAAATATTAAAAAACAAAACACTTCAAAAAATGTAGTAATTGGATTTGGAATTACTGAAAAAACAATAAAATCTTTAAAAAGTGCAGATGGTTTGGTGGTTGGAAGTGCAATTTGTAAGGAAATATCTAAATCAATAAAAAACAGACAAAATACTGTCACAAATGTAACTAATATTGTGAGAAGATTAAAAAATAAAATTCAATGAACTGGATAACAAAAATAATAAAAGCAGGTGAAAAAATTAAAACTGCTATTAGAGAAAGATCTACAAAAGAGGATATTGAAAAAAGTGATTGGACTTCTTGTTGTAGAGGCCCAATTCTTAAAAAAGATTTAGAAAAAAATCTATGGGTTTGCCCAGATTGTAATAAGCATCACAGAATTAAACCAAAACAAAGATTTGATATTTTGTTTGGAAAAAATAATTATGAAGTATTCAAAACACCAATTCCAAAAGATGATCCATTAAATTGGACAGATTCTAAATCATACAAAGATAGATTAAAGATCGCTCGTAAAAAAACTGGATTAGAGTGTGGTATGATGGTTGCCTCAGGTACAATAAATAATATTAAAATTACTGCAGTTGCATCAGATTTTGATTTTTTAGGAGCCTCGATGGCGGCTGCGGAAGGTGAAGCATTTTTATATGGAATTCAACATGCTATTGAAAATCAAACTCCATTCATTTGTATAAGTGCAGGTGGAGGAATGAGAATGATGGAAAGCTTAATCTCACTATCACAAATGACAAGAACCACACTGGCTATAAACGAATTGAAAAAAAATGGTCTTCCATATTTGGTATGCATAACCGATCCTACTGCTGGAGGGATTACTGCTTCTTATGCAATGTTAGGAGATATACATATTGCAGAACCAGGAGCACTAATAGCTTTTGCAGGCGCAAGAGTAATTCAAGGAACAGTAAAAGAAGAACTTCCGGAAGGATTTCAAAAGAGTGAATATGTTGAAAAAACTGGTTTTGTTGACTTAATTGTTGAACGAAAAGACCTTGCAGCAAAAATTGGAACCTTATTATCAATATTGTTAAAACAGAATTCTGTTATATCTTCTGATCAAAATGAAACTTCAGAAGATAGTCAATCACTTACAAGAGCTGCATCCTAAAGAAATAGATTTATCTCTCGATAGAATTAAAAATCTTTGTAAAAATCTAGGAAATCCACAAGATAATTTAAAAACAATTTCTATTGTTGGAACGAATGGAAAATACTCTACCATACGAGCACTCTTCTCAATTTTAAAAGAAGCTAATTTTAATTGTAATATTTATACCAGTCCTCACATCGTAAGAATAAACGAAAGGTTTATATTTAATAATCACGAATTAAATGATGAAGATTTGAGCAAATTACTTGAGGATGTTGCAGAAGCAAACAATAATGATCCAATAACTTTTTTTGAGATACTTACTGCAGCTTATTTTTATCAAGCAGCAAAAACTCCTAAGAATATTAATTTAATTGAAGCAGGATTATTCCACCGTTTTGATGCAACGAATATTCTTAAGAAAAATTTGGCTAGTGTTGTCACTTCTATAGGATTAGATCACCTAGATTGGCTTCCAAAAAATGAGCAAAATATAGAAAAAATTATATTCGAGAAAACATCATCTCTTTTAAATTCAAATATTATCGTTTCCAAACAAAGTTCGGATTATATTAAAAGTGAAATAAAGAAATCTTTATCGAGAAATAATTCTAAAAAATATTTTTTTGGAGATGATTATAATTATTTATTTAATGAAAATGGCTTTGTTTATTATGAAGATAAAAAAGGTGGAATAAAACTTCCTCAACCCAATATAAAGGGTCAATTTCAACTTGATAATATTTCAAATGCTATTGCAACTTTAAGATCTCTAGAAGAGCTCAATATAAATGAAAATCATATTAAAAGTGGGATAACAAAAATTAAAAGTATTGCAAGACTCCAAGAAATTAATTCAGGAAAGCTAAAAGAATTAGTTAGAGATAATATATTACTTGTAGATGGTTCTCATAATCCATTAGGAGCAAAAGTTTTAAATGAATATTTAAATAGTTTAGATTGTAATAAACATATAATTCTAGGAATGATGGCAAACAAAAATCATAAAGAATATATGAGCTATTTTAAAAATATCTCAACCTTGACCACCATTGACATTCCAAATCAACCAAATTCAATAAATGGGAAAGAGTTAAAAAATAAGCTTAATTCTTTCAAAAATGTTCAATATAAAAAAAGTATTAGTGAAGCAATCAAGTCAATTCCGGTCAAGAAAAATGATATTATACTAATTACAGGTTCATTGTACTTGGCAGGCGAAGTTTTGAATTTAAACTAGATATTTTTATCTAAGAATTCTTTCATGTGGCTTTCAGGAACTCCACCAACTTTTCTATCTACCTCAACACCTTTTTTATATACAATAACAGTGGGTACGCCTCGAATACCTGCAGCACTGCCTGTGTTTATCCCACCATCTTCTATATCGGCATAGTAAAAACCTGCTTTATCTTTATATTCATCAGATAACTTATCCATCACGGGTTTAAGAGCCTTACAAGGACCACACCAAGCAGCAGAAAATTGAATTACTGATACCTCTTCATTTTTGATTTTGTTTTCAAAATCTTCATCTTTAAAGTCTATAAGCATGCTTCAGATATAATATATTCAATTCATTATTCAATGGTCAAAAATAATTATTTTTAGTTTATTAAATCAAGCATCAGAATATTTTTGCTCGAGATTCATCACATAATCATTAATTCCATCTAAAAATTTTAATTTTTCATCAACATTTTTGAAAGAAAACATCTTATCTTCATTCTCTCTAATCTCATCACACTCAGAATAAAATGCAGAAACAGTCCACCATTTTTCTTTATTAGTACTCAAAATTCTTGAAGCTATTCTTCTTTTAATTTTTTTATAAATTTCTTTTGGCAAAATTTCTGGAGCTTCATTAAAAATTAAACTATGACCAAATGTTACTAATCTATCATCTTGAAATTTATCTAATAGAGCAAATTTCTCCTTCCAATCAGCGTTATGAAATTTTGGAAATAAAGCTTCATCTTTAGATGAAACAAAGCCTCCAGAATATATTGACTCTTCGGGCTCAATATCTTCTTGGGAAGCTGTTTCCATTTTTTCCTCTGCTGCTTCTTTGAGAATATTGCAAATATCCTGGGAAAATTTTTCATTAGTTTTCATGAGTTCAGCTCTTTTATTTAACAAATTTTCACCAATTTTTTTATATGGATCTACCTTTATACCTAAGCTTTTATCTAAAATTATAGGAGCTTTATTTGATTTAATAGTTTTATAAAAACGAGGAGATTTTTTCATTTCTCTTTTTAAATCTTGGTAGTTTAGTTTTTGAAGTTCTTCTATATTTGCAGATAAATTTACAACTTGTCCCCATTTGTAAACCGGGTGCATACATGAATTAGGGTGCAATGGTGCAACTAAAAATAAATAATTTTTACCAAAAAAATTTTCATTTATTGTAAACATTTTTTCTTGTTTAATTAAATTCTCAACCACAACCTTACTTTTGGTTTTTAAATATTCGTGCCACAAATTAGGTTGCTTATCTTTTAACAAGCCTAAAACTTTAACTGTTAACTCAGTATCAAATAATGCAGAATGTGCATCTTTTGAGTCAAAACCATTTAATCTTGCAAGAGACTCTAGCTTCATTGATTTATTACCTTTATTATTTAATTCAGTTTTTAAAACATTTTCATCTATGGCAAATGCAGCTTTGATCATATTTAAAGCATCATGTCTTGAGTTGCCATCTGTGTTAGTTAAATATGGTTTTCTTAAAGATTTAAAAAACTCGCGTCTTAAAATCTCATCATCAAAACCAATGCTTGAAAAACCCATAAATGTAGCTGGTGACCATTCTTTAAATTTTTTTTCAAGTTGAGAAATCATTTGGTAATGGCTTAAATTAGCTTTGGAAATTAAATCTACATTCGATTTGTTAATACATAATGCGGTTGCTGATGGAACTCGATCTTGAGGCATCCTGCATCTATATGAAAAACGCTCTTTTTCATTAAAGTTTTCGTCTAAAAGTATTGCTCCTACTTCAATCATAGTTGCCCAATCTAGTTGGGCAGAATCTGTTTCAATATCCCAAATTACGTAATTCAATTTGCTAACCTCTGTGAGTAAAATTGCTCAACTTTATCCATGAACTGTGTTTGATAACCTCTAAATCGCTCTCCATCTATTACAAATCTTTGAAAAATGTTTTCTTTTGTACATAAAAGTATTGCGGCTTGGGTGATATTTGATCCATAAACTTTATTGTGTGCCATTGCATAAGCAGCACATTGTAAATAATAGTCATCAATCCACTCATCTTTCTTGGGTTTATTGCTTTGTTTAAAATCTATAATTGTTTCTTTATTTTCATAAACACCAATACAATCTGCTGCACCAGCATATTTTCCTGGATAATATAAAGTTGCCTCACAACCCCATATTTCATCAAGTTTATTTCTTAAACCATTTTCTATAATTTGATCAGCCATCATTTTTTCGCGAGTATTATCTCCAAGTAAATCTAAATTTAATTTTCCAAGTAAAAATTTTTCAAGATAGTCATGCATTGAACTACCTCTTGAAGTGGCTTCTCTTGAAATAATTTCAGCTTGCTTATATCCAACTCTTTTTTTCCATTCTTCTAATTTTGCTTTTTTTTCCTGAGACTCTGTTGCTTTTAAAATTGTTGTTACCGAAGGCAAATTTTCTTGATTGACTGAATAATGACGTGATCCTTGAATAATTGATCTTGTTGATTTTGGATAAATATATTTATTATTCCACTGCATGTAATTTCTTATAGTCGTTAATTGGGAAAAAAAGAAATTAATTTTTAAGCTGTCTATTACGTTCAACAAATTTTTCTACGTTTTCAGTTTGTACAGCTTTCTCAACCTGCTCAGGATCTTTAATACTTTCTAAAGTTCTGTTAATTGATCTTGCATCTGTTCCAAATTTATCTACTACACCCATAGCATCTTCTAATTTTTTTCTAAGAACAACTATGTTGTCGAAGTGTTTTGAAAATCTTGTACTTATTGTTTTTAAATGATTGTAAATTTCTGTTGCCCCTTTTTGAACTTTCAATGATTGAAAACCCATATGTAAAGATTGCAAATATGCTGACAAAGTATTAGGGCCACAAATTACTACTTTATATTTTTTCATTAATTCTTGGGTTAATAATTCTTTTGTACTTGGATCTTGGTATTCAGTTAACTCTTTGTATAAACTTTCTGTTGGAGCATAGACAATTGCAAAATCAGTAGTTTTTGGTGGAACAATATATTTTTCATTCACACTTTTAGCTTTTGCTTTAAATGCAGTGGCTAATTTTGCTCTAGCATCAGCAACTAACCTTTTGTCTTCCGCGTCATGACCATCAGTAATTGCTTTAAATTTCTCCACTGGAAAATGACTATCAACTGGAACTAAAACATCACCTTGAAGCTTAATTGCAAATTCTACATTCTCACTTGTATTTTCTTTCATTTTAACATTTGTCATGAATTGAGAAGCTGGTAGTAAATCTTTAATCAGTGCATCCAAACTAAACTCTGCAAGAGTTCCATATTTTTTAACTCCAGCCAAAATCTTGGTTATTCCTTCTTGGCTTTGATTTAATAATTGAACTTGCTGATTAAAATTTCCAACTTTTTCATCTACTTTAGTTAAAGCTTCTGTCATATCTTTTGTTACTCCAGTAGATAGATTATTAAATGAAGTGGACATTGCACCAAGTGAGCTATTAATTGTTGTATTTAAAGTATCCTTCAAACTTGAAATTTCAGATTTTAAGTTAGATATTTCCTCAGCTTCTTTATTTTCTTTTTGATCCTCAGGCTTAGATCTTAAATTTAAGTAAAGAATTGCTGAAACTACTCCCAGTAACAGAATTAAAATAACTAAAAATATAACTTCCATGAATCAGTTTATATCATATATAAAATATGTAATGGAATTATTATTAATATTTAAAATTATTATTGGTTTAGGAATACTAATTGGTCTTTATGCAATCTTTCGAAACCTAGATATTATTAAAATTATTCTTATTTATTGGAAAGATTTAATTCTTAGAAAGTAATCCAGCTAAACTTTGAAGTGATTTATTTTTAGACGATGATTTAGATATCATCATACAAGCTTCCGATTTTAAAATTTCACCATCTTTTAAAACTCTTAAATTATTAGCTTTTAATGTTTCTCCTGTTGAAGTGATGTCAGTAATTATTTCTGATGAACCAGTAAAAGGATATGCCTCTGTAGCACCTAAACTATCTACTAATTTAAATTGGGTAACCCCTTTAGAAAATAAAAATTCTCTTGTTAAATTTGGATATTTGGTTGCAACTCTTAATCTCTTCTTTTTCTTGTCTCTAAACTCAAATGCTATTTCCTCTAAGTCAGCAATAGTTTGAACATCAATCCAAGGATCTGGAATTGCAACTACTAACGTGGCCTTCCCGAAGTCATATTTTTTTATCACATTAATTTTCTTTTGAATATTTATTTCACTTTCCTTTAATAAATCAAAACCAGAAAATCCTAGATCTAATGAACCATCACCGAGTCTTTCTATAATTTCTCTTGCATGAAGGTACAAAATTTTAATATTTTTCTTTTGTTTAATGGAACCTAATAAATCTCTTTCTCCTCTTTCTGAAATTAAATTTAATTTATTTTTTTTAAATATTTTTAAGACATCTTTTCGAAGTCTGCCTTTACTAGGAATTCCAATATTTAAAATATTTTTCTTCATTAATAATTTAAATTTAATGCAGCCCCAACTGCTGGTATTTGTTTTTTTGACCCAAGATCAGAAATTAATCGATCATAACGACCACCGTTAATAATATTTTTTAATTTATTTTTTGACTTAACATCAATTTTAAAAACCATTCCTGTGTAATATTCCAATTGTCTTCCAAAAGAAGTAGAAAATACTACGTTTAGTTTTGAAACTTTGTTGTTAGAGACAGGAAAATATCTTTGATCAACCACCAAATTAATTCTATTTTTTTTAAAAAATTTATTTAACTCAGATGCAGCCTCGTTGATTGGACATTTAATTTTTAAGAAGTCTTTAATAATTTTCGAAACACCTTTACCTTTACTAGCTCTTCTTGGATCTTTAATTTTGTTATCAAATCGATTTAATATCTCATTAATAGTTCTTCCTGCTATTACATTTGATAAATCTTCTTTTAGCATTTTTAAATAACGTTTTTTATCAATTTCAACAATAGTTGGATCTACATCAGAGTTTGTCTCTAATCTTTTTAAAAGATCATTAAAGTAATCTTCCCTCCAAAAATGTCTTGATAATCTTAACTTCCATCTTTTTGGAATATCTAGTTTTGAAATTAACAAATTAAATATCTCAACATTTCCTATTGTTAATTTACCTGATGAATATTTAATATTTTGGAGAGATTTTAGTGAAGTATTGATGATTTCTTTATCATCATTTTTTTCATCTTTAGAACCTAAAATTTCAAAACCAATTTGATCTCGAATAATAGAGTCACTTTTATTTTCTGATTTTCTATAAGCTTGACCACTATAAAAAATTTTTTCTTTTCCTTTTAAATTATTCTCTAAGTATCTTAAGCAGGATGCAATTGTTAAATCTGGTCTAAGACATAACTCGCTTCCATTTTGATCAGTAAATGAAAAAATGAATTTTCTAAAGTTTTCACCTGACCTTTGAACGATATGATTTGCCTCAATAACTGAGGGTAATTCTATATATTTGTAACCCTTAGATTTTACTGATCTAAGAATATTTTCAGATAAGTTTTTTGATTTCATCTATTAAATTTGATTTTGAAAATGTTTTATTATTTTCACCTTTAACACCTTTAAGATTTTTTATAGTAACATTGCCTTCATTAAATTCATTTTCTCCACATATAACTGCTACATTTAATTCACGCTTATTTGCTAAGGTTAATTGCTTACCTAAATTTTTCTTTGTGTCTAAAAAAATTTCTGCATTAATGTTATTTTCTCTTAATTGATCTACAATTTCGTAATAATTTTTTAGATATTTTTCATCCATCACGCAGACTAGAACTGGCTTTTGATCATCCACCTTAATCTGATCTAATTGTAAAAGTGCAAATAACAATCTATCCACACCAAAGCTAATTCCAGTACCTGGAATATCTACTCCTTTAAATCTTGAGATAAGTTTAGCATAAGACCCTCCGGAACAAATGCTGCCAATATCAACTTCTTTTCCTTTATTATTTGTAACTTTAAAATTTAGGTTAGTTTCAACAATAAAATCAGAATAATAAGCTAAACCTCTTACAATAGTAAAATTGGTTTGTACTTGTTCTAAATTAAAACTAAATCCTAAAATTTCAAAAACTTCCTCAAGCTCTTTAATTCCTTCTTGAGATAATGGATTTTTTAAATTTTCTTTTAATTGTTTTAAGTCTTTTATTTTTAAGAAATTTAATATTTGTGATGCTTGTTCATCTGTTAGATCGGCACCTTTTGTAACTGCACCGCTTGCATCTTTTCTCTCTTTTTTAAGAAGATCTTCAACACCTTTTAAACCAAATCCAGGTTTATCTAATTTATCAATAGCTCTAATTACTTTTAATTGCTTATCTTCAGATATTTTTAAATCATCAATTAAACCTTGTACTATTTTTCTGTTACTAATATTGATTGAGAATTGATCTTTATTCAAACCACAATCTAAGAGTGTACTCGAGATTAAATTGCAAAGTTCTGCATTAGCTTGAGCTGGATTAACATTTCCAACAATATCAAAGTCGGCCTGCATGAACTCTCTGTATCTTCCATTTCCTGCTTTTTCATTTCTAAAAACATTCTGAATTGCATATCTTTTGTAAATTGATGGAAGCTCTTGGTTGTTTTGAGCAACAAATCTAGCTAAAGGACTAGATAGATCGTATCTAAGTGTAATATTTTTATCACCATCTTTGAATGAGAATACATCAGACATAGGGTTATCCTCGTCCTCTGCTAAAAACGAACCAATATTTTCACTGATCTCAAAAGAGGGTGTCTCTAATGGCTCAGCTCCAAATTTTAAAAAATTTTTTTCAATCACTTTTAAAAGTTGTTTTTTTAGAACTAACTTTTTGTTCCAACGATCTTCAAATCCAGATGGTAAGGAAGGATTGAGTTTTTTATCTTTTTCCATTTTAGTGGTACTTTGGGTAGGTTACGCTCCTACGACTTCGGATCCACAAACCGACGTGATACTATTTCACCACCAAAGCTTATCCTTTAGTTATTATCTTATTTTATGTGGAATGAAAATTATAATATAAATAAATAGCCTAATGGCTATGGAAACAGTTTCTGTGAGTACTTCTGTAAGTAGCTCTGTATGTATTATTTATATTCATGAACAGCGTTTTAGACAAAAATTATTAATATTCAAGGCCTAAATAAAAAAAAGGACGTTTATCTACTAGATGTAGAAAAAACGTCCTTAAGAATTAATGTCAAAATTAGTCTATTTTTTTTAAATTTACTGCAGAAGGACCTTTGGGACCATCTTCTAATGTGAATTCAAGTTTATCACCTTCATTAAGAAATCTCATACCAGCAGCTTTTACAGCTGAAGCATGCACAAAGGCATCTTTTTCTTTGTCGTCTCTCTCAATAAAGCCATATCCCTTTTTACCATTATACCATTTTATTTTACCTTGTAGTGTACTCATCTTGTTTCTTCGTCCTTTTGTTATTTATTATATTAATTAAGTTAATTTCTTTTCTGGGTATTTCAAGATCAAACTTTGGGTGGTGGCTGAGGAAGGATTCGCACCTCCGACACAAGCCTTTTCAGGGCTCTGCTCTACTCCTGAGCTACTCAGCCTTATTTATCCTCTAAAGATAATTCTTCCTTTAGTAAGATCGTAAGGTGTCATCTCCACAGTTACATTGTCACCTTGAAGAACTCTAATTCTGTTTTTTCTTAACTTACCTGCTGTATGAGCTGTAACTGTATGACCATTTTCTAATTTAACTCTAAACATTGCATTCGGAAGTAGGTCTATGACAGTTCCCTTGAATTCAAGTAAGTCTTGTTTTGACAAATTTATTTTCTCCTTATTCTTTTAATTACTGATTGAGCATGCCCAACCAAGCCTTCATAATTTGCAAGTGTTATAACTGATGGTCCAAGACTTTCAATACCCTTTTTTGATAGGTTTATGTATGAAATTCTTTTGTAGAATTCGTTTACACTTATACCACTTGAATATTTTGCTGAACCATTAGTTGGTAAAACATGGTTTGATCCAACATTGTAATCTGTCATGGCCATAACAGCATATTTACCTAAACATATTGATCCAGAATTTTTTATTTTTGAAACTAAAGATTTATAGTTCTTAACATTAAGCTCTAAATGCTCTGGTGCTATCTTATTTACAATTTTAATAATTTTTTTATTAGAACTTACATGCATTAAAATACCGTTATTTTTTAAACTTTTTCTTGCAATAGACTCTCTTGGAATTTCTTTTAGTTGTTTAAATATTTCAGTTTTAACTCTATCTAATAAATTTTTATCTTTTGAAATAAGTATGCACTGTGCAAGATTATCATGTTCTGCTTGACCAATTAAATCGCTTGCAACCCACTCTGGATTTGAATTCTTATCACAAACAATAGTTACTTCTGATGGACCAGCAGTCATTCCTTCAACCCCTACATCTCCAAAAACTTCTTTTTTTGCTGCTGCAACATAAGCATTTCCAGGACCAACAATTTTATCAACTTTTTTTATTTTTTTTGTACCATAGGCAACTCCTGCAATTGCAGATGGACCACCAATAGAATAAATTTCCTTAATTTTACATTTTCTAGCAGCATACAATACTGCAGGGTTCTGTTTTCCTTTGAAACCTGGATTGATCATTACAATTCGCTTAACACCTGCAACAATTGCAGGAATAGCATTCATTAATACACTTGATGGATAAGATGCAGTTGAACCTGGTACATAAATTGCAACTGAGTCTAGAGGCAAATATTTATACTCAAGTTTATTTTTAAATTTATCCGTATAAGAAATATTTTTAAATTTTTGTAATGAATGAAATTTAAAAATTCTATCATAAGCAGTATCAATTGATTTTTTTACTTTAGAATTTAATGATTTAATAGATTGTTGTATTAGTTTTGAACTTGGTTCAATTACAACATTTTTGTTAAATTTCTTTTCATATTTAATTAAAGCCTTATCTCCATTTTTTCTTACATCTTTAATAATATTGGTAACTGATACTGAGTTTGACTGAACCTTATTTTTTCTTTGAATTAACAAGGTATCCAATAATTTATCAAAATTCTTTATTTTACTATCTAAAACTTTCATCTCTATTCTATTTCACTTTGATCCTCTAATCTTGCCTCGATAGTTTCGGTGGTCAAAGCAATATGAGCATTGTTACTAAAAATAAGATTTATTTCATAATCATTATTATTTTTCAAATAATCTATTCCAATTAGCTCTAAAGTTAATTCTTCATTTGATTGATCAATATTCTTAGATCTCACCTTATCAACAAAATCAAATCTACAAATACTGTTAACTTTTTTATCCTCATTTTCATTTTCTACTTTTATTCTCTCAATTGATAACAAAAATACTTTATTAGAAGCTAAATACTTAATATCTGAAACCTTTACTTTGGCTCCTGAGGTACAAGCTGAAATTACTTGTAATCCCTCCTGATCTGTAGCAATGATTTTAGCTAAATATTTACTCATTTTTTTAATCTTTTTATTTTAATACCTATATTTTTTAATTTATTTTCTATTTTTTCATAACCTCGATCTAAATGGTAAATCCTGTTGATAATTGATTTTCCATTCGCAACAGAGGCAGCTAGTACAAGAGCAACAGATGCTCTTAAATCACTAGACATTAGTTCTGCAGCTATAAACTTAGTATTTCCATCAATAAATGCTTTGTTATTTTTAATTGTTATGTTTGCTCCTAATCTCTGTAATTCTGCAACGTGCATAAATCTATTTTCAAATATATTTTCTGTAATTGAGCTTTTGCCATTAGCCCTACACATTAATACCATTAATTGTGCTTGAAGATCTGTTGGAATACCTGGAAATTCCTTTGTTTTAATATTTTTGATAGGTTTTATTTTTTCAGGTCCTTTAATTGAAATTTTATTTTTATTTTTATTTATTTTTGCTCCTGTTTTTTTTAATAAGTTTAATTCAGTGCTTATTATTTTTGGATCTAAGTTATTGATTTCCAAACTACCTTTTGAAAGAGTAGCTGCTACACAAAATGTACCTGCCTCTATTCTATCAGCCATCACAGAATAGTTTATTGATTTTAAAGAATTAACACCATTAATTGTACATGTTCTTCCTATCCATTCAATTTTTGCACCCGCTAAATTTAAAAAATTAGTTAGATCTTTAATCTCTGGCTCGATAGCACAGTTTTTTAATACTGTTTTTCCTTTTGCTAAACATGCAGCAATAATAGAATTTTCAGTTGCACCAACTGAAATTTTAGGAAACTTGATAACTGCACCTTTAAGTTTGCCATTTGATTTTGCTATAATATAACCATCTTTAATTTCATAATTCATTCCAAGTTTTTCCAACGCAGATAAATGATAATTAACTGGTCTAGCACCTATTAAACATCCACCTGGTAGGGAAGTTTTTGATTTATGAAGTTTTGCAACTAAAGGTCCTAATACCAAAATTGAACCTCTCATTGTCTTTACCAGCGAGTAACTTGCAAAAGTTTTCATATTTTTTGGATTAGAAATTTTTGCTATTTTTTTATCTTTTGAAAGTTCAACTTTTGAACCAAGAGATTTTAATAAATTAAGCATGGTACTTATGTCTTTTACCCTTGGCAAATTCTTTATGGTTACTGGTAAATCAAAAAGCAAAGTAGCTGCTAATATTGGTAACGATGCATTTTTTGAACCAGATATTGAAACTTTGCCCTTTATTTTACTAGGACCATCTATCAGAAATTTGTCCATAAATTACTTTTTGATTTTAGCAACTTGAATAGTTGTTTGTCCCTGATATTTACCGTTCTTTGATTTGTAAGTTGTTTCTGGTTGAGTATCTGATTTAAAAAATAAAAACTGTGCTATGCCCTCATTTGAATAAATTTTTGCTGGGTTTGGAGTGGTATTACTTAACTCTATAACTATATTTCCTTCAAATTCATTTTCAATTGGAGTTACATTACAAATTATTCCTGTTCTTGCATAAGTACTTTTTCCAACACAAATACAAAGCACATCTTTTGGAATTCTAAAATACTCAACTGTTTTAGCTAAAACGAACGAGTTAGGTGGTATAATGCAGTGTGGCCCTTTTCTTTCAATAAAATTGTCATCTGAGAAGTTTTTTGGATCAACTAATGAACTGTTTACATTAGTAAAAATTCTATATTCATCTGAAATTCTGACATCATATCCCATACTACTTAAACCGTATGATATTTTTCCTTCTGCAACCTGATGATCTAAGAATGGTTCTATCATATTGTGCTCAACACACATCTTCTTAATCCACGAGTCAGGCTGAATAGACATTACTTAGATTTTTTTTTATTCTTTTTTTGAAACAATTTTCTTTTTTTTAAATTTTTCCTTAAAGCTAAACTTAAACGCTCATTTTTATCTTTAGAACTCATTCTTTATTTGGATTGGTCAAAAAATCTAAAGATATTGGTTTATTTGGATCAAGAGGTTTTGATTTAGGTTCTTCTTGTTTTGGGCCTTCTTTAGCTAAACGCTTAGCCTTTTTTTCAGCAAGCTTTCTTTCTCTTTTAGCTTGCTTTTCCATAAGCTTGTTGCCTTTTGTTGATTTATAATCGTAGTGAATTCCCATAACATTTTTTTTTAGTAGATATAAATCATTATAATCAAAAAATTAAGGCAATAATTTGAAAAAAATGCTTTATTATCAATAAATTACTAAATGTATTTTGGCTCCTGTAGTTAAATGGCATAACAAGTCATTGGTAATGACTAGTTCCCTGGTCAGTACAGGGTGGGAGCACCATTAACTTTTGTAAAATTTTTTTCTAAAAATAATTGAAATCACAATTAAAACAAAAAACGCTAAAAGAGGAATATAGATATCTGGAGAAAAGATAATATCTATTATTCCAGGAACTTCCGAATTTTGATCGATTACTTTTTCAATCCCACTTCCAATTGAAACTGCCAAAAAAATCTGAGGTATTATTCCTAAAAAAGTTGCAATTAGAAAATTTTTTACTTTTACATTAAATAATGTTGGCAATAGACAGCTTATTTGCCAAGGAACTCCTCCAATAAATCTGTAAATTAGCAAATAAAAAAATTCAGATTTTTTAAATTTAATTTCAAGATTTTGAAATTTGTTAAGAAATTTTTCTTTAATTAAATCTCGTAAAAAATAATTTCCAAATACATATAAAAAGGTTGCACCTATACTTAAACCAGCTACCACAACTAATGTTCCAATCCATTTCCCAAAGATAAAACCACCTATGAGTGCCACTGGAGATCCAAAACCTAGAAAAGGAAATACCCAAAGCACTGTTAGAAACAAAAAAGAAATTGAAACTAAAAATAAATTAGAATTCTTTAACTCAATTAAATATGCTCTGTTATTTCTTAAGAAATCATAAGAGGTTATCTCTTGAAGACTAAATTTTGAAAAGAAAAAATATAAAAATAAACTAACAATTAATAAGTAACATAAACCTATATATAGTTTAATTTTTTTTGTATTTTCCATGAATATTGTTATTTTATTCCCAAATCTTCTATTTGCTATTTTTATTATTGCTAATATAAAGGGGCAAAATTTATATAATTTAATCAATTTATTTATGAAAAGAACATACCAACCTTCAAACAAAAAAAGAGCACGAAAACATGGCTTTAGATCTAAAATGAAAACTAAGGGTGGAAAGAAACTTTTAGCTAGAAGAAGAGCCAGAGGAAGAAAATCTTTAACTGTATCAGTGTAAATTAATGAAAAGCAAAATTGTTGCTCTTTCAAAAAACGAAGAATTTAAAAATTTACTTAAGCAAAAAAAGTTTTCAAATAAGTACGTAACTATTTTCTTTGGTAAATTAATGAATAAAGATAACAAAAAACTCAATATTAGCTTTGTAACAAAAAAGAAAATTGGAAATGCTGTTAAGAGAAATAAGATTAAAAGAAGATTAAGGAATATTTTAAACGATGCAGTTAAAAAAATATCAATAAATTTTAACTATTCATTCCTTGTTATCGCTAAGTCATCTATGCTAAATAATGAATACAAATTAATAAAAGAAACGCTATTTCAGGATTTTGAAAAAATAAAATAATGAATATTTTTACAATTATACTTATTAAAATTATTAAAGGTTATAAATATTTCATTAGTCCTTTATTTGGACATTCTTGTAGATATTTACCTACCTGTTCAGAATATAGCATTGATGCTCTCAAAGAGTTTGGTCTGTTAAAAGGTTCTTTTTTAAGTATTAAAAGAATCTTATCTTGTCACCCAATCAAATTTTTAGGTGGTGGTGAAGGATTTGATCCAGTGAAAAAAAATTCAAAATTAAAATAATATGGACACTAAAAATATAGTAGCGGCAATTTCATTATCAGCAGCAGTTATAGTTTTGTATTCATTATTTTTTGCTCCTCCACCTATTACTAAAGAAAATATGGCTGAAGGAAATAAAGTTGAACAAAACAGTGATACACCTTCACTAGATCAAAAAGAGAATGTTTCTGAGATATCTAGAGACGAAGCTTTAAATCAAAGTGAAAGGATTAAATTTGAAAATGAAAGTATTGTTGGTTCTATTTCGCTTAAAGGTGGTGTTATTGATGATCTAACATTCAAACAATACAATGTTAGTTTAGACTCTCAAGAAAAAGTAACACTCCTTTCACCTAGAAATTCAAAAGATGGTTATTTGATTGAAAGTGGATTTATTACATCTGATAAAAACGTTGAAATACCAAATTCAAATTCTATTTGGAAAGTCTCAGGAAATAATAAATTAACAGATCAATCTCCAATAAAAATATCGTGGACAAATGAACAAGGTATAACATTTGAAAAAGAGATCACATTAGATGACAAATATTTATTTTCCATCAAACAAAGTGTAATCAATCCTACAGATAAAAAATTTGATTTTTATACTTATGGGCAAATTATTAGAAATGAAATGCCTGATATATCTAACTTCTATATCCTTCATGAAGGATTAGTAGCAACACTTGATGATGAACTTATTGAAGAAGACTATGATGACATACAAGAGAAGAAATTTTCAAGAACAGCTCAAAAAGGATGGTTAGGAATTGGTGATAAATACTGGGTAACTTCACTAATACCGCCTCGAGAAAAGGAATTTAAAACAACATTTGATTATAAAGATAAGTTTAGAGCAAATTTTGTTTCGACAGAGCCATTGGAGCTTAATGAAAACTCATTGATTGAAGAAACCTTGCAAATCATTGTTGCTGCAAAAAGAGTTGATGTAATTGATGGATATGCTGAATCTTTAAACATTGATAAATTTGACTTAACTATTGATTGGGGATTTTTATACTTTATTACTAAACCATTATTTTTTGGAATAGATTATTTCTTTAAATTACTTGGCAATTATGGCTTGGCAATTATAGCAATTACAATTTGTATTAGATTAGCATTTTTTCCACTTGCAAACTTTTCGTTTAGAAGCATGGCAAAAATGAAAGCCTTGCAGCCCGAAATGGCAAGACTTAAAGAGCTACACAAAGACGATAAAATGAAATTGCAACAAGCGATGATGGCTCTTTATAAAAAAGAGAAAGTAAACCCAATGTCTGGTTGTTTACCAATACTTGTGCAAATTCCAGTTTTCTTTGCTTTATACAAAGTTTTATTTGTAACAATTGAAATGAGACAAATGCCTTTTTATGGTTGGATACAAGATTTATCTGAGAGAGACCCCACCTCTTTGTTTAATCTATTTGGATTATTGCCTTATGATGTACCATCATTTTTAGTTATTGGAGCATGGCCTGTTGCAATGGGAGTTTCTATGTGGGTTCAACAAAAATTAAATCCTGCACCAACAGATCCAATGCAAGCAAAAATATTTATGTTCTTTCCATTATTCTTAACAATAATTTTGGCCCCTTTTCCAGCAGGATTGGTAATTTATTGGACAGTAAATAATATTTTAACTATGGCACAACAAGTTTTTATAATGAAAAGAACCACTGTTAAAACAACAACTTAATGTTGGATATTAAAGAAGAAGAATTAAAAAAAATTCTGCCATTAGATGGTCCTTCAACTCAGGAAGTAAAAAAGTATCTAGAAAAATATAACAATGAATACATTGTTATTAAATGTGGTGGCAGTGTATTAATTGATCAAAACCTTTTTGATATTTTTATTAAAGATATTTCAACATTAAATAAACTAGGATTTACTCCGATCATTGTTCATGGGGGTGGAAAAAGAATAAGCAATAAACTTAGTGAGATAGGTTTAGAAAGTAAATTTATAAAAGGATTAAGGGTAACAGACAAAGAAACTATTAAGGTTGTAGAAGAAGTATTAATTGATTTTAATAAGGAAATTATCAATGCTCTAGATCAGCAAAATTGTAAAAGTCAGAGTATTAATTCCAAGGAAAATAATATTTTAACAGTTATCCAAGAAAATGAAGAGCTTGGTTTTGTGGGCTCTCCTATAAATGTAGATCAATCAATAATAGATAAAATTATAGCAGATAAAAAAGTCCCTATTATTGCACCTTTAGGTTTAGATAAAAATGATCAAACTTATAACATCAATGCAGATACTGCGGCTGGCTATATTGCTAAAAAAATTAACGCAAGAAGGTTAATTATATTAAGTGATGTAGAAGGTGTTTTAGATAACAATAAAAATCTAATTCCAGAAATTAATTCGGAGTCTATAAAAGACTTAATTGATAACGAAACAATTACTGGTGGTATGATTCCAAAAATAAATAACTGCTTAGATGTTGCTAGTAACGGAGTAAAAGGAGTTGTTATAATAGATGGAAGAAAAAATCATTCTGTTCTATTTGAACTTTTATCAGATGAGGGATCTGGAACTTTAATTAGACAATGAAAAATTTAAGCCATATTAAAAATATTCTATTTGATTGTGATGGTGTTCTTTATAGCGACCTAGAGGCAGTATTTGGTCAAGTAAGCCGAAAAATGACTGAATATATCTCAAGTAAACTTAATGTAGATTTAAAAAAAGCCAAAGAGCTTCAGGCAAATTACTTTCACAAATATAACACAAGCTTAAATGGTCTAATGATACATCATGAAATTGATCCTAAAGAATTTTTAGATTTTGTTCATGATATTGATTTATCTTTTTTAGAAAAAGATACGGCATTAAGATATGAGTTAGAGAATATAAATTTAAGAAAATTTGTCTTCACTAATGGTAGTTACAAGCATGTAAAGCATATCACTACAACACTAGGAATTGATGACCAATTTGAAGGCATATTTGATATCGTAGATGCAGAATATCACCCAAAACCAGAAGCTAAGGCTTTCGATTTAATGATAGAAAAATTTAAAATTGATCCAAAAGAAACTTTATATATCGAAGATATAGCAAAAAACTTATCTATAGGTAAAGAACGAGGAACAATTACTGCTTGGTTAATTAATGATGAAGAATGGGGTAAAAAAGAATCTGATAAAGAATATATTGATTATAAAATTGAAAATCTTACTTTATTTTTAAAAGAAATAAGGTTATTAAAAAACCATTAAGTTATGAGTATAGAAAACATTATAAATGAAGCTTGGGAAAATAAAGATCAAGTTAATCAAAATTCAGATCAAAATTTAAAAGATACTATCAATCAAGTGATAGAAGATTTAGATAGTGGTAAATCTAGAGTTGCTGAAAAAATTAATGGTGAATGGGTAACTCACCAACATTTAAAAAAAGCAATCATGTTAAGTTTTAGAATTTATGGTATGGAAACTTTGGATGGACCATATTCTGCATGGAGAGATAAGGCTCATTTATTAAAAGGAAAAACAGCTGGATGGACAAATGATGATTTTGAAAAAGCAGGTTTTAGAATGGTTCCTAACACAGCAATGCGAAAAGGATCATACGTTGCTAAGAATGCAGTCCTAATGCCAAGTTATGTTAACATTGGTGCTTATATTGATGAAGGAACAATGATGGATACTTTTAGCCGTGCAGGTAGTTGTTGTCAGATTGGAAAAAATTGTCATATTTCAGCTGGAACTGGTATTGGTGGAGTTCTAGAACCAGCACAAGCTCTTCCAACTATTATTGAAGATAATGTTTTCGTAGGAGCTATGTCAGAGGTTGTGGAAGGCGTAATAGTTGGCGAAGGTTCGGTGCTGAGTATGGGCATGTATATTGGCCAATCAACTAAAATCGTTAATAGAAAAACTGGTGAAGTAACTCACGGTAAAATACCTCCTTATTCTGTAGTTGTTCCTGGATCATTACCAGACAAAAATAATCCTGCTGCACCCTCATTATATTGTGCAGTAATCATCAAACAAGTAGATGAAAAAACAAGATCTAAAACATCAGTAAACGATCTTTTAAGAGATTAAAATGCAAACCATTAATGAATTACAATTAGCCAAAGAGCTAATTCGTTACCCGTCTATAACACCAATAGATGCTGGAGTAATGAAATTCTTAGAAAAAAAATTAAAAAAACTAGGTTTCAAAACTAAAATATTAGAGTTTAAAGAAAAAAATAGTAAACCAGTTAAAAATCTTTATGCAAAACTTGGATCTAAAGGTCCAAATTTTTGCTACGCTGGTCACTTAGATGTTGTGCCTGCTGGAAACTTAAAAGATTGGACTGTAAATCCTTTTAAACCCTTAATTAAAAAAGGACATTTAATTGGACGAGGAGCAAATGACATGAAAAGCTCTATTGCAGCATTTGTTTCTGCTGTCAGTAATTTTGTTAAAAATAACAAAAAATTTAATGGCTCTATAAGCTTACTAATTACAGGTGATGAAGAAGGCGTTGCAATTAATGGTACCAAAAAAGTAGTCGAATACTTAAAGAAAAGAAAAGAAAAAATAAATTTTTGTCTAGTTGGAGAGCCTACTAATCCAAATAGATTGGGAGAAATGATTAAAATTGGTCGTAGAGGAAGTATGACCGGAAGACTTTCAATAAAAGGTATTCAGGGTCATGTTGCTTATCCTCATAGAGCTAACAATCCATCAACCGCTCTTGTTCAAATATTGAAAGAATTGAAGGAAATTAAATTTGATAAAGGAACAAAAGACTTTCAGCCAACAAACCTGGAAGTTACAAAAATAAATATTGATAATACAGCTGATAACGTAATTCCAGGTTTAGCTAAAGCAACTTTTAATATTAGGTTTAATAACAAACATTCATCGAATTCAATTAAGACAAAAATAAATAAAATATTAAAGAAAATTTGTCATAAAAATAAGTCAAACTACAAAATTGAATATAGTGTATCTGGTGAAGCTTTTTTAACTAAACCAAACCAAACTACATATATGATACAAGATATAATTAAAAAGATTACTAAAATTAAGCCTGAACTCTCAACTACAGGAGGAACATCTGATGCAAGATTTATTAGAAAGATTGCTCCCTGTTTAGAATTTGGTTTGGTAGGTAAAACAATGCATAAAGTAGATGAAGCAGTTTCTTTAAGTGATTTAAAAAAATTAACTTTAATTTATTCAAATATATTAAAGAATTATTTTAAGTGAAAACAGCTTTAATTACTTCTGATTCATACAAAAATCACAATACAGGAGATGGACATCCTGAAAAAATAGATAGAGTTACAGCTGTTATTGATAACTTTAAAAAATTAGATAACAAAAATTTAATTTGGAAAAAGCCTTCAAAATTTGAAAAATCAATTTTAATAAAAACTCACTCTTCTGAATATATTGATCATGTCGATCGATCGTACCCTCAAAATGGATTTAATTTTTTAGATGGAGATACAGTTGTCTCCCCTGGTAGTAAAGAAGCAACAATGGACGCTGTTGGATCAATTATTGCAGCGATTGATGGTGTGAAAGAAAAAGAATTTAAAAATGCCTTTTGTGCAGTGAGACCCCCAGGTCATCACGCAGAAAAAGAGAAAGCAATGGGCTTTTGTATTTACAACAATGTAGCAGTTGGAGCTAATTATTTAATTGAAAAATATGGTTATAAAAAAATAGCAATAATTGATTTTGATGTCCATCATGGAAATGGGACGCAAGATATTTTTTTCAATAATGAAAAAGTTTTATATATTTCCACTCATCAATTTCCATATTATCCAGGTTCAGGTTCAGAAAAAGAAATTGGAAAATTTAATAATATCTTAAATATTCCACTAGAAGCTGGAACAAGTGCTTTAGAATATTTAAATGCATATGAATTAGTATTAAATAAATTAAAAGAATTTAAACCAGAATTTCTATTATTTTCTGCAGGTTTTGATGCTCATATGGATGATCCATTAGCACAATTAAAACTTAATGCTGAAGATTATTACACAATTACAAAAAGAACTTTAGAAATTTCAAAATCATTTTGTGGAGGTAATGTAGTATCTATACTAGAAGGTGGATATGACTTAAAAGCACTACAAGATAGTACTCAAAGACATGTTGATGCTTTAATAGAATTTAATTGATAATTCCAAATAAAAAACTAAATAAAACTCAGTGAAATTATATAAAATTAAAAAGTCTGATATCGATAAAAAAGGCAGAGGACTTTATGCTACTAGAGATATCAAAAAAGGGACCAAGATAATTGATTACGTTGGTAAACTAATTACAAAAAAACAAACAGAGGAATCTGATAAATATGATAATAGTAAACCAATCTATTTATTTACTATCAATAAGAGATATGACCTTGATGGAGATTTTTCATGGAATACTGCGGGATTAATTAATCATTCTTGTGACAATAATTGTGATTATGATGGCAAAGGTCTAAAAATTTGGGTTAAAGCAATTAAAGATATCAAAAAAGGTGAAGAATTTACCTGTGATTATGGTTTTGGTTATGATGAAAATTACAAACAATTTCCATGTAAGTGCAAATCAAAAAATTGTTGTGGATATATTGTAAGGGCAGAATCTAGATGGCGAATAAATAAAAAATTTGCCATGAGTAACAAAAAAAATCTAATAAAAAACTTTAAACAAAAATAAACCAGTAGGTGGTGCTGGAGGAGCGCACATTAATCTTTTTTTAGATTTTAAAGCTTTATCAAATTTTTTTAAATCCCATTTATTTTCACCTAGATATTTTAAACACCCAACCATAGATCTCACCTGCTGTTGAAGAAAAGATTGAGATTTAAAATGAAT
Source organism: Candidatus Pelagibacter sp. HIMB1623 (assembly GCF_052047695.1). Lineage (NCBI taxonomy): Bacteria > Pseudomonadati > Pseudomonadota > Alphaproteobacteria > Candidatus Pelagibacterales > Candidatus Pelagibacteraceae > Candidatus Pelagibacter > Candidatus Pelagibacter sp. HIMB1623. The sequence goes on from NZ_JBNAJN010000013.1 coordinate 79,090, forward strand.
TTCTATTTTATTATTTAAATATTTTAATTTTACAAAATCCATTGTTCTAATTGGACTTTTTGCATTACAACTTGACGCTCTAAATGTTGAAAAATCTTTAGTTCCAACTAATTTTTTTGCCCCTAATTTCATCAAATCTAAATCTAATTTTTTTCTTACATGCCAAACTTGGTTTTTTTCAATGACAGGTGAACTTGTTCTATTTAAAATGACATATTTATAAACCCTCTTTTTTGCAGTAAATCTTGAATGAAAGTTACTGCTCCTTTTTCTTATTTTAAGGATTGCAATATTTTCATTTTTTAAAAAGTGATTAATTGAGTTAATAAACTTATCTAAGTTAAATAATTTATTTTTTAAATCAAAATGTGCGGACTGCTCGATAGCATGAACACCAGCATCTGTTCTACCCGATCCAACTATAGTAACATTTTCTTTTAATAACTTTCTAATTTTGTCTTGAAGTATTCCTTGAATGGTTTTATTTTTTTTTTGAATTTGCCAACCTTTGTAATTTGTACCTAAATATTCTATCAAAAGCTGATATCTAAACATTTATATCTTAGAGCCTTTTTTTATCTGCGAACCTTGAATAAATTCACCAATATTTTGAGGTCTTTTTCCTTGCCTCTGAATTTCCTTAATAATTATCGATTGATTATTTCCACAAGCGATTTCAAGATTATCACTCAATACTGACCCTGGATTTCCTTGAACTCTTCCGATTTGAGCTTTTAAAATTTTATATCTCTCTCCATTAAAAATAAAAAATGCTCCTGGTGATGGATATAAACCGTTTATCTTACCAATAATTTTTTCAGCATTTTCATCCCAATTAATTTGACCTTCAGCTTTTTGAATTTTAGATGCATAGGTTGCATTCAAATGATCTTGCTCAACAAAATTTGCTTTATCCTCTAAAATATCATCTACATTATCTAAAATTTTCTCTGCTGCTAAATTAGAGAGCTTTTCACTTATTTCTAATGCATTTATATTGTTATTAAGTTCAATTTTATAACTATTACAAACTGGACCAGTATCTAATTTTTCAGCAATTCTCATAATACTTATTCCAGTTTCTTGATCTAAATTCATAATTGATCTTTGAATTGGTGCAGCTCCTCTCCATTTAGGTAATAAGGATGCGTGAATATTTATAAAACCTTTTTTAGCTAAACTTAGAAACTTTTTAGGTATGATTTGTCCATAAGCTACAACTACAGCTAAATCTGCATCTAAAGATTTTAAATAATTATACTCATCTTCATTATTTAATATTGATGGGGTCCTATATTCTAAATTCAGAGTTTCAGAAATACCTTGTATTGGAGACTTATTTATTTTCTGTCCTCTTTGTGATTTTTGAGGAGGCTGTGTATATACACATGAAATATTGTATCCATTTTGATATAAAGATTTTAAAATTGGTACAGCAAACATGGGTGTACCCATAAAAATTAGCTTTTTAACCATTTATTAAACTTCAGCTGAATTTGATTTTAATTTAGAAAGTTTTTTGATGATCATTGATCTTTTTAATTTTGAAAGATAATCAATAAATAAAATTCCTTCTAAATGATCCATTTCATGTTGAATACATGTAGCGAGTAATCCATCTGCTTTTATCAATTGTTTCTTTCCATCATAATCTAAATATTCTACCTCACATTTGCTTGGTCTATCAATTTCAGCAAATTGATTTGGAACAGATAAACAACCTTCTTCATATGTAGCTTTTAATGGATCTTTATTTTTTATTACTGGATTAACAAAATATCTAGGCTCTTTTTTATTTTCATCCTTACTAATGTCCATCACTATAATTCTTTTTGGTACACCAATTTGAATTGCAGCAAGTCCAATTCCATTTGCGTCGTACATTGTATCCAGCATATCATCCATTAATTTTTGTTCTTCACTACCCACAACTGCCACAGGTTTTGAAATTTGTCTAAGCAACTTATTTGGTTCTGTAATTATTGTTCTAATAGCCATAAAAATATTATGTTATTATAATTATTATACTTTTAAAGGAAGAACTTTTAATAAAAGTTTGTTTCTAATTAAATCAGCATTTATTTGGTTTAACGCAGTTGAAATTACATACAGTCTTTTTTCATCAATGTTTTCTAATTGATCTTTACCAATAATTTCAATTAAGGATAACAAAACAGTTCCAACTTCCTTTGCATCTATCAATGCTTGCAAATTATCATCTAATTCATAAGGTTTTGCTGAATATAAATTGTCATATTCGCTTGGTATTTCTACACCATCTGATTTGAGACTTTCTATAAAAATCATATCTTTTATATTTAAAGTTTCATTGCTAAACACAATTTTATCTAAAAACTTTTTAATATCTTCTTGAATTTCAGATTTAGAGTAATCACCTCTAAAATAATTAACCCATTTAGACTGATGCAAAATTTTATTATTATACTCTATTTTTTTAAATTCTTTATTCCCACTTTTTAAATAATTATTATAAAAAGAAAGATAATCTGAAGGCACATCTTCAACTTGAATTTCACTTAAAAATTTATTTAATTCTAAATCAAAAGCTAATCCAATTTGGTTTTGTTCAAATAAATTTTTTAATAACTTTGAATATTCTAATTTTAATTTTGGTTCTTTAGTTAATAAAGCCCTTTGATATATTAATGCTCTAGCTTCTATTGGAGACAATGATTTGTATACTTCTCTAGCATTTATTAGTTGATCAATATTGAATTGGAATTTTTTATAGTGCTCAAATAAATCTTTTTCAGAGAAAATTTTATAATGTATGGCTTTCTCAATTACTGAAATTTTATTTTTATCATTAATATCAATATTTTCTAAATCAGGTAGTAAATTTGTATTTGATAAATATTTCCAAATTAGTTGAGAAGTATTTTCATTGGGTTCAAATAAAAAATTTGAATTTGTTCTATGAGCTAAATGAAAATCTAGTACTGAAGACTCAGAAGTTTCTTTACTTGCTTCTTCAATGTAACCAAATAAGTAATTAATTTTATTTTCATAGTATTCATCCTCAAAACCTAATTCTTTTTTAAGATCTAAAATTAATTGCGCCTCCTCATTTTTTCCATAATTAATCAAACAATATAAATTAAATTTAGACAAATATTCATCTTCAACAGGTTCGTTAATTTTTGTAAAAAATTCACAAGATTTTTTTATGTCTGCTTGAGACAAATAATTATCTAGCAAATGTCTTGTAAGTTTAGGATGAGAATTTACAATTTGATTGTTAATTAAAAATTCTTCAATTAATTCCAAATTAGAGTTTTTAATTAACCAATCTGACTTAAATTTTAAAAACTCATTTTCGCTAATATTATTATTGGGATAGTGAGCATTTGTTAGTAAAGAAACCTCCATAATATCTAATGCATCATCGGAAAGGTCAATTTTTTCAATGTTGCTGAAGAGATTTTTTAATTTTTGACCATCTGAATTTATCCACATATCAATAGTCAGTCCATGCTCTTGTGGATCATATAAACCAACAATTTTTACATCATTTGATATTAAATCTTCGTCTAACTTAATAGTGTCATTTTTTTTATCAGATTGCATATCAAAAACACTTACCTGTTCATTGTTGCTTATATTTTCAGTTGAAATATTTGTCTCTTTAACAGTGTCTGTGTCTTTTTTTTCAAGGTTCCAAATATCTATAGGCTTATCCTCTGCTTTTGCTGTATAAATGGAAATCAAATAAGTTAAAAAAATTAAAACAATTTTTTTATTTAACGATTTTAAAGTTTTCATTTGGAATAATTTTTTCTATTTCCTTTTTTGGAGAAGGGAAATCGATTGAATTTAGAATTAAAACAATACCTAGAATAACTGCTAATCCAAAAATAGATTTAACAACAAGACCAATTGCACTTTTTTTAGGTGAACTTGTATTTTTATCAAATTGCATATAACTTTAGTTAATTTCAAATTAAGACATATTTGTGTTTTTTCAATATTTAAACTTATGAAATCAAAAAAAAATCTTGTTTTTTTAGGTATGATGGGTTCAGGAAAGAGCTCTATAGGCTCTTTAGTTGCAAAAAAATTTAAATTAAATTTTCTTGATATAGATAAGGAAATTGAAAAATATTTAAACACAACAATCAGAAAAATATTTGAAACAAAGGGAGAGGAATACTTTAGAAAAGTTGAAGAAAAAATGACTCTAAAAAAGTTAAAACTTAATTCAACAGTTATCTCTCTAGGGGGAGGTGCATTTGCAAACAAAAATATTAGAAATGAAGTTTTAAAAAATCATTTTTCATTTTGGCTAAATTGGAATGATAAAATTTTAATTGAAAGGATTAAAAATAGCAAAAAAAGACCTTTAACAATAAATGCAACAGATGATGATTTAATTGAATTAATTAAAAAACGAACTAACATTTATTCTAAAGCTTTATATGAAATTAAATGTGATAATTTAACAAAAAATGAAATTGTAAAAAAAATTCAAGAAATTTATGAAGCCAATTAAATTGAAAATTAAAACTAAAACTCAAAATTATCCAATTATAATTGGATCAAATTTAATATCTAAATTTTCTCAAATAAATAAACAAAACTCTTTATCATTCAATAAGTGTCTTATTGTTGTTGATAAGAATGTTCCAAAAAAATTTATTACTGAAATAAAAAAATCTCTGAAAAAAAATGAAGTTTTTATTTGTTTTTTTAAAGCTAATGAAACTAATAAAAATTTTCCTATTATAAATAAGATACTAGATACGCTATTAAGCAAAAACTTCTCTAGAGAAGATTGTTTAATTTCTATTGGTGGAGGTATTACAGGTGATGTCAGTGGCTTTGCAGCAAGCATATTTAAAAGAGGAATGAAATTTATAAATGTACCGACTACACTTTTGTCCCAAGTGGATTCCTCAATTGGAGGTAAAACTGGAATAAACTCTAGTCATGGGAAAAACTTGATTGGTAGTTTTTACCAACCTAATTTAGTTTTATCAGATATTAATTTTCTTAAATCTCTTCCAAAACGAGAAATAGCTTGTGGTTATGGTGAGATTTTAAAACACTCTCTGATTAATGATAGAAAGTTTTTTCATTTTTTAGATAAAAATGTAAATAAAATTCTTCAACTATCATCACCTATAATTGAAAAAACAATTTATGAGAGTTGTAAAATTAAAAAAATTGTAGTTGAAAAAGATGAGAAAGAAAAAAATTTAAGGAAAATTTTGAATTTTGGACATACTTTTGGGCATGCTTATGAAGCAAGTTTAAATTATAGTAAAAAACTAAATCATGGAGAAGCGGTTATACTGGGTATGAAAACTGCATTAACCTATAGTTTTAATTTAAAATTACTTAACAAAAGAGATTTTGAGCTAATAATAAATCATATCAATAGTTTAAAACTTACAAATTCTATCGATAAATTTTTTACAGTAAAATATTTAAATAAAATATTATTTTTTATGACAAAAGATAAAAAAAACAAATCTCAAAAAATTAGTTTAGTACTTTTAAAAAAAATTGGATCTCCTTTAATAAACAAAGAATTTTCAAAAAATAAGTTAAAAATATTTTTAAATAATTATTTAAGAAATAAAAATTTGGATTGAGTGTATCGTTTCTTTGAGTTCTTGATCTAATATTTTGTAAATTTTTTTATTACTTTCAATTCTACTCAGATTTTTTAATTCATCGGAAACTATATTTAATTTTAGGTGAAACTTTCCCTCTTGATTTCCTTTATGGTTTTTATGTAAAAAAGATTTATCCTCAATTTCAATATTTTGAATATTAATTTGATCTGATAATTTTTTTTTTATAATTGCAATTAATTTATTTATATCCATATAGTATTCTTTATATCATGAAAAATATATGTGATTGGAATAATTGTAAGGAAATTGGCGAATATAAAGCACCAATCGAAAAAGATAACAGCAGAAAGTATAGAATGCTTTGCCTTGAACACGTGAAAGAATTTAACAAAAATTGGAATTACTTTTCAGGAATGAGTGATAATCAAGTTATTAATTTCTTAAAATCAGATATGACGTGGCACAAACCTACACAAAATTTTAGTTCTTCTGATAATTTTTTTAAAGTTCTTTGGAATACAACATTAAAAGATGAGTTTGATAAAGATAAATTTAATGGAGACTATAACCACATGCGTCAATTTAAATTTGATCATAAAGATATAAAAGCATTTGGAATATTGGGTATAACAGTGGGTTTAAAATGGAAAAAAATACAAGAAAAATTCAAAGTGCTTGTTAAAAAATTTCACCCTGATATGAATGCCGGAAATAGAAAATACGAGGAAAAATTAAAATTAATAACTTTAGCTTACACGCAACTTAAAAACACTTATAGAGAAAAAATTGACACCAAATCTTGATATTAAACCTGATATAAAAGTCTCTTTAAAGCAATCATTTGGAATTGATTCTGAAATGGAAGTTGATGCTTTTTCAAAAAAAAGTGAATACGTTCCTGAAATAGATAAAAATTATAAATTTGATAGGGATACTACCCTTGCAATCATTTCAGGATTTGCATTTAATAAAAGAGTTTTGGTGCAAGGATATCACGGTACTGGAAAATCTACCCATATAGAACAAATAGCTGCAAGACTAAACTGGCCTTGTATCCGTGTGAATTTAGATAGCCACGTCAGTAGAATAGATTTAATTGGAAAAGATGCAATTGTACTTAAAGATGGAAAGCAAGTAACACAATTTAATGAAGGAATTTTACCTTGGTCAATTCAAAATCCAGTTGCATTAGTATTTGATGAATATGATGCAGGAAGACCTGATGTAATGTTTGTTATTCAAAGAGTATTAGAAGCTGAAGGAAATTTTACTTTACTAGATAAAAATAAAGTAATTAGTCAGAATAAATATTTTAGACTATTTGCAACTTCAAACACTGTAGGTCTTGGTGATACAACAGGTCTATATCATGGAACTCAACAAATTAACCAAGGTCAAATGGACAGATGGAACATTGTTACTACACTAAATTACTTAAGTCTTGATAGAGAAATGGATATAGTTTTGGCAAAAAATAAAAATCTAAATAACCCTAAAGGTAAAGAAAAAGTTGCTAACATGATCAAAGTTGCTTCCTTAACTAGAAAAGGGTTTATTGCAGGAGATATATCTACAGTCATGAGTCCTAGAACTGTTCTTCATTGGGCTGAAAACTCAGAGATTTTTAAAGATACTGGATATGCTTTTAGAGTTACCTTTTTGAATAAATGCGATGACATAGAAAAAAACACTATCGCAGAATATTATCAAAGATGTTTTGGTGAAGAATTGCCCGAATCTTTGATAAATATTCAAATCTAAATGAGTAGTAAAGAAACAAACTTAAAAGAAAAATTTAGAATTGCTTTAACATCAACAGCTAAAGTTATTGCTGATGATTTTGAAATAAATAATAGATCTACTGAAAATAAAAAAGCTCAAGAAATCAATTCTTTAGAAGTAGATACTCTTAATAGCCCAAGTGATTTTATTAAATTAAGAGCTGAAACAGACTCAAAAGCACTCAAAAAGAGATTCTCTGATGATAAAATTTATAAAAAAAATTTACCTTCTAATACCTCTTCAAGATCTTTGTATAATATAGCTGAAAAAATTAGATATGAGGTGATAGGAGGTAAAATGTTAAAAGGAATTCAAAAAAATTTATCTGAAAACTATAATCAAATAATTAATCGTAAAAGGAAAGATCAACTTAAAACAAAAGAAGATGTCCCTGTATCAGAGGCATTTGAGTTATATATGCTCAAGCACTTTCACAATATAGAATTAAACTCTTTAACAACTAAAATGCTTAATTTCTGGGAAAAAGACTTTGAGCAATCAATTGAAAAACATAAAGAATTTTTAATAGAAAACTTAGAAGATCAAAACACTTATAGTTCAAAGTTTTCTCAAATATTAGAGGACATGGATATTTTTCAAAGTGATGAAGAAGATAAAGAAGAGGAAGAAAATCAAGACCAAGGTCAAGACAATCCATCAAATGATGATCAAAATAAAGATAACGAAGACAATAAAGATGAAAACAATGACCAAGAAACAGAAGCCTCTGTTGATGCTGATTATAGTATAGATGAATTTAATTTAGATGAACAATTGTCAGATGTAGAATCTGATGAACAAAATTCTGAGCAAGTAATTCAAAAAAAAATTGATAATGTTAATCTTGATTATAAAATATTTACAACTCAATATGATGAAGTAGTCAAAGCTGAGAAATTAGAAAATGCAGATGAAGCTACTAAGTTGAGAAAAAATTTAGATCAACAATTGATTGGTTTTCAGGACGTAATTACTAAATTAGCCAATAAACTTCAACGACAATTACTTGCGAAACAAAATAGAGCTTGGGAATTTGATTTAGAAGAGGGCTTACTAGATAGTTCAAAATTACCAAGAATTATAATAGATCCATATAATTCTCTATCTTTTAAAAAAGAAAAAGATCTTGATTTCAAAGATACTGTTGTAACTTTACTTATAGATAATTCTGGATCTATGAGAGGAAGACCTATTACTATTGCTGCTATATGTGCTGATATTCTTTCAAGAACACTTGAAAGGTGTTCTGTCAAAGTAGAAATTTTAGGTTTCACTACAAAAAATTGGAAAGGTGGACAAAGTAGAGAATTTTGGACCAGAAACTCAAAACCAAAAACTCCTGGAAGACTAAACGATTTAAGACATATCATTTATAAGGGTGCTGATACTCAATGGAGACAAGCTAAAAATAATTTAGGACTGATGTTAAAAGAAGGTTTGCTAAAAGAAAATATAGATGGTGAAGCAATATCATGGGCATACAATAGGATTAAAAAACGAAAAGAAGAAAGAAAAATTTTAATGGTAATTTCTGATGGAGCACCAGTGGATGACTCAACTCTTTCAGTAAATTCTGGAGATTTTTTAGAAAAGCATTTAAAAAAAATGGTTAAATTTATTGAAAACAAATCTGATATTGAAATATTGGCAATTGGAATTGGTCATGATGTTTCAAGGTATTATGATAAAGCTATAAAAATTACTGATGTAAATGAGTTAGGAGATGTAATGATTTCTCAGCTAAGCTCTTTATTTGAAACAAAGAAAAATTATCATTAAATATTAAAGAGATCTTTATTTTTCCATCTTATTATTACTTCTGCCCCAGTTCTAGTTTTTGAATTTCTACAAGTAACAAGAGCAAAGTTTTTCTCTAATAAAGTTTTTCCTATAAAAAGACCTAATCCTAATCCAGTTTTTGATTTATCTTGAGGATTGTCTGATTTTAAATATGGCTCACCAATTTTTGATAAAATATCTCTAGGATATCCCTCACCATCATCCTCAACGCTTATTTCAGTAATTTCACTATCACTTTTTAAATTTATAAAGATATTTACATGTGCAAATTTATTAGCATTTCCAATAAAATTTCTTAATCCATAAACAATTTCAATAGACTTGGTAATTTTTTTCGGATTAGAATCTTGATCAATATTTAAAATAAAATTTTTAGAACTTATTTCTTTAAAAGATACAATAATTTCATTTAAATAATCTCTTAAAGATATGTCTTTATCAATAAACTCATCTTCCTCAACTGGATTTAAAGTTAATCGCTTTAAGATTTCATTACATCTTTCAACTTGGCTAGATAGTAATTTAATATCTTTTTCAACATCTTCTTTGCCTTCAAATTGTTTTGCTAAATCTTGTGTAATTATTTTTATAGTTGAAAGTGGTGTACCTAGTGAATGGGCGGCAGCAGCAGCTTGACCACCCAGTGATAAAAGCTCGTGTTCTTTTGCCATTACCTCTTCCATTTTAGTAAGTGCCTCTTTCCTTAATCTAGTTTGTGTCCCAAATGTCATTGCAAAATAGTTTAAAAAAATAAGAGCAATTAATAAAGCAAGCGGAATAGAATAATAATAAAACGGACTTACATAAAAATTTTCGCTTAGTGGTGATGGTAATTCTGTAGAGTAAAAGGTTAAAAAAATAATGGAAAAGGCTGTTAAAAATACAAGTAATGTATTTGTTCTAAAACTCAAATTAGAAGATGAAAATACACTTGGAATTATTATAAAAATAACAAAAGGATTAATTATTCCACCTGATAAGTAGAGTAAAATTGCTAGTTGCAAAATATCAATAACCAAAAATATAAATGCTGATCGATCTGATAATTGAGTTTTTTTATAAATGAAAATTAAATAAAAATTACTAATAATGCCTAATAAAATAACTAGGTTTGATATAAAAAAGTCAAATTTAAAATTTAATACAAAATATACGAAATTTACTGCAATTAATTGTCCAATAATTCCAATCCATCTTAAACTGATATAAGTAGATTTTTTAAAAGAATGATGTTTCGAAGTTTCAAAAAACTTCATTTTTAAATATCAAGATTTTTTACATTAATAGCATTAGAAACTATAAAATCTTTTCGTAAGGCAACATCATTGCCCATCAGTGTGTGTATTAAACTTTGATCTTTTTTTAGATCTTTTGAATACTGTACTTGTAATAAATTTCTAGTTTCTGGATCTAATGTGGTATTCCACAACTCTTCTGGATTCATTTCACCAAGCCCTTTGAATCTTTGAATATTCATTTTTGATTTTTCTAAATCTAAAGCATTGGAATATTCTTTTGATCCTTTTTTTAATTTTTTTAAATCTTTATTATTCGCAACAATGTAATCTTCTAATTCTTTCTCATCCTTAATATAAATGCCTTTAGATCCTTTATTGATTTTAAAAAGTGGTGGTTGAGCTAAGTATACATGGCCATTTTCAATTAATTTATTAAATGGTTTATTATTGAAAAAAGTTAATAACAATGCTCTTATGTGAGAACCATCTACATCCGCGTCAGTCATAATAATAATTTTGCCATATCTGAGATCTTTTAAATCTATTTCTTGAGACTTTGGATCTAGACCCAATGCGTTAATAAGCGTTACAATTTCATTTGAAGAAATCATTTTTGCTAAAGCTTTAGTTCTTTGATCAGAGCCATTGCCATTTCCATTTTTTTTCAAATTTATATCTTCAACATATGTATTTAAAATCTTACCTCTTAGAGGTAATACAGCCTGATTAGCTCTATTTCTTCCCTGTTTAGCAGAACCGCCTGCTGAATCACCCTCAACAATAAACAATTCTGTGCCTTCTTGCTTTCCTATTTGGCAGTCAGCTAATTTCCCAGGTAAACCACTTAATTCTAGTGCTCCTTTTCTTCTAACATTTTCTCTAGCTTTTCTAGCGACATCTCTTGCCATAGCTGCCTGAATAACTTTCGCTAGAACTATTTTTGCAATAGATGGGTTTTGATCAAACCATATAGATAATTTTTCATTAACCAGTGTTTCAACAATCATTCTTACTTCTGAGGAAACTAATTTATCTTTGGTTTGAGAAGAAAACTTTGGATCTGGGATTTTTGTTGAAAGAACACATGTTAAACCTTCTTTAATATCATCTCCAGATATAGCTAATTTATTTTTTTTTAATAAATTATTTTCATTTGCATACTTATTTACTACTCTTGTTAGTGCACTTCTAAAACCTAATAAATGAGTTCCACCATCTTTTTGATAAATATTATTTGTATAAGGAAATATATCCTCTGCATAACCAGCATTCCATTTTAAGGAACATTCTATTTCGATATTATTTTTTTTACCTTCAATATAAATTGGTTTTCTAAAAAGATCATTGCCATTTTTATTTTGCAGCTTTTCTCTTTTTTCATCTAAAAAATCTACAAATTCAAGCACACCTCCATCAAATTTAAATTCAGATGTTTTTTCTTTTTTTTGACTAGCATCAGTAAAAATTATTTTTATACCCTTGTTTAAAAATGCTAGCTCTCTCATTCTTTTTATTAAAATATTTGCGCTAAATTTTATTGAGGAAAAAATATCCTTTGAAGGCAAGAATGTAATTTGGGTACCAGTATTTTTAGACTTACCAATAACTTTTAAAGGGGATTTTGCTTCACCATTTTTAAATTCAATATAATGTTTTTTTCCATCTCTATTGATTTCCAATTGTAATTTTTCTGATAATGCATTTACAACCGAGACTCCAACTCCATGCAGCCCACCAGAAACTTTATAAGAATCATGGTCAAATTTTCCTCCAGCATGAAGTTGAGTCATAATAACTTCTGCTGCAGATTTTTTTTCACCTTTGTGCATGTCAACAGGGATACCTCTACCATCATCATTTACAGTAATTGTTCCATCAGAGTTAATTCTTACATTAATATTTTTACAATGACCTGCTAATGCCTCATCTATAGAATTATCAACAACCTCATAAACCATATGGTGTAAACCTGTTCCATCGTCAGTATCACCTATATACATCCCTGGTCTTTTTCTAACTGCTTCAAGACCTTTTAAAACTTTGATGGAATCTGCTTGGTATGTATTTTTGTTTGTCATTTTTTAAATTTTGGAAAAAATTAATTATAACATTTTTTCAAAAAATTGCTGATTTATCTTACTATTAAAGCCATTAAATGGATAAATTAATGTGGAAAAACTTAACTTATTTAATGGCGGAGAGAATGGGATTCGAACCCATGAAAGAATTGCTCCTTTACACGCTTTCCAAGCGTGCGCCTTCAACCACTCGGCCACCTCTCCAGTTATTTTTCTTTTGAAATTTTAAGAACACCAATAAATGCCTCTTGAGGTATTTCCACCCTTCCAAATTGTTTTGATCTAGCTTTACCTTTTTTTTGTTTTTCTAATAATTTTCTTTTTCTATCTGTTGCTCCACCACCGTGAATTTTTGTTAAAACATCTTTTTTAAAACCTTTGATAGTTTCTCTAGCAATAATTTTTCCACCAATTGCAGCTTGAACAGGAATCATAAAATTATGTCTTGGAATTAGGTCTTTTAGTTTTTCACAAACTTCTCTCCCGGTTTTTTGAGCAAAATCTTTATGTATCATCATAGCTAGAGCATCAACAGGTTCACCATTCACTAAAATACCTAGTTTTACTAGATCACCTTCTCTGTGCTCAATTATTTCATAATCAAAACTTGCATATCCACTTGTCATTGACTTAAGTCTATCGTTAAAATCAAACACAACCTCATTTAAGGGAAGTTCATAATTTACTACAGCTCTATTCCCAGAATAGCTAAGGTTTGTTTGTACTCCTCTTTTGTCCTGACACATTTTAATTATTGAACCTAAGTACTGATCTGGAGTAATAATAGTTGCCTTAATCCAAGGTTCTTCAATATATTTTATTAATGTAGGATCTGGTAAGCTTGATGGATTTTGCAAATCCATAGTATCACCATTATTCAAATGAACTTTATAAACTACTCCAGGAGTTGTTGTTAATAAATTAACATCAAATTCTCTTTCAAGTCGCTCTGTTACAATTTCTAGATGAAGTAAACCTAAAAATCCACATCTGAATCCTAAACCTAAGGCTGAAGATGATTCTGGTTCAAAAGAAAAGCTTGCATCATTTAATTGTAACTTTGCTAAACCATCTTTTAATTTTTGAAACTCTGAGCTATCAACAGGGAATAATCCACAAAATACTACAGGTTTACTTGGTTTAAAACCTGGTAAAGCTTCTTTCAATGGTTTTGTTGCGTCACAAATTGTATCTCCAACTTTTGTTTCTGATAACACTTTTATACCTGTTGTAATAAATCCTATTTCTCCTGTTTTTAATTCAGTGATATCAACTGGCTTTGGAGTAAAAACACCAACTTTTTCAACGATATATTCTTGATTTGTAGACATCATTTTGATCTTCATGTGTTTAGAAAGTTTCCCATCTATAACTCTAACTAATATGACAACACCTAAATAAGTATCGTACCAACTATCGACTAGTAAACATTTTAAATCCGATGAACTTTCTCCTTTTGGTGCTGGTAAAGTCGTTATAATTTGCTCTAAAATATCTTCTATTCCTTCACCAGTTTTTCCAGAACACGGAATAGCATTCTCAGTATCTATCCCAATAACTTCCTCAATTTGCTTTTTTGTTCTCTCTAAATCAGAAGCTGGTAAATCTACTTTATTTAATACTGGGACAATTTCATGATTTGTATCTAATGCCTGATAAACGTTTGCTAAAGTTTGAGCCTCAACCCCTTGAGTACTATCTACAATTAAAATTGAACCTTCACACGCATATAATGACCTACTTACTTCATAGCTAAAGTCTACGTGGCCAGGGGTATCTATAATATTTAAAATATATTCTTTTCCATCTTTAGCTTTATAATTTAGCTTTACTGTTTGCGCCTTAATTGTGATGCCTCTCTCTCGTTCAATATCCATTGAGTCTAAAACTTGAGCTTTCATCTCTCTTTCAGTCAAACCACCACAACTGTGAATTATTCTGTCTGCAATAGTAGATTTTCCATGATCAATGTGTGCAATGATTGCAAAATTTCTTATATTATCGATTGAACTCATTGGCTTTAGGATCGAATTTTAGCGCCAGTTTTATTTTCTACTGTTTCTATAATTGATTTATTGATTTGATCTAAATCAGCATCTTTAAGAGTTTTTTCTTGAGATTGAATTGTAACACTGATTGCAATTGATTTTTGATTTTCTGGAATATTATCACCTTCATAGACGTCAAAAACTTTAATGTTAGAAATCAATTTTTTATCAACATTTGAAATAACATTTACTAAATCTTGAACATTAATTTTCTTATCAACTATAAAAGCAAAATCCCTTTCTGACTTTTGGTAATCTGAAACAGAATATTTTGTTTTTTGATCTTTTAATGATTTTTTTGGTAATTTTAAATTATCAAGAAATATTTCAAAACCTACTAGTGACTCTGTTTTCATATCAATTTCCTTAATGATATTCGGATGAATTTCACCAAAGTATGCAGCTAGACTTTCTTTGCCTCTGTTCAAAAATAATCTTCCTGATTTACCTGGATGATAATAATCAGGGGTTTCATCATCAATAAAAAATTTTTCTGAATCATAGCCTGCTTCAACTAAAGTTTGAACTACATCTTTTTTAATATCAAAAACATCAACATTTCTCTCTTTTTCTAACCAAGAAAGACGTGATTTTTTTCCAGCAGCTAATCCACAAACTACTGTATTTTGTTCACCAGGTTTTTTTCCAAAAAATGTTGGGCCAATTTCAAAAATAGATAAATCTTTAATTCCTCTATCTATATTTTTGCTCATATACATAATTAAATTAGAAAATATTGAATTTCTTAAAACTCCTAATTCTGAACTTATAGGATTCACAATTTTTAATTCTTCTTTTTGACCTTTAAAATGGTTATTATATTTTGAGTCCGTAAAAGACCATGTAATAGCCTCCAAATAACCCTTTGAAGCAACAGATCTTTGAAGAAAATGAAACAGTTTTTGAGTTTGTGTTAAAGTAGATTTTTTTCTTTCTTTGATTGGCTCTTCAATCTTTATCTTATCATAGCCAACTATTCTTACCAATTCCTCAACAACATCTATTTCCTGAGAAATATCTGGCCTCCAGGATGGTACGGTTAATTTAAAAACCTTTTTATCTTTTTTGGATTTAAAACCTAAGTTGTCTAAAATTTTTAACATATCTTTTGTTAAAATTTTAAAACCTGTTACTTTTTCAAATGAATTTGGATCAAATTTAATTATTTGATTTTTAAATTTACTAATTTTTTGAATATCTATCTTACTAATTTCACCACCACAAATTTCTTTAATTAAAAATGCTGCTTTATTTAAACCTTCTTCAATTGACAATTGGTCTATTCCCCTTTCAAATCTAAATTTTGCATCTGTATCAATATTCAATTTTTTTGCTGTTCTTCTGATTGATCTTGGATCAAAATAAGCTGATTCAATTAAAACATTTTTTGTATCCATCTCAGTTCCAGATCTTGTGCCTCCAATGATACCTCCAAGTCCTAGCACACCATTGTCATCACTAATTACACACATATCATCTTCAAGCTTATATTTTTTGTTGTCTAATGCTGTAAACTCTTCTCCAGATTTTGAGTTTCTAACAATTATTCCTTTTTCTATTTTATCAGCATCATAAGCGTGTAATGGACGATTAATGTCTATCATTACATAATTTGTAATATCAACTATTGCTGAAATAGGTTTTTGACCTATAGAAATTAATTTATCTTTCAACCACTTTGGGCTTTCGGTATTTTTTACATTTGTTATTAAGCAGCTTCCAAAAGAAAAGCATCCTTGATTTTTTTCGTTCGTGATTTTAACATTAACTGTTTGAGATTTTTTTGATTTTATTTTTTGTTCTCTAATCTGCTTTAATTTACCAAAACCAGATGCTGCTAAATCTCTAGCTATTCCTCTAACACCAAGACAATCCGGTCTGTTCGGAGTGATAGATAAATCAATTAAATTTGAGCTTGATTGTGTAAAAAAACTTTTTCCTATACTTTTGTTATATTTCGAAGATGAAAGCTCAGTAATTCCATCACTTTCATCAGAAAAATTTAGTTCAGATTCTGAACAAAGCATTCCATAAGATGTAACGTCTCTAATTTTAGCTATTACCAATTTAGTTTTATTTTTTGGTATAACCGCACCAGGAGGAGCGTAAACAGTTATCAAACCTTCTCTAGCATTTGGTGCGCCACATACAACCTTCTTTACTTCATTTTCGCCTACATCAACATCACAAACTTTTAAACGGTCTGCATTGGGATGTTTTTCGGTTTTTAAAATTTTTGCTACTTTAAATAAATCTAAACCTTCAGCTAAATTATCAACACTTTCAACTTCAAGTCCAATATCAGTTAATTTCTCAAGTAACTTTTCTTCCTTGGCACTTACAGTTAAATGATCTTTTAACCAATCAAATGTTATCTTCATCGACTTAATCCTCTATAATTTGTAGGCACGTCAAGAGGATCGAATCCAAAATGATTTAACCATCTGTAATCACAATCAAAGAAAGCTCTTAAATCATTGATACCGTATTTTAACATTGCAAGTCTATCTATTCCTATGCCAAATGCATATCCTTGGTATTTAGCAGGGTCAACTTTGACATTTTTTAAAACGTTTGGATGAACCATTCCGCAGCCCAAAATTTCAAGCCATTGATCTCCCTCTCCTATAATAATTTTGCCATCTTTAATTTCGTAACCAATATCTACTTCTGCAGATGGTTCAGTAAAAGGGAAATGGCTTGGTCTAAATCTCATTTTAATTTTTTCCACTTCAAAAAACTCTTTAATAAAATAATTTAAACATCCCTTTAAATGACCCATGTTAATATTTTTATCTATATGGAGGCCCTCAACCTGATGAAACATTGGTGCATGTGTTTGATCACTATCTGATCTATATGTTCTACCTGGAGCAATAATTTTAAAAGGTGGTTTATCTTTTAACATTGTTCTAATTTGAACAGGTGAAGTGTGTGTCCTTAATAAAACTTCCTTATTTTCATCTAAATAAAAAGTATCATGCATGTCACGAGCTGGATGATTATCTGGAGTGTTTAGCGCTGTAAAATTATTATATTCGTTTTCTACATCTGGTCCTTCTTCCACGCTAAAACCTATTTCTGAAAATATAGATGAAATCTCATCTATAGTTTGAGATACAGGATGAATTTTTCCTCTAACAAAAGGTCTTTCAGGTAGAGTTATATCAACTTTTTCTTTTTCAAGTTTTTGATTAATTTCTTTTGTTTCGATTTCTTTGATTTTTTCCGAAATTAAAGATTGAAGTTCATCTTTTATTTTATTCAAATCTGCTGCAAATCTTTTTCTATCAGACTCTGGAATTGATCCTACAGTTTTAAATAAAGATGAAATTTGACCATTTTTACCAAATAAGTCTGTTTTGATTGAATTGATTTCATCTAGGCTTAATCCGTTTTTAAGCCTTGATACAAATTGATCTCTAATATTTTTTATGTCTGACATATTAGTAGATTATTTCCTTAAGAAATAAAAACAATAGAGATTAATTTAAAGCGGATTGAGCTTTTTGTACAATTGTTTTGAACGCTTCTGGACTATCGTAAGCAATTTCTGCTAAAATTTTTCTATCTATTGCAACACCACATTTACTTAAACCATTAATAAATTTTGAATAAGTCATTCCCTCAGCTCTTACACCTGCATTAATTCTTTGTATCCATAATGATTTGAAGTCTCTTTTTTTATTTCTTCTATCCCTATAAGCATACTGCATGGATTTTTCCATTGCTTGCTTTGCAACTCTGATAGTATTTTTTCTTCTTCCCCACTGACCTTTTACAGCTTTTAATACTTTTTTATGTTTTGCTTTACTGGTTACACCTCTTTTAACTCTAGCCATTATTAACCTCTTAAACTGTACGGCATATATGATTTAACAATTTTGCCGTCTTGTTTTGACAAAGTTGTAGTGCCTCTAAGTTTTCTTATTTGTGAATTCGTTCGTTTAATCATGCCGTGTCTCTTACCTGCCTGAGCAGACATAACTTTGCCTTTAGCAGATACTTTAAATCTTTTTTTTGCTGAGCTTTTTGTTTTTAATTTTGGCATAATTCTGCGGACTTATACAAAGAATGTTGAAATTTTACAACCTCTATTAAAGCTTATAAAGGTTGAATTACCATAATCATTTGCTTGCCATCAAACTTAGGGTGCAGTTCTACCTTGCCAATATCCTTCATATCTTCTTTAATTTTGCCCATTAACTCGTTACCTAAATGAGAATGCTGAAGCTCTCTACCTTTAAATCTTATTGTAAATTTAACTTTGTCTCCTTTTGCTATAAATTTCTTTGCATTTTTAACCTTAAATTCATAATCATGCGTTTCAGTAACGGGTCTCATTTTAATTTCTTTTAATGAAACTATTTTTTGTTTCTTTTTTGCAAGATTTGCTTTTTTTTGAGCATCATATTTATACTTACCCATATCCATAATTTTACAAACAGGTGGGTTTGCATTTGGTGCAATTTCAATTAAATCCAAACCTTGGTTTTTTGCCATTGAAATAGCTTCATTAGTGTTCATCACTCCAAGATTTTCTCCATCACTTGCGATAACTTGAACATCGGGTGAAGATATACGGTTATTAGACCTTGGACCTCTATCCTTTGTTCTTCTTTGAAAATAGTTTTGTTTGAAATCTGCCACTTAGTTTGATGATGCTTTGTTTAAAGCAGAGAAAGTTTTTAAAAATAAGTTTATATCCATATTTTCTTGTTTAGTAGAGTCTAATCTTCTAATCGTTACTGAATTGGAGTCAACTTCTTTTTTACCACAAATTAATAAAAGAGGTATTTTTGCTAAAGAATGATCTCTAATTTTATAGTTTAAATTATTGTTTTTAATATCAACAGCAGAACTTATACCTGCATCTTTTATTTTTTTAGACACTTCTATTGCATAATCATTAAATTCTTCTGAAATGGGAATTACCATTGTTTGCAATGGGGAGATCCAAAAAGGAAATTTACCAGCATAATTTTCAATTAATATTCCGATAAACCTTTCTAAAGAACCAAATAGCGCTCTATGAAGCATAACAGGAACTTTTTTTGTTCCGTCTTTATCAACGTAGGATGCATCTAATCTTCCAGGTAAATTTAAATCAACTTGTAAAGTTCCACATTGCCAATCTCTACCAATAGCATCTCTTAAAACAAATTCTATTTTTGGACCATAAAATGCACCTTCACCTTTATTAATACTATATTCTAACTTAGAGGCTTTAACTGCTTCAAGAAGTGAAGCTTCTGCTTTGTCCCAAACCTCATCATCTCCAACTCTAACCTCTGGTCGATCTGCATATTTTAAAATTACATTTTCAAAACCAAGGTCTTTGTAAATATCCAAAATTAAATTTGTCACATTTAAACACTCACTCGTAATTTGATCTTCTGAGCAAAAAATATGTGCATCGTCTTGCGTAAAAGCTCTTACTCTAAGTAAACCATGTAAAGCACCCGATGGCTCGTAACGATGAACCTTGCCAAATTCTGTTATACGTAATGGAAGATCTCTATAACTTTTCAATCCCTGATTAAATACTTGTATGTGACCAGGACAATTCATTGGTTTAATTGCAAACACTTTTTCATCAGGAGTTTCTGATGTATACATATTTTCCCCATATTTCTCCCAGTGACCAGATTTTTCCCATAATTGTCGGTCTAAAATTTCAGGTGTATTCACCTCTTTGTATCCAGCAGCATCTTGTCTACTTCTCATATAGTTGATTAATTTTTGGAATAATGCCCATCCTCTCTCATGCCAAAATACTGAGCCAGGACTTTCTTCTCTGAAATGAAACAAGTCCATTTCTTTTCCTAATTTTCTATGGTCTCTTTTTTCTGCCTCTTCTATTCTTTTTAAATACTCATCCAAATCTTTTTGAGAGGCCCAGCTTGTACCATAAATTCTTTGAAGCATTTCATTATTTGAATCACCTCTCCAATAAGCTCCAGAAACTTTCATTAATTTGAAGTATTTTCCAATTTTACCTGTTGAAGAAAGATGTGGTCCTCTACAAAGATCATGCCAATCTCCATGAAAATAAATTGAAACATCTTCATTCTCCGGTATTGCTTCAATTAACTCAGCTTTATAGATCTCACCTTTGTTTTTAAAATGATCTATTGCTTTATTTCGGTCCCAAACTTCCCTTTTAGTAATCTCGTCTCGATCAACAATTTCTTTCATTTTATTTTCAATCATTGTTAAATCATCTTCTGTGAACGGATCTTTTCTAGCAAAATCATAATAAAATCCATTTTCAATTACAGGACCAATCGTAACTTGTGTTCCAGGGAATAATTCTTGCACTGCCATTGCCAATATATGAGCAGTATCATGTCTAATAGTTTCCAGCCCCTCAGGATTTTTAGATGTAAAAATTTTTACAGAACAATCTTTCTCAATTAAATGCTCTAAGTCTTTTAACTGACCATCTACGCTTATTACCATTGCTTGTTTAGCTAATGATTTGCTAATTTTTTCTGCTACTTCTAATCCAGTAACTTTATTTGGGAAATTAATATTATTTCCGTCGGGTAATGTAATTATAGGCATTTAATTTATTAATCTTTTATACTCTGAATAAGTAGAAAAGCACATTTTTTCAACATTAAATTTTTGAACTATATTTTTTCTTCCTTCAATACCAATTAATTTTAATTGAGTTTCGTCAATTGTCAGAGTTTTCAAAATTTTCTGACTTAAAGACTTTGCATCACCAGCTTCAAATAAATAGCCTGTTTTTTCATCAACAACAGTCTCATTAGAACCGCCAATATTACTAGCAATTATTGGTTTCTCCATAGACTGGGCCTCCACAGCAACTCTACCAAAAGCTTCTGGTTCAATAGAAGCTGAAACAATTATATCAGAAACTTTGTAAGCTAATGCCATATCTTTACAGTGATCGATAAATCTTAGCTGTTTAGTCAATCTATATTGTTCTGAAAGTCTGATTAGTTTTTTTTTGTACAAATCTCGTCCCTGATCACTTCCAAGGATAACAGCATAAAACGCCTCATAACCTAATTCAATATTTACAAGATTAATTGCTTCAATAAATACCTCTTGTCCTTTCCAGGTAGTTAGTCTACCAGGCAAAAGTATAATTTTTTTATCTTTTTCAATTTCCCATTGTTTTAATAATTTTTCCTCTTCAGTTTCAAGTTTTGTGGTAGGGTCAAAGTAATCAATATTTATTCCTCTAAATACTACTAATAATTTTTTTTTTTGATTTAAGTAATTTGAATAATTTTCTTTGATGTGTGAAAAAATAAAATTTGATCCTGCAATAATTAAATCAGATCGAACCATTACTGAATTATATAATTTTTTCAAATTACTTTTAAAATTATAAGTGCCGTGAAATGTAGTCACAAACTTTCTACTTGTTATCTTAGAGGCTATTAAACAAGACCATGCAGGCGCTCTACTTCTAGCGTGTACTATCGAAATATTATTAAATAAAATGATAAAAATTAAAATTATTGCATTAATTAAGATTAATATTGGGTTTTTACTTTGAACTGGAAGTCTAAAAACTTTTACTTTATTTTTATCTACAAATTTAAGTAACTCACCACCACTAGTAACAATAAATGATTTACAACCGTTCTCTGGCAAATAGTGAGCAATATCATAACAACCAGTCTCTGCACCACCATATCCAAGTTTTGGAATTACTTGCAAAACTTTTAAATTAGATGACATTTGATATGATTATATATTAATTACCAATTCTTATAAACGATTATGGCAAATTTCAGATTCCACAAAATTTCAAAGACTAAGAAAATTAGACATATTTGCAAAATTTATAAAAATTCCCCATTCATAGTTTTCTTACATGGATTTATGTCAGATCTTGAAGGAAAAAAGCCAGAGGCTTTTTTAAAATTTTCAAAAAAAAATAAAATAAGTTTTCTTGCTTTAGAGTATTCAGGTCATGGAAAATCTACAGGTAAATTCACTAATGGAAATATTTCAAAGTGGAGTAAAGAAACTTCTACGTTAATAAATAAATATATAAAAAATAATAATTTTTATGTCATTGGTTCAAGTATGGGCGCTTGGATTGCTTTAAGACAATTCGAAGTATTTAAAAAACAAATTATGGGATTTTTAGGTATAGGGTCGGCACCTGAGTTTTTAGAAAATTTGATGTGGAAAAAATTCTCCAAAAAAATAAAGCAAGAAACAATCCAAAAAGGTATATATCACCTAAAACATGGAAATTATGAATATCCAATCACTTATCAGCTTATAAAAGATGGAAGAAAAAATAGAGTATTAAATAAAAAAATAAATTCAAAAATTAATGTTACCATGGTTCATGGTGAATATGATGAAGCTGTGCCGGTAAGTTATTCTAGAAAAGTTTTAAAACTATTTCCAAAAGCAAAAAAGAAATTGATCATCGTAAAAAAAGGTGACCATAGCTTATCAAATAAGAGATGGCTTAATATAATTTTAAAAGAATTAAAATTATTAATTAACTAACTTCTTTTATAACTTTTTTTAAACTGATAGGGTTTTTAAGTTTATCCAACATTTCTTTAGGACAAACCTGAATGAAATTATTAATTTCATTATCATAATTTTCAATTATTTCTTTAGATAACAAAGATCCTGTCTCTTCATGGTGTTCTTTGATTAAATTTTTTAAACTTTCTTTCCAATAATCTGTTTCAACATTCTGCCAAACTACTGACTCTGGGTTTACTTTTTTTTCAAATTCTTGTGATTTGTCATAGATATATGCCATACCACCTGTCATACCAGCAGCAAAGTTATCTCCAACATCTCCAAGAATTACTACAGTTCCACCAGTCATATACTCACAACCATTCGAGTCACATCCCTCAATAACTGTAACTGCACCTGAATTTCTTACAGAGAATCTTTCACCAGCTTGACCAGCTGCAAAAAGTTTTCCAGATGTTGCTCCGTATAGAACTGTATTTCCTAAGATAGTATTTTCATTTGAAACTAAGTTACTTTCCTCTGGTAGTCTTATAGAAATTGTAGCTCCTGAAAGACCTTTACCGACATAATCATTTGCATCGCCTTTTAATACCAACTTCAAACCTTTGGATGAAAAGGCTCCAAAAGATTGGCCAGCTGACCCTTTAAAATTTAATACTAAAAAATCATCATCAAGTTTTTCATAGCCGTATTTTTTATATAAATGATGAGAAATTCTTGTCCCAACTGCTCTGTGAGTATTTTTAATTAAATATTCTTTTTCAATTTTTTCAGAACTATCTAAAGCTTTTTCAATCTCAGGCCATATTTCTTGGTCTAGAGTATCTGGCACCGAATTAATTTTTTGGTTTTCACAATATCTAGTATTGTTCCCAGTATCTGCTTGAACAAATAAAGGATTTAAATCTAAATCATCTAAATTATCTGAACCCTTGCTAACTTGTCTAAGTAAGTCAGTTCTGCCAATAATATCATTTAATGATTTAAAACCTAATCTAGCTAAAATTTCTCTAACTTCAGTTGCTATAAACGTAAATAGATTAACAACCTTATCTGGTGTTCCAGTAAATTTTTCTCTTAATTTTTCATCTTGAGTACAAACACCAACAGGGCATGTATTCGAATGACATTGTCTTACCATTATGCATCCCATTGCAACTAATGCAGTTGTTGCAACTCCATACTCTTCTGCTCCCATCATAGCAGCTATAACAACATCTCTACCTGTTTTAATTCCCCCGTCAGTTCTAAGTGTAACTGTATGTCTAAGATTATTTAATGTTAAAACCTGATTAGCCTCTGTTAATCCCATCTCCCACGGTATACCTACGTATTTTACACTTGTTTGCGGAGTAGCTCCAGTTCCACCGTTATGTCCTGAAATTAATATTATATCTGCTTTTGCTTTGGCAACTCCTGCAGCAATAGTCCCAACTCCTGAGGATGCAACTAGTTTTACTCCAATTCTTGCTTTTGGATTAATCTGTTTTAAATCATAAATAAGCTGCGCAAGATCCTCAATCGAATAAATATCATGGTGTGGTGGAGGAGAAATTAGCGTTACACCAGGTGTTGAGTGTCTTAACTTTGCTATTTCATCAGTAACTTTGAAACCTGGGAGTTGTCCACCTTCTCCTGGCTTTGCACCTTGTGCAATTTTTATTTCAATCTCATTGCAATTGTTTAAATAATTAACTGTTACACCAAATCTTGCTGAAGCTATTTGTTTTACTCTTGAGTTTGCACTATCTCCATTATCTAACACTTTAAATCTTTTTTGATCTTCACCGCCTTCACCACTACAAGAAGCACCTTTAATTCTATTCATGCCTGTAGCCAAAGTTTCATGTGCCTCTTTAGATAAAGCGCCATGAGACATGCTTCCACTTCCAAATCTTTTTAAAATATTTTCTATTGGTTCTACTTCTGAAATATCTATAGCTCCCTTTAATTTTTTTTCTCTAAAATCAATTAAGTCCCTTAAATTTATTGGTGGTAAATTATAAATACCCTCTGCATATCTTTTATAAGCGTCATAAGAATTAGAACCAACTGCACTTTGAAGTAAATGTATAAGTTTGCCTTGATATTGGTGTGTTTCTCCATTTTTTCTATATCTATAAATCCCTCCAATAGGAAGAATTGTATCAGTGCTTTCAAATGCTTCTTTATGAATTGCTCTTATTTTTTTTTCGATTCCAGTAAGTCCAATACCAGAAATTTTAGACACAACTCCTGGAAAATAATCTGAAACAATAGTTCTGCTTAATCCAACAGTCTCAAAATTGCATCCACCTCTGTAAGAACTTAAAACAGAGATACCCATCTTAGACATAATTTTTAATAAACCTGCATTGACAGATTTAATGTATCTTTCAACACATTCTTCAAAGCTAAACTTTCCAAATAATTTTTTTTCAAATCTTTGATATAAACTGTCGAACGCCAAATAAGGATTTACTGTTGTTGCTCCAACACCAATTAAAGTTGCAAAAGAGTGTGTATCTAATGCTTCTCCAGATTGGACATTGATTGACACATAGCCTCTTAATTTTTTCTCAATTAAAAAAGAGTTAATTGCACCAACTGCAAGCAGCATTGGAATTGGAAGTTTTGAAATTGATAAATCTTTATCGCTAAGAATTAATTGTGTAACACCCTGTCTAACAGCAATTTCTGCATCTTTTTGAATTTTTTTAATAGCTTCGTACAAACTGTTACTTTCTTCAAAAGTACAATCAATTATTGTTGAATTATTTCCAAAAAAATTGATGAATTTTTCAAACTGAGAATTAGATAAAATTGGGCTATTAAGAACATAAATATTCTGTTTTGTTAAATTATCAAAATCTAGAATATTGCCTAGATTTCCAAATCTTGTTTTTAAACTCATCACTTTGTTTTCTCTTAAAGAGTCTATTGGTGGATTTGTAACTTGGCTAAAATTTTGTCTAAAAAAATGATAAAGAGGTCTATATTTATCTGATAGCACAGCTAAAGGGGTGTCATCGCCCATAGATCCTGTAGCCTCTTTTGCATCCTCAGCCATAGGGTGTAAAATTAATTCAAGATCCTCTAAACTAATTCCAAAAGTATATTGTCTTCTTCTTAAATCATCCCCTGAAAAAGAATTTTTTTCATCTTCAATCGTTAGTTTGTCATCTAAATCAATAATTTGTGAATTAAAATGTTTATACTCTTTTGCTAAGTAATCCTTAATTTGTTTATTAGTAAATACTTTACCTTTTTCGATTCTTACTCCTATAATTTCTCCAGGACCTAATCTTCCTTTTGATAAAATTCTTTTTTCATTTAGCTCGATCATCCCAGTTTCCGAGCCTGCAAACAATAACTTATCCTTTGTGATTGCATATCTTAAAGGTCTTAATCCGTTTCTATCATTTGCTGCAATAACCCACTCATTGTCAGTTCCAGCTATAGCGGCAGGTCCATCCCAAGGTTCCATTGTGCTATTTAAAAAATTAAATAATTGCTGGTGATCTTTTGGCAAAGTCTTATTTTTCTTAGACCATGCGTCAGGAACTAACATTAGTTTAGCTAATGGTGCAGGTTGACCTGAAATATTTAATAATTCGAAAACATTATCTAAAGCTGCAGAATCTGAGGCTCCTTGTTGAATAACTGGCTTAAGATTTTCTATATCATCAAATAATGGACTATTCATTTCTTGCTCATGAACTTTCATCCAATTTTTATTTCCTCTATAAGTGTTAATTTCTCCATTATGTGCAATTGCTCTAAATGGTTGGGCAAGATTCCAACTTGGAGCTGTATTGGTTGAAAACCGCTGATGAAATATTGCGTATCTTGATACAAATCTTTCATCATTTAAATCTAGATAAAATTCTGAAATTGCTTCGGCTAAAAACATTCCTTTGTAAATAATTGACTTTGAACTTAACGAACAAATATAAAAATTATTTAATGATTTTTTGAAAGCTTCGTTTTCGATTTTTCTTCTTGTCTCATAAATTTTTCTCTCCAAATCTTTATTTATAAGTTCTTTATTATGAGGTTTGAAAAGTACCTGAATAATTTCAGGCATAGTTTGAAAAGCTTTTTCACCTAAAACCTTTGGGTTAACAGGAACTTGTCTCCAGCCATAAATACTAAAATCATTTTTCGTTAATTCGCTTTCAACAATTGTTTTACAGCTCTCTTGTGCTGCATAGTCATTACGTGGAAGAAAAATCATTCCTACGCAGATTTCAGAATTATCGTGTATGTGTCCAGTAACCTCAATTTTTTCAATAAAAAAATCTTTTGGAATTTCTACGTGAATTCCAGCTCCATCTCCTGTTTTTCCATCAGCATCTACTGCACCCCTATGCCAAACAGCTTTTAAAGCTTCAATTCCATACTCAACCACATTCCTGGATTTTTTTCCCTCTGTTGAAGCTATTAAACCTACCCCACAAGCATCATGCTCCATATCTTCAGAATAGACATTGTTTTTCTTAAGTAGATCAAAGTTTTTTTTATAAGTTTTCATTAAGCAACTTTTTTCTCATTTTTGGATTTTGTTTCTAAATAATTTTTTATGGAATCTGCTGCGTCTCTCCCATCTTTAATTGCCCAAACAACTAATGAAGCTCCTCTAACAATATCCCCAGCAGCAAAAACACCGCTTAGATTAGTTTCCATAGTATCAAAATCTGTTTTTATTGTTCCCCATTTTGTAACTTGAAGTTCGTGGCTATCAAATAAATTAGGTAAATCCTCTGGATCAAATCCAAGAGCTTTAATAACCATATCTGCTTTTATTTCATAACTTGATCCTTCTTGTACTTCAGGTCTTCTTCTACCAGTTTCATCTGGTTCACCTAACTTTATTTGATCTACAATTAAATTTTCTACCTTATTAGTTCCTTTAAATTCTTTGGGACTAGATAACCATACAAATTCAACACCCTCTTCTTCAGCATTTGCAACTTCTCTTGCTGAACCAGGCATATTTTCTTTATCTCTTCTGTATAAGCATTTTACTGATTTTGCTTTTTGTCTTACTGAAGTTCTCACACAATCCATTGCTGTATCACCTCCGCCAATTACAACAACATCTTTTCCCTCAGCATTTAGAATTCCCTTGTCAAATAATTCAACGTCATCGCCCAATCCTTTTTTATTTGATGCTGTAAGAAAATCCATCGCTGGAAAAATATTATCTAAATCATTACCTGGTAAATTAACTTCTCTTGCTTTGTAAACTCCTGTTGCAATTAATACTGCATCATGTTTTTTTCTTAATTGCTCTAAGCTTGCATCCTTTCCAACTTCAAAATTTTGTATAAATTCTATTCCACCATCTTTTAAAAGCTTTGTTCGTCTTTCAACTATTTCTTTTTCTAATTTAAAATTTGGAATTCCATATATTAACAATCCTCCAGCTCTATCATAACGATCGTAAACTGTAATTTTATATCCATTTTTTCTCAACTGTTCTGCCGCCGCTAATCCAGCAGGACCAGCTCCTATAATTCCAACACTTTGATTTTTTTCATTTGTAACTTCAATTGGTTTAACCCATCCTTGTTCCCAGGCGTTATCTGTTATATATTTTTCAACAGATCCAATTGTAACTGTTCCATGACCAGACTGTTCAATTACACAATTCCCCTCGCATAATCTATCTTGTGGACAGATTCTTCCACAAACCTCAGGCATATTATTAGTGCTTTGGGAAAGCTCGTATGCTTCTTTTAATCTTCCCTCTGCAGTTAACTTTAGCCAGTCAGGAATATTGTTACTTAAAGGACAATGAACCTGACAGAAAGGAACTCCACACTGTGAACATCTACTTGATTGTTCTTTAGCTTTTTCATTGATATATTCGTCATATATCTCGTTAAAATCCTTTTTTCTTTGATCAACTTCCCTTTTAGGTGGAGTTTGCTGACCTATTTTTACGAATTTTAACATTTTGTCAGTCATAAAAAATATAATTTTCGGCAAATTATATAATGATTTTATTAAATAAAGCATTAAATAGGTCATATTTATTGACCTTTAATCTCTCATTTTTGTTATAAACAAACAGGTTTCTAATAAATGCATAGCTACTATGATCAAATCGTATTGTTTGAAATATAAGCTTTATAAGCTACGAAGAAATTATGTTTCAGAATATTATAGAAGTTTTAATCCTTTCGGCAATTCAAGGGATCTCAGAATTTCTTCCAATAAGTTCTTCTGCACATTTAATTTTAGTTTCAAGTTTGTATGAATTTAAATCTAGCTCATTACTAATTGATATTAGCCTTCATCTAGGATCTCTTGTTGCAATAGTATATTATTTCAGAGAAGAGTTATTAAACATTAATAAAAATAAAAGACTAATAAGTTTAATTATTATTGGATCTATTCCATTAATAATCTTTGGATATATTTTATACACTACGGGGCTAATTTATAGTTTACGAAACATTGAAACTATTGCATGGACAACTTTAATATTTGCAATTGTTTTATACATTTCTGATAAAAGTCGTTTTGATAATAAAATTTCTACAAATTTAAACATTCAATCAATTCTATTTATAGGAGTAATGCAAATTTTATCATTGATACCTGGAGTAAGCAGAGCAGGTATTACAATAACAGCTGCAAGGATTTTAAGATTTAATAGAGTGGATTCGAGTAAAATATCTTTTTTGCTATCTATCCCAGCATTAACTGGTGCAAGTATACTTGGTTTAAAAGATATTTTTAATCAACCAACGGAATTTAATTACTTGGTAATAATTGCAATTATATTTTCTTTTATTTTTTCTTTTTTAACAGTTAAATATTTTTTAATTTTTATAAATAAGTTTTCTATGAACGCATTTGTAATTTATAGAATAATAATTGCTTTTGTATTGTTTAGTTTAATTTATTAAATTTTTTTTCTTTTTATAAGCGGGAGTAATTGTGATAATAAAACTCCACACAAAATGAAAAAACATCCAAGTATATTATTTATATCTAATACTTGATTTAAAATAAACCATGCAGCTACAGTTGCAAATACGCCCTCAAGGGAGAAAATAATTGCTGCTGGTGCAGGTGTAATATTTTTTTGTGCATAAATCTGTAATACAAATGCAAATCCTCCAGATAATATTCCAGCATATAATATAGAATACATTTCCATTAGAATGTTGTTCCAAACAAATTCTTCGTAAAGAATTCCAATGAAAAAAGACAAAATAGCTACGATTAAAGTTTGAATTGCTCCAATTGTAAGTGGAAGATT
The DNA here is from genome assembly GCF_052047695.1 of Candidatus Pelagibacter sp. HIMB1623. NCBI lineage: Bacteria > Pseudomonadati > Pseudomonadota > Alphaproteobacteria > Candidatus Pelagibacterales > Candidatus Pelagibacteraceae > Candidatus Pelagibacter > Candidatus Pelagibacter sp. HIMB1623. The sequence continues at coordinate 109,387 of NZ_JBNAJN010000013.1, forward strand.
GTATTTAGAAATAATAATTCCAGTAAATATAATATGTGTGCTCCAAAATAAAGCTCCTAGTACAACCAAAGTATCTCCCAGCCTAACTGTTGCATCGTAAAAATTTGTTAATAAATATCCTCCAATTAAACACAAAATTACTGAAGGCCAAACACTCCAATGAATTGATTTTTTTCCAAACAAATAAATTATGATAGGCACCATAGGTACATAAAAGATCGTAAAAAAGGCTGCATTTGCAACATCTGTATAGAGCAAAGCAACCTGTTGTAATGCAGAACCTAAAAATAAGGACAATCCTATTAAAGACACATAAATTACAAATGTTTTTTTATCTGTTTTTAATTCTGGTTTAAAATTTTTTAATTCAAATAAAATTACGAGTGGGGTAATAGCTAAAAAACCAACAAAAAATCTAACAGCATTAAATGTAAAAGGACCAATATTGTCCATGCCAGTGTCTTGAGCAATAAAAGTTGTGCCCCATATAAAAGTGCATAACAAAGCACTTAATAGGGAAATAGGCTTAGACATTTTTGATTATACAGCTAGCTTATAAGCAAAATTTTTGCCTAAGTTTTCTTTAAGATCATTGTTAAATCTTGCTGCCTCAGCTCCATCAATAATTCTATGATCATAAGACAAAGAAATCGGTAGCATTGTTCTAGTTTGAAACTTTCCATTTATATAAATTTGTTTTTTCTCTGATCTACCTACTCCTAAAATTGCTACTTCAGGATAATTTATTATTGGTGTAAAAAATGATCCACCTATTCCACCCAAACTAGTAATAGTCATTGAACCACCAAATAATTCTTTTTTATCTATTTTTAAATTTCTACAAAGCTCACTTACCTCTCTCAACTCTCTACTAATATGAGAAATTTTTTTATTATTAGCATTTCTAATTTTTGGAACCATTAGTCCATTTGGAGTGTCTACAGCTATACCTATATGGTAATATTTTTTCATTGTCATTTTACCTGTTTCAATTTCATCAATTGAAGAATTAAAACTTGGAAATTTTTTTAATGAAGCAACTAAAGCTTTTACAATAAATGCTAAAGGAGTAATTTTAATTTTTTCTCCCGTATAAATATCAGTCAAAGAATTTCTGAAGCTTTCCATTTCTGTAATATCAGCCTCATCATGATTTGTAACATGAGGTATGGTGGTCCATGAATTTGTTAAATACTTTGATGATAATTTTTTTACTCTTGGTATATCTTTGGTCTCTATTTCACCAAAATCTGAATGCTCAAATTCATTTTTGATTTTGCTTGGTTTTTTTTCCTCAACAAACTCAGTGTTATTGTTTGATCTTAATGCTACAAATTTTTTGATATCTTCTTCAACAACTCTTCCATCTCTCTCACTTCCTAAAACTTTATTTATATCTACACCGAGTTCTCTAGCAAATTTTCTAGCTTTTGGGCTTGCTGATGAAATATTAGATACATTATTTAAAACTTTAGTTTCTTGTTGAACTTCAGGTTTTATTACTTCAATTTTTTTAAATTCTTTTTCTATTATTGGCTTCTGTTCAACTTTTTGATTTATCTGTGATGACTTTTCTAAAGTTAAAATTAAATCTCCTTCAGATACTTTATCTCCAACTTTTATATTTAAGTTAGAAATTTTACCTTCAAAACTAGATGGTATTTCTACGCTAGACTTATCACTTTCTATTGTAATTATAGGGTCATTTTTTTTAATTGATTGGCCTTTTTTTACTAATACCTCAATAACCTCAACATCTTTAAAATCTCCTATATTTGGTACCTTAATTTCAATATCTGACATTATAATTTTGTTGGCATAGGTTTATCGCCATCAATTTTGTATTTTTTCATAGCATCTTTCGCATATTTTGAAGCTATCAATTGTTCTTTTGCTAAAATGCTTAATCCATAAGCTACTAAATGTTCTTTATCTACCTCAAAGAATTTTCTTAAATTTTTTCTAGTATCACTTCTTCCAAAACCATCAGCACCTAGAGAATAAAAGCTCTTATTGTTTGTGTAAGGTCTTATTTGATCAGAATTCATTCTCATATAATCAGATGCTGCCATAATTGGTCCTTCAGTACTTCCAAGACATTGCTCTACATATGATTTTTTAGGAGTTTTGTCCGGATTTAGAAGGTTATATCTTTCAGCTTCCATCCCATCTTTTCTTAACTCATTAAAACTTGTAACACTCCATATTTCACTATCAATTTGATAATCGTTTTGTAAAATTTCAGCTGCTGACATCATCTCTCTTAATATCGTTCCTGAGCCTAAAAGTTGAAGTTTTGTTTTTTTATATTTGTTAAATTCCTTTATCTTATACATTCCTTTAAGAATTCCCTCTTCACAATTTTTATCCTTAGGCATTTCAGGATGTGAATAATTTTCGTTCATTGTTGTAATATAATAAAAAACATTTTCTTTCTTCTCATGCATTCTTCTTAGACCCTCTCTAAAAATAGTTGCTAATTCATAGTGAAATGTAGGATCATAAGTTACACAATTAGGAATTGTTGATGCAATCAAATGACTATGTCCATCTTGATGTTGTAATCCTTCACCTGCTAATGTTGTTCTTCCGGCTGTTGCACCAACTAAAAAACCTCTAGCTTGGCTATCACCAGCAGCCCAAGCTAAATCTCCAATTCTTTGAAATCCAAACATAGAATAAAAAATGTATATTGGAATCATTTCAATATCATGATTTGTATAAGCAGTTGCAGCTGCTATCCAAGAAGACATCGCTCCTGCCTCATTAATTCCTTCCTCAAGCACCTGTCCACTTTTATCTTCTCTATAAGAACTTAGTTGCGCAGCATCCTCGGGCTCATATTTCTGTCCTTCATGAGCGTATATTCCAATTTTTTGAAAAAATCCTTCCATACCAAATGTTCTTGCTTCATCTGGGATAATTGGAACTAATCTAGGTGAAATATTTTTATCTCTTAACAAATTAGTTAACATTCTTACGAGCGCCATTGTGGTAGACATTTCTTTTTCACCAGTTGAAACTTTCATAAAATCAAAAATATCTTTTGATGGTGCTTTAATAGGTTTTGCAAAAGTTGATCTCTCTGGTAAATAACCTCCCAGTTTAAGCCTTCTTTCTTTTATGTATCTAATCTCTGGAGATTTCTCATCAGGCCTAAAGTATTCTATGTTCCTAACTTGTTCATCAGTTAGAGGAACGTCAAAACGATCTCTATAATACATAAGATCATCCACATCTAATTTTTTAGTTTGGTGAGTAGTGTTTACACTTTCACCTGTTTTTCCCATTCCATATCCCTTGATTGTTTTTGCAATAATAACTGTTGGACTTCCTTGGTTTTTAATTGCTTTATCATAAGCTGCATATACCTTATGGGGGTCGTGCCCTCCTCGATTTAATCTCCAAATATCTTTATCTGACATAGATGAAACCATCTCCAAAGTATCTGGATTTTTTCCAAAAAACTTTTCTCGTACATATGCACCATCTCTTGCTTTCATAGCTTGGTATTCACCATCTACAGTTTCGTTCATAATTTTTACTAATTGACCAGTTTTGTCATTAGCTAATAATGAGTCCCAATATGAACCCCAAATAACTTTTATTACATTCCATCCAGCACCTCTGAAGCTACCTTCAAGTTCTTGTATAATTTTTCCATTTCCTCTTACAGGTCCATCAAGTCTTTGGAGATTACAATTAATTACAAAAATTAAATTATCTAGTTTTTCTCTAGCTGCTAATCCAATTGCACCCATAGATTCTGGTTCATCCATTTCACCATCTCCTAAAAAAGCCCAGACCTTTCGTCCCTCATCTTTAATCAATCCTCTATTGATTAAATATTTCATGTATCTTGCTTGATAAATTGCAAGCATTGGTCCTAACCCCATCGAAACAGTCGGAAATTGCCAAAAATTTGGCATTAGCCAAGGGTGAGGGTATGAAGATAATCCTCCAGGTTTTACTTCCTGTCTAAAACTATCTAGTTGTTTCTCAGTTAATCTACCCTCTAAAAATGCTCTAGCATACATTCCAGGTGCACTGTGTCCTTGGAAATATACTAGATCACCTCCAAATTTATTGTTTTTTGCTCTCCAAAAATGATTCATTCCAACATCATATAAAGTTGCAGCAGATGCAAAGGTTCCTATGTGTCCACCTAATTCTGGAAATTTTTTGTTAGCTCTTACTACCATTGCAGCTGCATTCCATCTGATCAGAGATCTTATTCTTCTCTCAATATTTTGGTCTCCATTTGATTTTATTTCAGCCTCAGGAGGAATGGTATTTATATACGGAGTATTTTGGGTGTAAGGAATATTTGCTCCTTCACGATAGGCTTTGTTAATTAATTCCTTAATTAAAAAATGAGCTCTTTGATTTCCATCTTTTGAAATTACTGCAGATAAAGACTCTAGCCAATCTTGAGTTTCTGAAGGATCTGTGTCTAATCCATTTGTAACTTGAATTATAGATTGTTTTTTTTCTTTAGCTGGCTCAGGAACATTCACCAGCTCCTCTTTATTTACAGCCATAGCTTCCTCAGCTTGTTTAATAATATTTTCTGTATCTTTAGGAAGATTGCTTTCTGAGAGACTTTTGGTTGAATTGCTTAAACTTAAAAGTAAATCACCTTTTGAAACTTTGTCACCTACTTTGACATTAATAGTATCAATTTTTCCTGAAATATTTGATGGAATTTCAACACTAGATTTATCACTTTCAATTGTGACTATTGGATCATTTTCCTTGATTGTGTCTCCTGGCTTTACAAGTAATTCTATTACCTCAACATTCTCAAAATCACCAATGTCAGGAACAAGTAGTTTTTCGCTCATTATTAAAAAGGCTTATACACTCAAATAAAATATATTTTTATGTTATTTTATCACATTAATTAATCTTTTTATGCAAAGCTGTGTTTTAATTGAACAAAATTTGTTAATAAAACCATAAAATACAGTATCTTTAATAAAATTAATATTGGACCGCTGGCCAAATTGGATAAGGCGCTCGGCTACGAACCGGGAGATTCCAGATTCGAGTTCTGGGCGGTCCACCAAAAAGGATAAAAATGATTGATTGGTTATTAAAAGCTTCTTTACAAAAATCAGTAATTTACTTTTTTATAATAATTACATTGTTATTATTGCTATTAACAATTGTATTGTAAATTTTATGAGTAATGAGTTTGAACAAATAAGTTTAACCCAAGGGTTCATGAAACATAATGGAGGTGTTTTGTTTAGAAACATCTCTGAAACTGAATATGAATTTAAATCTACTATAAATGAAAATCACTTAAATGCTGCAGGAATAACTCATGGAGGCTATCTATCAGCATTAATAGATGCTGGTGCCGGAACCGCAGCTCACAGATCTGCTGGTAATGCTCCATGTGTAACTATTTCGTTAGATATTAAATTTATTGGTGCCTCAAAAGTTGGTGATGAAGTTATTGGGCACACAAAAATATTAAAAAAAACAAATACATTAATATTTTTATTTTGTGAGCTAAAATGTAACAATAAAATTATAACATCAGCAACTGGAGTTTGGAAAATTTTAAAAGTTAAACCTTCAAACTTAGGTCCAGGTGGTTAATTCATTCCTTTCTTCTGATATTAAAATATCCACAAATAACTAATAAAATTAAAGCAATTGGATAAACTATATTTTTCGATGGTCTATCAGAATTTTCAATTTTGAATTCACTGATATAATCTCCCATTTCAAAACCATTTTTTTTTGCTTCTCCATTCCATTTTAAATTATCAACTATTATTTTTTCATCCTGCTCTAATAAAGTAATCCCATAATCCTCTAGAGTAAAATGATCCTCAAATGTATTTTTCGATATTACAAAAAGTTTATATCTTTCTCCATATAAACTAGGTCTTGTTATTTTAATTTGAATTTCTTTTTCTGAATCTAATTTTAATGAATTTATTTTACTAATTTCTTCATAATTATATTTTGGATAAAATTTATTTAAAACAAAATCTGGAGACAACAAAGAAATAGAAATAATTAAAAAAATAATAATCTCATACCATTTAAGCTTATTTATAAACCAACCTTGAGTTGCTGATGTAAAAACTAAAATTCCAATTAGTGAAGTTATAATAACAATAAGCCCATGCCAGATATCCTCAATACCAATAAGTAAAAGTTCATGATTAAACAAAAAGACTATTGGTAATATTCCTGTTCTTAAACTATACCAGAAGGCTTGAACACCAGTTCTCAATGGATCTCCTCCAGATATTCCCGCAGCTGCATAAGAAGCTAAACCTACTGGTGGCGTTACATCTGCCATCAATCCAAAATAAAAAACAAATAAATGGACTGCAATCAATGGAAAAATAAATCCAGATGCATTACCAACATCAACTAAAACAGTTGCCATCAAAGATGCAACAACAACATAATTTGCAGTGGTTGGTAAACCCATTCCTAACAATAAACACAAAATTATAGTTAAAAATAATAGTATTGTGACATTATCTTTAGCAATAGATTCGATAACAATAATTAAGTTTGTACTTAAGCCTGTTGAGCCAACTGCACCTACTATGATACCAGCTGTAGCAATTGCAATGCCAACTGCAACCATATTTAATGCTCCTTTTTCAAAACCAACGATTGTTTGATTAAACCATTCTTTAAAAGAATCTTTAGAATAATTATTTTTAATTATTAAGTTGATTAGATTTACTAAAATTAAAGTAATTGTTGCATAAAAAATTGAATACGAGGCAGTAAACCTTAAATAAACAAGAGTATAAATTAAAACAAAAATAGGAATTAAAAAGTGAATTCCAGATAAAAATGTTTTTTTCAAATTAGGAACGTCCGCATCGTCCATTCCTTTAAGATTTAATTTTAAAGCTTCTAGGTGAGATATATAAAATAGAGCAATATAGGAAATAATTGCAGGTAAAAAAGCATGTTTAACTATTTCAAAATAAGTAACTCCAATAAAACTTGCCATTACAAATGCTGCGGCACCCATCACAGGCGGCATTATTTGTCCATTTACAGATGATGAAACCTCAATTGCACCTGCCTTTTCTTTAGAGAAACCTGTTTTTTTCATTATTGGAATAGTAAATGTTCCAGTAGTTACGGTATTAGCAATTGATGATCCTGAAATTAAGCCAGTCATTCCTGAACCTAGAATTGCGGCTTTGGCTGGTCCACCTCTCATTTTACCAACCATCGCAAAGGCTAAATCTAAAAAATATTTACCACCACCTGCCGTTTCAAGTAAGGCTCCAAATAAAACGAACAGAAAAATAAAATCTACGGAAACCCCAATAGGGATTCCAAATATTGCTTCTTGATCCAACCATTGAAATCCTACCAATCTATTTAAAGACAAGCCTCCATGAGAAATTATTTCTGGTGCATACCTACCAAAATATGAAAATAATAAAAAACAAGTTGCAATGATTACCAAAGGTAATCCAATTGCTCTTCTTGTGGCCTCTAAAAGAATTAAAATACCACATCCTCCTAAAATTAATTCTACTGGAAAATTGAATGTATCAGTGATTTTGAAACTTAAAAGGACACCGCCCCTCTCTACTAATTGATCATAAAAAAAATAAATATAGAGACAAGAAAAAGCACCCACAAAACTTATAATAATATCAAAAAATGAAATTTTTTTTCCTTTTGTTACTGGGTAGATTAAAAATGCTAAAGTTAATGCAAATCCTAAATGTATTGCTCTAGCCGGTAAACCTTTGAACATTCCTATATTCAACATAAATGGAAATGGTGATGCGTACCAAAGTTGAAATAAGGACCAAATGATAGCTATTGCAGATACTAACTTTAAATGAAATCCAGTAATGTTTCTAGTTGGTGATAAATCCTCGCTTATTTTATTTTTTATATTGGCGCTAATTGAATCACTCATAAGAAATATTCATACCATAAAAAAAAGGCCCGGTAAAAATTACCAGGCCTTTTAAAAAGTAAAAAACTTAGATTACATTAATCCAGCTTCTTTATAATATTTAATTGCACCAGGATGTAGTGGAGCAGATAAACCATCTTTAATCATGTTTTTCTTTTCCAAAAATCCAAATGCTGGATGTTGTTTTTTGAAATCATCAAAGTTTTCAAAAACTGCTTTTGTAACTAAGTACACTAATTCTTCAGAAACATCTGCCGAAGTTACCACAGTTGCTTTAACACCAAATGTAGTAGCATCTTTTTTCTGTTTTGTATAAGTGCCTTTAGGAATTACAGCCTGCGCATAATAATCAGCACCATCAATTAAGCCTTGAACTTCTGGTCCAGTCAAATTGATTGGAGATGCTTTAGCGGCACAAGTTGCTGCTTGTTCCATTGCACCGTTTGGAAATCCAACCGAATAACCAAATGCATCAATTTTACCATCACATAAAGCTTTCACTTGCTCTGAAGAAGTTAACTCTGTTGTTGATTTAAAGAAACTATTATCAACACCCATAGCTTTCATTAGCTCTTCCATAGTTCCTCTCTGACCAGAACCAGGGTTACCAATGTTTACTACTTTACCTTCTAAGTCTGCAAAATCTTTAATTCTTGCTTTTTTTCTAGCCCAAATTTGAAAAGGTTCGTTGTGAACTGAAAACACAGCTCTCAAATCACTAAACTGTTTTCCTTCCCATTTGCTTGAACCATTTACTGCGTGATATTGCCAGTCAGATTGAGCTACACCAAATTGAAATTCTCCAGCTGCTATTTGTCCAATATTGTAGTTTGAACCACCTGTCGATGGAGCAGTACATCTATACGCTTTAGCTGTACCTTTTTTTCTACCATGCTCAGCACTAATTGCTGATTTATGAAGCATTTTACATATAGCGTTACCTGTTTGGAAATATACTCCAGTAGGTCCACCAGTTCCTATCGTGAAGAACTCAGCTGATTTAGCAACTGTAGTTAAGGACAGTGATGCAAATAAAATCAGTAAAGCACTTGATAGGGATGTGATTATTTTTTTCATTATTTTTCCCTCTCTATAATTGTATGTCGTTATTTTTTATAAATTAATCTTACCAAAAAATTATAATAAATGTATAGGTTGATTTTAAAGATTTTCTGACCATTTTTTTAAATTATCAACACCTTCTACAACCTTTGGTGCCAACTTTTCGATTATATTAAAATCAATAGATTGATCATCCTTAATACTATTCATGAATTTTTCTCCATCAAAATCAGTAAAGCTTAATCTTGCAAGCATTTTACTTTCATTAAATCCAAAATCTGATCCAGGTAATAATGCAACACCTGTTTCTTTTAAAATATTTTCACACATTTCTGATGAAGTTTTAAATTTAGAATTTAAAAATTCAGGCATTAAATAGAAACCTCCTTGAGGTTCATTAATTAAAATTTTGTTTGATTTTAAATTTTGATAAACATAATTGCCGACAGCATTTAAAATATTTCTAGATTTATTAATGTATTTACTATGATTGTTTTCATATGCTTTTATTGCAGCATATTGGATAGGCGCACTTACTGCTGAAAAGGTTTCACTGGCTAAAACATTAATCATGTTTTTTATGTCGTTTAAGCTCTCTGGAACAATAAAATATCCCAATCTCCAACCACCAGCTCCACACCATTTACTTAGGCCGGTACTGATAATTGTTTTTTCAGGACAAAAATTTGAAATAGACTTATAATTTTTTGTAAAAGTCAGTTCAGAATATATCTCATCAGATAAAATTATAAGATTATGTTTATTTGCAATATTAGAAATCTCTTCCAAATTTTCACAAACTTGGCCTGAAGGATTATTGGGGGAATTTAAAAATAATAAATAATTTTTATTTTTATCTTTTAATATTATTTCCTCTATTTCTTGAGCTGTAGGGAACCAATTATTTTCTCTTTTTGTTTGTAAAATTTGAATTTTGTTTCTTCCTAATATTGCTTGTGGCGCGTAAGAAACCCAACTAGGTGCAGGCAATATAATTTCACCATCGAATATTACATGAAGTAAAAACATCAACTCTTTAGAGCCTGGTCCTATGATGACATTTTCAGAATTATATTCATAATTTTTTTTCTTTGATGTGTATTTTGCAACAGACTGTCTTAGTTCTGAAAGGCCTTGCATAGGCAAATATTTGTTTTGATAAGCATTATTTTTAAGCTCCTCTACTACGTCTTGTGGAACTTTAAAGGGTGATTGTCCAAAACCAAATTTAAATATTTTTTTTCCTTCATCCTCAAGTTTTTTTGAAGCTTCATTAATTGCTAGGGTAGAAGATGGTTTTAAATCTTTAACTATATTTTTTAACATTTAATAACTTAACTGTTTCAAATTTTTGTATTGTTTTAAAACTTCTGGGTTTGCTAAAGCTTCTTTATTTTTAACAACACTTCCTTCTATAGTGCTTTTAACTGCAAGCTCAACAATTTTACCACTTTTGGTTCTTGGAATATCTTTTACAACAATTACTTTGCTAGGGACATGTCTTGGTGATGCATTTATTCTTATTTGAGTTTTTATTCTATTAAGCAAAGAATTATTAAGTATGTATTCATTACTCATTACAACGAAAAGAATTATTCTGATATCATTATCCCAAGATTGACCAACTACTAGTGCTTCTTTAATTTCTTTAAACTTTTCAACCTCAGAATATATTTCAGCAGTCCCAAGTCTTACACCTCCTGGATTAAGGGTAGTGTCAGATCTTCCATGTATAATAAAACCATCGGTATTTCTTCTTTCAGCATAATCCCCATGATGCCAAGTATTTTTATATCTATTGAAGTAAGCTTTTTTAAATTTTACGTCATTTTTATCATTCCAAAATTTAAGAGGCATTGATGGAAATGGATTTTTACAAACTAGTTCACCTTTAGAATTTTTTAAAGATTTGCCGCTATCATTAAAGACATCAATATCTAAACCTAAGCCGGAATTTTGTATTTCACCAATATTTACTGGCTGATATATATTTCCTAAAACAAAACATGATACAATATCTGTACCACCCGAAATAGATGAGAGATGAACTTTCTTTTTAATATTTTTGTAAACATATTTAAAACCTTCACTTGATAAAGGAGAACCTGTTGAACATATTGTTTTTAGTTTTTGAAGTTTATATTTAAATTTAAGATTAGGTTCTAATTTTCTTAGAGCATCAATATATTTAGCACTAATTCCAAACAGAGTAATTTTTTCTCTTTGTGCTATTTTTAAAAGTAAATCACTTGATTTATACATTGGAGAACCATCAAAAAGTACTATTGATGCCTTTGAAGCTAACGAGCTTACTAACCAATTCCACATCATCCAACCACAAGTGGTAAAATAAAACACATTATCATTTTCTTTTATATCGCAATGTAATTGGTGTTCTTTCTTATGTTGAAGAAGAACTCCACCAGTTCTATGGCAGATACATTTTGGTTTTCCAGTTGTTCCACTTGAATATAAAATAGTCAACTCGCTTTCGAAATCATACTTTTTAAAATTTATTTTTTCAGATTGATTTTGAATAATCTCACGCCATTTAATTAAATTTATTTTCTTATATTTACTTTTATTAGTGACATATTTTTTTCCAGGATAATTAACAATCACAACATTTTTAATTGATGGAATAGATTTTAAAATTTCAGATAATCTCTCTAATACATTAATTTTTTTCCCGTTGTAAAAATACTGGTCTGTAATGAACAAAACTTTTGGATTAATTTGAGAAAATCTTTCAACAACACCTTTAATACCAAAATCAGGACTGCATGATGACCAAATGCTTCCTATAGTACACGCTGCTATAAACGCCTCAACTGTCTCGATAGTATTAGGCATATAAGCTGCAACTCTGTCTCCTTTTTTAATTTTAATTTCCTTTAAAAACTTTACAATTTTGCCTGTACTTAAATTTAATTCTCTCCAAGATTTTTCTTCTCTAAAGCCATTTTCGCTTATAAAAGTGATTGCCTTATCATCATTATTTTTTGACAATAAATTCTCACCAAAATTTAACTTACTACCTGGTAAGAATAAATTTTTATGAAATATTTTAGATTTTTTAATTTTTTTTTTACTTTTCAATCCTTTAATTTCTGAAAATTCCCAAAAATAATTCCAAAACTCAGGAGAATTTTTAACAGTCCAATTTAAAAAAGTTTTGTAATTTAAATTAAATTTTTTTTTGATTTTATTTGAAATAAATTTTTCAAAAGCATAAAGATTTGAATTTTTTTTCTCTTTTAAAGATGCTTCCCAAAGTTTATTGGTCATTTTTATTTTATTAAATTACTATTATAGAATTAATCTCAATTATGATATTCTCATTAATATTAATATAAAAATGAGAACTTTTTACCCTCCGATTCGGTCATGTTTTAGTCTATTTTTGTTCTTTAGCACTAACAATATCTGGTAGGTAAAAAAAATTATACACCAAAGATAGAAATGCCTAAAAATAAAATTACAGCTGTTCTTGGTCCAACAAACACAGGTAAAACTCATCTTGCAATTGACACAATGCTATCTTTTGACAGCGGAATGATTGGGTTCCCATTAAGATTATTAGCAAGAGAGGTTTACGATAAAGTAATAAAAAAAATTAGTATAGACAAAGTTGCTTTAATTACTGGTGAAGAGAAAATAATTCCTACAAACGCAAAATATTATTTATGCACAGTCGAATCAATGCCTATTGAAAAACATTTAGAATTTGTGGGCATAGATGAAATCCAAATGTGTGCAGATCATGAAAGAGGTCACATATTCACAGATAGATTATTAAATTTAAGAGGTGAAAAACTTACGATGCTAATGGGTTCTAGTACTATTAAAAACATCATATCTAAATTAAACGAGGATTTAGAGTTTATTAATAGAGATAGATTGTCAAAACTCACTTATGCCGGACATAAAAAGATATCAAGGATAAATAGAAAAACTGCAATTATAGCTTTTTCAGCGGAGGAAGTTTATGCAATAGCAGAATTAATAAGAAGACAAAAGGGTGGGGCAGCTATAGTTATGGGTTCATTAAGTCCTAAAACGAGAAATGCTCAAGTAGAACTTTACCAATCTGGAGATGTCGATTTTTTAGTAGCCACTGACGCTATTGGAATGGGAATAAATATGGATCTAGATTATGTATATTTTTCAAATCTTAAAAAATTTGATGGAAAAAAATTAAGAAAATTAAATTTATCTGAAATAGGTCAAATAGCAGGAAGAGCTGGAAGATATTTAAATGATGGTGGTTTTGGAATAACTGGTGATTGTAAAGAAATTTCACCTGAAGAAGTAGAATTAATTGAAGGACATAAATTTGAAGAAATAAGAACTTTATTCTGGAGAAATTCTGATCTTAATTTCAATAACCCAAATTCACTAATTAAAAGTCTTGAAGAAAGACCCCAGATGGAATGGTTGAGAAAAGTTCACGAATGTGAGGATGAAAGAGCGCTAAAATATTTTATAAAAGATGAAAAAAATAATCTAGAATTTAACGAAAGAACTCTCAAATTATTATGGGAATGTTGTCAGATACCTGATTTTGTTAAAAAAACCTACGGCAATCATTATGAAGTGATCAGAAATGTTTTTAAATTTTTAAACAGTGAAAAAGGTCTAATTTCAGAAGATTACATGAGATTACAGCTCATGAAACTTGATAAATTAGAGGGAAATGTAGATTCTTTATCAAATAGAATTGCAAATGTAAGAACTTGGTCTTATGTTTCAAATAAAAATAATTGGGTAGAAAATCAAAATTATTGGATAGAAAAAACAAAACATTTGGAAGATAGACTTTCTGACAGACTTCATGAAGAACTTACCAAGACTTTTATCGACAAAAGAGCAAGTATACTTGCAAGAGGTTTAAAACAAGACATGGAATTCAAAACTGAAATATTACAGAACAATGACGTTAAAATAGATGATCAGTTTATTGGTAAAATCAAAGGTTTGAAATTAGAATTAGATTTAAAAAAAGGCTCTCTTGAAACTGATATCAAGTCATTAAAAAAAGCTGCTAGACAATCAATTGGCCCTGAGTTTGATAAAAGAATTCAATCAATTATAGATACGGGATTAATAGATTTAAAAGAGGATTTTAAAATATATTGGAATGATTTTCCAATTGCTAGACTGTTACCAGGAAATGATTATTTAAGTCCTAATTTTACTTTAGTTGTTGATGACATTATTGAACAAAATCCAAAACAAAAACTAAATGATTTTATTCAAAAATGGCTAAACTCTAAAATTAGCGATGTCTTGAAAAGTTTAATAGATTTAAAAAACATTAAAGAAGATAAGTCTTCAATTAAGGCTTTGGCTTATCAGCTTTATGAAAATAATGGTGTTTTAAAAAGAGAACAAGTTTCTGATTATTTAAAAAATCTTGAACAAATAGATAGAAAAGTACTTAGAGAATTGGGTGTAAAATTTGGAAGATACCATGTATTCCTTTATCAGCTTATAAAACCAGATGCTGTATCTTTAAGAACCTTATTGTGGAAAAATTTTCATCAAAAATTCTATAATTTAAAACCACCAACTTTTGGATTAAATTTTTTAGAAGATAAAGATTCTAAAAATAAAAACTTTATGCTTCTCTGTGGATTTGAAAAATTTGATAATTTTTTTGTAAGAATAGATATTCTTGAAAGACTGTTTGTGCAAATTATTAATGCTACTTCAAAAGAAAATAATGAAATAAAAATGATACCTGAAATGTTAAATCTTTTAGGGTGCAGCAAAGAGAACTTTAAAAAATTATTGCAAAAAATGGGTTATAAAACTTATGAGAAAGAACAAGACATGTTTTTTAAATATAATCCTGTTAAAAAATTTAAAAAGATACAGAACAAAAAAGTTTCAAATGAAAATCCATTTAAAGTTCTTAAAAATCTCAAGTTAGGTTAATTTTATGTTTTTTAAAAATACAGATAAAAAAGAAGAGAATAATTTTATAGTAAAAGTTTGTGCTTTATTGATCCATGCTGCAAAAATAGATGAAAATTATACTGACAAAGAAGAGGAAATAATTAAAAAAACACTTCTAGAGTTGGGCCTTGAAAGTGAAAAAATCACAAAAACTATCCAAGATGCAAAAATTATTGAGGAAAATTCAAACCAAATTTTAGACTTCACAAGAGAAATTAAAAATTTACCTGAAAAAGATAAAATTAAAATAGTGGAAGCTCTTTGGTCAATTATTTATTCTAATGAAGATGCAGATATGTATGAAACAAATCTTATGAGAAGATTGGCGGGACTTTTATACATTGACAGTAAAACTATGGGGGATATTAAGCATAGAGTAAAAGAGGAAAGTAAAGAGTGACTTATATTGTAAACGATAATTGTATTAAGTGTAAACTTACTGATTGTGTAGACGTTTGTCCGGTTGATTGTTTTTATGAAGGTAAAAATATGCTTGTAATTAAACCGGATGAGTGTATAGATTGTGGCGTTTGTGAGCCAGAGTGCCCCGTTGATGCTATAAAAGCAGATACAGAACCTGGAAGCGAAAAATGGTTAGAGATCAATAAAAAATATTCAGAAATCTGGCCAAACATAAGTGAGAAAAAAGATCCCCCTGCGGATCACGAAAAATTTAAAAATGAGCAAAATAAGTACGAAAAGTATTTTAAAGAAAATCTTTAAAGGCAAATCAGACAAAGAAATGACAAAAAAAGTTAAAAAGAAAAAAGTTACCAAAATTAAAAAAACTGCAAAACCTAAAACTAAAAAAGTTAAAAAAGTAGTAATAAAAAAAACCAAAAAAGTATTAAAAAAAATTCCAAATAAATCACCTAAAATACAAAAAGTTTCAAAAACTACTGAAACGCCAGATGAACCAAAAGTAGATAATTTAAGAATATCAAAAACTAATGAGGTTAAACCTGAAATAAAAAAAGTTAAAAAACAAGAAACTGAAAAAAGAGAATTTAAAATTAAAGATTATGTCGTTTATCCAAAACACGGAGTTGGTCAAATTACAGAATTTAAAAAAATAAATATCGGTGGTATTGATGTTGAAACATATGTTATCAAATTTGAAAAAGATAAAGCTAATGGTATGGTACCTGTTAACAAACAGTCTCACCTAAGACCTTTAGCAACAATTAATCAAGTAAATAAATGTGTCTCCATATTAAAAAGTAAACCAAAAATCAAAAGATCAATGTGGAGTAGAAGAGCACAGGAATATGAGGCAAAAATTTCATCTGGTAAAATTTATGAATTAGCTGAAGTTGTAAGAGATCTAAACAAAGGTGATGATCTTATGGTTGATCAATCTTATAGTGAAAGACAACTTTTTGAAAAAGCTTATGAGAGAATGCAGTCAGAATTTCAGATAATTTTAAATTTATCGCCAGAAGACACTCAAAAAAAATTAGATAAAGCATTAAAGAGAAATGTTGGTGGACAAACACAAGCGATCAGCGCTACTCCTAAAACTCCAACTGCTGATTTACCTGTCGAAGAACCTATTTCTGAAACTGACGAACCTTTAGACGAATAAAAAAAAACGCCTCTCACACAAAAAGTTATGAGAAGCGTTTTTTGTAAAGAATACTAAGTTATTATTTTCTTCTTTTCTTAGCTTTTTTCTTAGCTTTCTTCTTAGTTTTCTTTGCAGCTTTTTTCTTAGTTTTTTTTGCCGCTTTTTTTCTTTTCTTAGGCATCTTTAGCTCCCTTTTTAGTTTAGCGAATCAATTTGATTCGCTGTTAGTTTATTTTTATTTTTTTATATAACTTATGTCAAATCATTAATTAGAAGTTAATTTTTAAAAAAATTATTTTTTATTTTTTATTTTTTTTTAAAAAATTTTTTATTAATTTAGTTAATATTTATGCGATAAATAAACTATTAATTAATAATTATTTAATAAAGATTTTCTATTTCAGTTTTATACTTTTGAATAATTTTATATCTTTTTAACTTTAAAGTTGGTGTCATTAATCCATTTTCAATTGTAAATTGATCTTTAATTACAAAAAATTTTTTTATTTTTTCTATCTTAGATAAATTTTTATTTATTGTTTCTATTTCTTTTGAAATATTTTCATCAGAGACATTACTTGTATCTTTATTTAAAACTAAAATAGCTACTAAATAAGGTTTATTATCTCCATAAACTAATGCTTGTTCTACAAATTCAATTTTAAGTAAATCATTTTCAATTTTTACTGGAGAAATATTGTCACCACCTGGTGTAATTAAAATATCTTTTTTTCTATCAGTGATTTTTAGATATCCATTTTCAAAATGCCCTATATCTCCAGTATATAACCAGCCATCCTTTAAAACTTTTTCAGTTTCTTCCTTTTTATTCCAATAGCCTAACATGACATTTTCGCCTTTGACCAGAATTTCACCATCATCAGCAATCTTTACTTCATTACCACTAAAAGCAGGACCTACTGTATCTATCCTTATATCTTTTATTGGGTTACAACTTACAACTGGAGAAGTTTCAGTTAAACCATACCCTTGCAAAGTTGGTAACCCTATTGAATTTAAAAAAACACCTACTTCTTTATCTAGTGCACCTCCACCAGAAATAAATGCCTTTAAAGAACCCCCAAATTGAGCTTTTATTTTTTTTCTAACTATTTTTTCACAAATCGTATTTTGCACTTTTTCAAAAAAAGTAAGTTTTTGATTGGTTAGTACTTTTTCTCCAAGGTAAAGCATTTTGTTTATTAGAGTTTTTTTAAAACCAGTAGCTTTATTAAATGTTGAATTAATTTTTTGATAAAGATTTTGATAAAATCTTGGAACAGCTGTCATAATATCTGGGCTACATTCTCCCATATTTTTAATTAACTTATCTATACTTTCTGCATAGTAAACTTCGGCGCCTATTGCTATTTGGACAAACTGAACAGTGTGTTCATAAGAATGAGATAATGGTAACCAGGTTAGGAATTTAGGTTTGTAAGATATTATTTCTCTTAAAAGTGAAATAGAGCCTTCACAATTATTTAAAATTCCCCCATGGCTTAGCATTACTCCCTTGGGATTACCTTGTGTTCCTGATGTATAAATAATACAAGCTACGTCTTTTCTTGAAATTTCTAATTTTAAAAAATCAATCTCATCATAATCGTTATTAAAAAAAATATCTTTAATACATTGAATTTCTGATTGAGTATCTATTTGATCAAAAGAAATAATCTTTTTTATAAATGGCTTTTTAGAAATTATATTATCAATTTTATTATATTGAACTTGATCTGAAACAATTATTACTGATGGATTACAATCATCAATTAAATATTCATAATCTCTCTCAGTGTAAGTCGTATAAGCTGGTACCGTAATTCCGCCCGCTAACATTATAGCTAAATCAGAAATTAACCATTCAGGTCTATTTTCAGAAATCAATAAACATCTGTCATTTTTTTTAATTTGAATTTTTAAGTTATAAGACAGTTTTTGAATGTGATCATAAACTTGTTGCCAAGTATATTTATTATCTAAATTATTCAAAGAATGTAAAAATATCTCATCTTTTTTTTGTAACTGAAATTGGTAATTAAATAGTTCTAATAAATTATCAAATTTTTCAAAATCCATATATTAATATTTTATATTATTTGCTTCTAATATTTTTATCAAAATCAGTATCATGCCGATTATCTTTTAAATGAGTTATCATTGTTTTATCAATTAAAATTTTTATGTAATCTTTTTCTTTTACATAAATAAAATTGTAACCTTTTTTTTCTTTAATTTTTATCTCAAGATTTTCCCAAAAGCCCGGTAAACAAGGAAGGTTTGAAATACTACATAGCCAATTATGATTTGATATATATATCTTCCTTTTTTTATCAATTATCTTTTCTTTCACATCAAAATCTCTAAAAAAAGGTATTGGGTAAGAATGTTTGGTCTTGTAGCTATTTAAAGTAAAATTAGACATTGAATTTATCTCTTTATCAATCCTTAAAAAATTTTTTAATAAAAAAAAGACTATTCCAATAATTAATAAAAAATTAATAATTTTTGAATAATTAAAAGATCTAAAAAATAAACTATAAAACAAAATTAACATACCAAATGGTAGATAAGCATAGCCTCCATACCTGATGTAAGGCATCAGCAGAAACCACAAAATCAATGGTATAAAAGAAATCACTACAAAATAGTTATAATTTTCAGGTTTATGTTGTGTCGACTCACTACTATTTTTTGAAATACTAAAAACAAAAGTCGACATTAGGATAAGTACAACCACCAAAATTCTCTCTAAATCTGGATCTTTAAAAACATTTTTGTGAAAATTATATTTAAATTTTTCATTATATTCTGCTGGTAACATCTTAATTTTATATTCATTGTCTCGAATATATGGATTCCATCCTTTGACACCAGCTTCTAAAAATTCTTGTCTCCAATTACTTAATTTTTTTCCTGCAGACCAAGGTATTAGTTTCTGATCAACACATGTAATTGTTGCTGGATACGACAAACAGCCAGAGTGTATAAAGTTCTTTGTAAAGGTAACAATACTTGTAAAAATTAAAAAAATAATAATAACTTTTTGTTTAGTAAAAAAATCAATTAAATAAATTTTAAATTTTTTTATAAAAACAAAGAAATAAAAAATTGCTAATACAGAATATATCTTAAATATTGCTGCTAATGAAAACATTATAATCATTTTATAAAAATATTTTTTCTCATTATTGAAAAAATAACTTAATGAATAAATTTGAATTAAAAATAGAAGTCCAATAACAGGCACATCAGTTCCAAATTCTTTTGATCTTGTAAACTTAAATAATGTGAGAAATATTATAAATATTATTAGGTTAGATAAAATGTTATGTTCCTTATTAAAATAATCTAAAATAGAAAAAATAAAAAACATAAAGAAAATAATTGGCAAAATAAATACCAACCTGTTTTCATAAAAAGGGAGCTTAAACAGGGCCATTATATCATACAAGCCATGAGAATAAGCTAGATAATCATTTAGAAATACAAATCCAAATATAATTTTAAATTCTTGCTTATAGTTTATATATGGTAACTGATAAAGAAGATGATCATCGTGAAGATTAATTGTTAATGATGAAATGAATAACGTTAAAAAAGTTAAAAAAAAAAATAATTTTTTTGAAATATATATATTTGAAATATTTTTCAAAAATAATATTAAGCCAAAAAATAAAACTGTAAGAGATATATAAAGATCTATAGCTAAAAAAAAATTAATTAAAACTGAAACAATATAAAGAGCAAAAAAACCTAAGATTCCCGTCTCTCCAAAATTAAAATTTATTCTAAGAATCCTATTTTTTAAAAAAAAACCATATCCAAGAATTGATAAAGAAAAAAATATAAAAAAAAATAATTGAATTGTTGTATTAAAAACATAATTCATATTTTTTTAGTAATTTTTAAGTAACTCATCTAATATTTTTTTTGTGTTATATTTCTGCTTCCACGATGGATAATCTCTTTTAAATTTTTTTATGTTTGATATGTACCAAATATGGTCTCCAGTTCTTTCCTTTGGTGTATATTTAAGATTAATCTTAATTTTTTTATTATCTTCAATATATTTAATACACTCAAGTATTGAACAATTTGAAAAGGTCCCACCTCCAATATTATAAATTTCTCCCTTTTTTGGCTTTTTTATAAATTCCCAAAAAGAATTTAATAAATCATAACTATGAATATTATCTCTTACCTGTTTACCTTTGTAACCAATAATATTGTATCTTTTATTTACAACACAGCTTTTAACTAGGTATGATAAAAAACCGTGTAATTTTGCTGATGAATGATTTGGGCCAGTGATACAACCTGCTCTAAATATACCAACTTTTAAGTTATAATTTTTTCCAAATTCCTGTGCTAAATAATCAGCATAAGTTTTGGATACTCCAAAAAAACTATGTGTGCAATTATCTGTACTTAAATTTTCATCAAAACCATTTTTATACCTTTTAATGTCTTTAGGCTTAAATCTTAAAGGGTATTCTTTTAATTTAATTTTATTTGGATTATCTCCATAAACTTTGTTGGTTGAGAGTTGAATAAAAACAGCTTTTTTAGAAAATTGCAAACAAGAGTTAAGTAAATTAAGTGTTCCTTGTGCATTAATTGTAAAATCTGTTATTAAATTATCTTTTGCCCAATCATGGGAAGGTTGAGCAGCTGAATGAATTATTACTTTTATATTTTTTGAGTAAGCTTTAAAAATTTTAGAAATTTTTTTTGAATTTCTTATATCAACCTCGTGATGTAAGTATTTTTTATTTAATAAAAGTTTTTTTTTACCCAAGAAGTATCACCATCTTTACCAAAAAAATTTTTCCTATAGTTATTATCAATCCCAATAACAAAAAAATTTTTTTTTAAAAAAAATTTAACAGCCTCAGATCCAACTAGACCACAAGATCCTGTCACAATTGCTATTTTTTTCATAAATTGTTGTCCATAAATATTTTTTTATACTTAATTAGTATCTCATATGTATCTTTAATAATTGTATCTAAGTTTCTTTTAACCCTCCATTTATAAAAGCTATAAATTTTTCTATTATCAGTAACGTAGTAAGATATATCATAATTTGATGTTTTTATATTTTTACCAATAAAAATATTGTTCTTAGTAACTTCTTTGCATTTTAATGTAAGCTGCTTGAGAGTTATTTTATTTTTAATTCCACCTCCAGCATTAAAAGTTTTATTATTAATTTTTTTAAATTTTCTAATTTGTTCAATTATTAATTCACAAACATCAATTACATGGATAACATCTCTTACTTGATTTCCCAATCCCTCAAAGCCAATATAATTTAATTTTTGCTTATTTATAAATTTCCAGAGCCATAAACTTATAAATCCTTGATCTTGTTTCCCAAATTGCCAAGGTCCAGATACTACGCCAAACCTATTTATTATATACTTAATATTATTTGAGTAAGAATATTCCTCTATTAGCTTTTCAGAAGCTAGCTTTGTAAATCCATAAAGACTTATTGGAGATCTTTTTGAAAAATTTTCATTTATTTTAAAATTATATTTTTTTTTATTTATATTTTTTGCTTTAGAATTAATTTTTTTTATTGAATACACTCTGCTCGTTGACAAAAAAATTATATTACTTGTATCTTTTTTTGCTTTTTCCAAAAGATTAAATGTTCCAACTAGATTTGTAAAAAAGACTCTCTTAGCATCTGATTTTGAAGCCTCTACTGCAGCTTCCGCACAACAATCAATTATAAAATCATACCTAGGTAGTAAATTTATTTTTGCCTTGTTTGAAATATTTATATTAAAATTTTTGATTTTTTCTTTTTTAAGTCTATTAAGATTTATTTTTGATGAATTTCTGCTTAAATTATCTAGACTATGGATTGTTAAATAATTTAATTTTTTTTTAAGAAAAATAGCTATATTTGAACCAATAAAACCACAACCACCAGTAATTAAAATTTTCATGTCATTATCAATTATCATACCAATTAAAAACGAGGAAGAAAATATTGAGGAAATATCTGAAAAAATTTCTAAAGTTAATATTGATTTAGAATTAGTTTTTATTGACGATTTTAGCTCAGATAGATCATACGAGAAAGTTCTTGAGGTTCAAAAAAAGTTTCGATTTGTAAAAGTAATTAAAAATGAAAAAAAAGGTTTGGGGTCAGCAATTAATACTGGTTTAAATAATATTACAAAAAATTTTACGTCAATTATGATGTGCGATGGATCTGATAGTTTATCAGATTTAGAAAAATATTATAAAATTATAACATCAAAAGATTGTGATGCAGTTTTTGGATCTAGGTTTTATAAAAAATCTAATCTAGTAAACTATCCATTTAAAAAATTAATTTTGAACAGAATTTTTAATTTTATTGTATCAATTATATTTTTAAATAAATTTAATGATTATACAAATGCATTTAAAATTTATAAATCTTCATCTTTAAAAAAATTAAAACCGATAGTCTCGGAAAGTTTTAATGTATTTCTTGAAATTCCATTAAAAGTAATATCTAGAAAAATGAAATATGAAACTACCTCAATATCTTGGATGGGAAGAGAAAAAGGTCTGTCAAAATTTAAAATTAAAGAACTTCAATCAAAGTATCTTTTTACATTACTTTACTGTTTTCTTGAAAAAATATTAATTAAATAAAAATGGTGGGCGAAGAGAGAATCGAACTCTCACTTCTTGCGAAACACGATTTTGAGTCGTGCGCGTCTACCAGTTCCGCCATTCGCCCATTAAATTAAATTAAATTATAATTAAATAGTATAAGAACTAAAATTATATTAAAACCAAAAAATGTTTCTAAGTCTTTATAAAAAGTGTTTAAATCTGGCTGCTCATAAAAGTTCAAATTTATACTTAAGTATTGTTTCTTTCACTGAAAGTTCATTTTTTCCTATACCACCAGATGTAATGATAATTCCAATGGTAATTGCTAAAAAAAAAGAATATTTTAAAATATTTTTAATCGCATCTATATTTTCAGTTTTAGGTGGAATTTTTGGATATTTAATCGGTTATTTGTTTTATGATTTAGCTATTCATGTAATTGAATTTTATGGTTATGAAAATAAAGTAGAAAATTTAAAAATAAATTTGTCTCAAGGATCAGGTTTTTTTGCCTGGCTCAGTATTCTTTTTCTAGCAGGATTTACTCCTCTTCCCTATAAAGCATTTACTATTGCGAGTGGTATTATTGCTTTTAATTTCCCTGTATTTATTATTGTAAGCTTAATCTCGAGAAGTCTTAGATTTTTTATTATTGCTTATTTATCTTATAAATTTGGTGACTTATTTACTGAATTCATGGAAAAACATGGATCAAAATGGTTCACTATAATTGGAATTTTAATAGTTATATTGTTAGGTATTATATTTTTAATTTTTAAATTTAATGCTTAATAACAAATCATTGTTGCTTAACCTAATTTTATTAGTCAGTTTCGTCGCTTTAATATCAGCATTCTTTATTGAGTATGTGTTAGGTCATCAACCATGCAATCTTTGTATTTTAGAAAGAGTTCCATATGTAATTGCAATAGTAATTATACTTTTGAATTATAAATTTTCTCAGTTTGAAAAAATATATTTGGTTTTATTAATAATAGTTTTTTTAACAGCAACTATTTTATCAGTTTATCATTTTGGTATTGAACAAGGATTTATTGAGGAATCATTAGTTTGTGACCTAAAAAATGGCTCAGGAGTAACTTCAAAAGAAGAAATTTTAAAACAATTTCAGGAACAAAAAGTAAGCTGCAAAGATGTAACATTTAAAATTTTTGGATTATCTCTTACAACCTATAATATTCTAATTTCTATATTAATTACAATGAATACATTAAAAATATATTTAAACTATGCCAAAAGTAAGTAAAAAAAAAATTGAAGAATTTATAAGGGTAGATCATGCTGGTGAACGCGGGGCTGTAAAAATATATGAAGGTCAATTATTAGCTTTAAACACTTTTGTAAAAGATGAAAATTTGAAAAAAATCATAGAAGATATGAGAATTCATGAGAAAGAACATAGTGAATTCTTTGAAAACGAAATTAAAAAAAGAAATATTACTCCTACAAAACTTTTACCACTATGGGATTTGTTAGGTGTTGGTTTGGGATTTGGTTCTACTTTATTAGGAAAAAAAGCAGCCATGTTGTGCACAGCATCTGTGGAAGAAGTAATTGATGAGCACTACTTAAATCAAATCAATCAGTTAGATCAAGAAGAAAAATTTCTCAAAGACAAAATTACAAAGTTTAGAAAAGATGAACTTAATCATAAAGATATTGCTTATGAAAAGGGCGCAACAAAAAAAGGACCTTATAGCATTTTAGATAAAATAATTAAAACTGGTTCTAAAATTGCAATTAATATTTCTGAAAAAATTTAGGCTTCTAACTCAACATCCCAATATAAATAATCCATCCAACTTTTGTGTAAAAAATTAGGAGGAAAGTTCTTACCATTTTTATGTAAATCTTCTGTTGAAGGTCTAAAAGGATATTGATTTAATTTCATTCCTGAATGTTTTAATAATTTTCCACCTTTTTTTACATTACAAGCTGAACAAGCTGTAACAACATTATCCCAATTTGTTTCTCCACCTTTGGATCTTGGAAGCAAATGATCAAAAGTAAGTTCCTCATTACTTCCACAATATTGACAAGAAAATTTATCTCTTAAAAAAACATTAAATCTAGTAAAACTTGGTTTCGTTTGAGGGACAATGTAGTCTTTTAAAGCGATAACGCTTGGTAACTTCATATTAAATGATGGACTTCTGATAGTTCTATCATAATGACTTACAATGATAACTCTATCAAGAAAAACTGATTTTACTGTGTCTTGCCACGACCATAACGATAGTGGATAGTAGCTAAGAGGTCTATAATCAGCGTTGAGAACTAATGCAGGACATTTTTCTAATGATACGTCTTGTTCAATAAAATTGTTCACTTTAAAACATTAACTTAGTTTGAGAACATAATCAATATGGTCAAATGTTAAATTTTTTTTAAAATATAATTTAAGGCTGTACTTGATGCTTCAATAGGAATGTGATGATCACAATTTTTTATTAATAATGTCTCTATTGGAATATTATTTCGAATTAAAAAATCTTTAGCTTCAAGTAAATGTGTCGATGGAACAATTGGATCATCATCACCATGAATTAATAATGTATCTGTACTATTTTTAATTCTATCTTTTAAATTAATTTGATCTATTATTTTACCAGAAAATCCTACAATACATAAAAACTTTTCATTTGAAGTAAGACCAACATTCAAAGACATCATACAACCCTGACTAAAGCCTGATAAACAAATTTGTTGATGTGATAAGTTAAATTCTGTTTTAACTTCCTCAATAAATTTTTTAATAACATTTTCAGCTTTAATTGACTCATTAAGGATATAAGAAGAGTCCTCTTTTGTTAAATCAAACCATTGATATCCTGATGGATTAATTGCACACTTTTCGTGTCCATTAGGACAAATAAAAACTGTATTTGGTAAATGTCTTTTCCAATTTAAAGTTAACATGCTTATATCTTTTCCATCTCCGCCATACCCATGAAGTAATACTATCGCATTCTTAATTTCCGTCCCATCTTCTGGTTTGATGATGATTGAATTTAGGCAAAATGTCATAGAATGATTTATTATGTTTTTTATTATAAAAAATACTCTACTATAATTAAATGATTTCAGGAATATTTGTTAAAATAATATCAATAGTACTTCTTGTTGCAGTGGGCATTGTTTTAATTCTGGGTATTGGAACCCTATTTAAAGGTGGGGAAACGAGTAAAAAATATTCAAACAAATTGATGCAATTAAGAGTTCTTTTACAATTTGTTGCCATTCTTGCTTTAGTGGGGTTTGCTTATTTTTTTAAAAATTAATTATATTTTTTTATCCAATTAACAAAGTTGTCATCTTCAAAATCAATGGAGCCCATAATACGAGCAAATTCTTTTCCATCTTTATTAAATAAGATTGTTGTGGGAACACCCCTTAAAGAAAAAATTTTTGCTAATGTATTGGGTGAATCAAAAAAAGGATCAAAGCTTGTAATATTTAGGTTTTCAAAGAACTCATTAACTTTCTTTGGATTGTCTTTACCGATATTGATTGCAAAAATTTTTAAGTTATTTAGACCATAATTTTTTTTAAGATTGTCTAAAGATGGCATTTCTTTTTTACAAGGTTCACACCAAGTAGCCCAAAAATTTAATATCAACAAACTTTCTTGATAATTATTAATATTAATTTCTTTATTATTTTTGTTTAAAAAAATAACATTATCATATGTTTTTGGCTCTTTATGTACTACAATATTTTTTATTCCAGATACTTTCTCGGCCAATGCATTTGTTATCAAAAAAATAAATAATATTAAAAATCTCATGTTAAATAGGTATAATTAAATATCATGGCAAAAAATAAAAACAACCAAGCAATATGGAATACACGTATAAAAAAAAATGCCTCAAGTTTATTTCAAAAAATAGGAAACTCCATCGATATAGATAAACGTCTTTATAAACAGGATATTCTAGGATCAATTGCTCATACAGAAATGCTTTTCAAGCAAAAAATTATTTCATTTAAAATTAAAAATAAAATTATTTATGGTCTAAATAAAATTAATAAAGAAATTTTAAAAAATAAATTTGAATTTAATAAAAAATATGAAGATATTCATATGAATATTGAAAAGAGACTTTTTCAAATTATTGGAGAAGAAGCAGGATATGTTCACACAGCAAGATCACGTAACGATCAAGTAATAACTGATTTTAAAATTTGGATCAAAGATGCAGTTAAAGATATTAATACTAATATTAATCAAGTTATTAAAAGTACAATTAAGTTGGCTGAAAAAAATGTAGAAACTATTATGCCAGGATTCACACATTTAAAAAATGCTCAAGCAATATCTTTTGCTCATTATTTATTATCATATGTAGAAATGTTTAGTAGAGATAAAAAAAGATTTTTGAATAATCTGGATAGTCTAAATGAAAATCCTTTAGGTGTTGCAGCTTTAGCTGGTACTTCATTCAATATAGATAGGAACTTTACAACAAGAAAACTTGGTTTTGACAGACCAACAAAAAATTCTATAGATACTGTTTCAGATCGAGATTTTGTTTTAGATTTCTTGTATGCAACTTCCGTATGCTCAATGCATATTTCTAGAATCGCTGAAGAGCTTATAATTTGGAATTCTGATGGATTTAACCTGATCAATTTATCTGACAAAGTTGTGACAGGGTCATCAATAATGCCTCAAAAAAAAAATCCTGATTTACTTGAATTTTTAAGAGGAAAATCAGGGTCTACTTATGGAAATTTATTTTCAATGCTAACGATTTTAAAAGGCTTGCCATTGTCTTATTTCAAAGATTTACAAGATGATAAAGAAATTGTTTTTAAATCAAATGATATTTTAATGAATTGTTTAAAAATTTTAGATGAGGTGCTCAAAAATTGTAAACCAAATAAGAAAAAAATGCTTGAACTTGCAAATAATGGATACACAACCGCAACTGATCTAGCTGATTATTTAGTTAAAAATCATTCGATGTCATTTAGAAAAGCTTATCAAAAAACTGCTGCTATTGTTAATTTTTCAGAGAAAAAGAAAAAAAAATTAAATGAATTAACTTTAGAAGAACTAAAAAAAATTGAACCAAAATTAAAAGAGGATGTTTTAAAAGTATTTGATTTAAATAATTCTATAAACTCTAAAAAATCATATGGAGGAACATCTTTTGATAATATTAAAAAAATGATAATGAATTATAAAAAACAAAAATGATTAAAAAAATTACGTTAATTATATTATTTTGTTGCACTTTGATTTCTTGTGGAAAAAAAGGAGATCCTCAGTATGTAGATCCTGATAAAAAAGCAGAAATTGAAGCAGTTTTAATTAATATAGCTTAATGAAGTACATTAATAACAAACTAACTATAGAAAAAATTAGTTTTTCTGAAATTGCCAACAAATACGGAACACCATCTTATTGTTATTCTCAAACAAAATTAGAAGAAAATATAAATAAATTTAAAAAAAATTTTAAATCTTTCTCACCTTTAATTTGCTTTGCAGTCAAATCTAACACTAACGTTAATTTAATAAAAGTAATCAAAAAACTTGGATTAGGAGCTGATGTAGTTTCCATGGGAGAACTAATGATGGCTTTGAAAGCAGGAATAAGTCCAAATAAAATAGTCTTTTCAGGTGTTGGTAAAACATCAAAAGAAATAAATTTTGCAATTGAAAAAAAAATATTATTAATTAATGCAGAATCTTTAAGTGAAATAAAAGAAATTAATAAAATTGCCAACGCAAAAAACAAAAAAATAAGTATTGGAGTAAGACTTAATCCCAATACAGATCCAAAAACTTTAAGTCAAATTTCAACTGGGAAAAAAGAAAATAAATTTGGAGTAAATAAAGAAACTTTTTATGAAATAGTAAATTACTGTAAAAATTCAAAAAATATTAACCTACAATGTCTTAGTGTTCATATTGGAAGTCAAATTTTAGATCATAAACCATATGAAAAAATGCTTATAGCAGTTGATAAAATTTTAAATAAGACAAATCATAGATTTCAATACATAGATTTAGGCGGTGGAATGGGCATAGCCTATTCTAATAAAAATAAACAACTAAATTATAAAAAATATAATAACGCTATTCTTAAATTTTTAACAAAACATAAAGTTAAAATTATATTTGAGCCAGGAAGATCAATAATTGGTAATACAGCAACATTAATTACTAAAGTGGTTTATATTAAAGATAGTGATAAAAAAAAATTTATAATTCTAGACGCAGCAATGAACGATTTAATGAGGCCAGCTCTTTATGGTGCATTACACACAACTCTTCCAGTTATAAAATCAACTAAACTCTCAAATAAAACATATGAATTCGTTGGTCCAATATGTGAGAGTACAGATAAATTTATAACTTTAAAAAAATTTCAAGAGTTAAAAGAAAAAGACCTAATTGCAATTTGTGATGTTGGGGCTTACGGAATGTCGTTAAGCTCAAACTACAATTTAAGACCAAAACCAATTGAATTATTAATTAAAGGATCAAAAATTAAAATAATCAGAAAAAGACAAAAGCACAAAGATTTAATATAGCTTTTGAAACAATGATAAGAAACTTTTTATTTTCGATAGCATTTTTTACTGGAATAATTTTTATCTCTTTAATTTTTTTGCCAGCATTTTTTTTACCTAGAAAAATTGTTTTAATTGGTGGAAAACTAATGGGTTATTGGACAGGTTTTTGCTTAAAAATAATTTTATCTGTTAAAATTTTTGTTAAAGGAAAAGAAAATATTGTTAAAAATGAAAAATTTTTTATTGCTGCATCTCATCAATCAATGTTTGAAACTTTTTATTTACAAACAATTTTTAATTCACCAGTATTTATTCTTAAAAAAGAGTTGCTGTTAATACCTATATTCGGTTGGTATTTAAAAAAAATAGGCTCAATATCAATTAAACGAAACAAGGTAACAAAAGATAATTTAGATTTTTTTAAAGACATATCTCACATGATAAACACCTCGAATAGACCATTAATAATATTTCCTCAAGGAACTAGAGTTCAACCAGATGAAAGACCAATGTTTAAAAAAGGAGCTTCTAGAATTTATGAAGAACTGAAGGTAACATGCCAGCCAATAGCAATTAATTCTGGCTATGTTTGGCCTAAAAACGGTCCTAAAAATAGTCATAAGACAATATCAATATCAATTTTAAAACCAATTTCTGCTGGCCTACCCAAGGAAGAATTTATAAAAACTTTAGAAAAAGATATATATACTGAACTTGATTTATTAAACTAGCCTTTCATAGGCATAACAACATAAATACTATCAAAATCACCTGGATCTTTTATTAAAGCTGGAGAGCCTGTATCATTAAAATATATTTCCACTCTATCTCCATCAAGTTGTGAAGCAACGTCTAACAAATATCTAGAATTAAAGCTTATTTCTAAATCATGTTCAAATTTAACATTTAATGTTTCTTTACCATCACCACTATTTGTATTGTTCACAGATAAATCCAGTGTGTCTTTTGATAAATTAAATTTCACACCATCTTTTTTATCTAAAGAAACAGAGGCAACTCTATCTACTGAATTTAAAAATAACTTTAAATCTATTTCTAATTTTTTTTGATTATTTTTAGGAATTACTTGAATATAATTTGGAAATTTTCCATCAATAAGTTTAGATATTAAAATACTATTATTTAATTCAAATTTAATTTTTGATTTAACATTTGATACTTTTACATCGCCATCATAATTATCTAATAACGAACAAAGTTGAAAGATTGTTTTTTTAGGTAAAATAATTGGTTCAAAATCAATTTTTTCATCTAGTCTAATTTTAGAAATTGACATTCTATGACTATCTGTTGCAACTGCTGTTAAATAATTTTTATCCTCAACTTCAGTTTGATGAAAATAAATTCCACTTAAATAATGTCTGGTCTCATCATTTGAAACTGAAAATTTACATTTATTTAGAAGTTTTAAAAGTTGTTTTGATTTTATAACAAATTCATTTTCATTAAAATTTTCGTCAGTTAATGGAAATTCTGTTGCACTAATACAATTTAAATTAAAAATGGATTTCTCGGATTCGACTTGTAATTTACTTACATCTGTTAAAGATAAATTTATTTTTTTTCCTGAATTGAGCTTTCTAATAATATCATACATTATCGATGAAGTTGTCGTTGTTTTTCCCTCTTCAATAATCTCAACATTGCTCAACTTATGAATAAATATTAAATCTAAATCAGTAGCAGTAATTGTTAAATTTGAATCACTCACATCCAATAGAATATTTGAAAGTATTGGTAGTGTACTTCTTTTTTCTATAACACCTTGGCAATAATTTAATGCTTGCTGGAGATCTTGCTGATTTACGTTAAATTTCATTTTCTTTATTATTATACAATATCTGGTTTTTTAACTTATTAATATTCTCAACCATTTCAGTATCTTTTTCCTTTAATTTTTCAATTGTTTTTACCGAATGAATTATAGTTGTGTGATCTCTATTTGAAAATTCTCTTCCTATCTCTGGTAATGATTTTGAGGTTAAAATTTTCGTTAAATAAATCGCTGTTTGCCTAGGTCTTACTAAATATCTTGACCTTCTAGAGGATAACATTTCATTTTTACTAATTTTAAAAAATTTACAAACAATTGTCTGTATTAAATCAATTGTAACTTTATTTTCTGCAAGATTTAGCAAATCTTTTAAAACTACTTTTGTTTCGGATAAATTTGGGGCTTTGTTATAAATTCTTGAAAAAGAAACAACTCTATTAATTGCTCCAACTAACTCCCTAATACTTCCTGTAATTTCAGAACTAATAAAATTCTGAATTTCTTTAGAAACACTTAGTTGATCTGAATACAAATTATTTAATTCTTCAGTTTTCTTCTCGACTATTTTTTTTCTTAATTCAAGATCAGGCTTTTGAATATCAACTACTAGTCCTCCAGAAAATCTAGATTTAATTCTTTCTTGAATTCTTGATAATTTGTTTGGAGCTCTATCAGCAGAAACAATTATTTGAGATCCTTTATCTAGTAAAGCATTAAAAGTATGAAAAAACTCTTCCTGCATAGCTTCTTTTCCACTTATAAATTGAATATCATCAATTAGTAAAATATCTGTGTTCCTAAAATATTCTTTAAACTTAACCATGTCATTTGCTTTGATAGATTTAACGAACTGATACATGAAACGTTCTGCTGAAATGAACATAACTTTATTATTTTTTTTTAATTCTAAGCCTATAGAATTTAACAAATGAGTTTTACCCATTCCAACTCCACCATAAATGTATAATGGATTATAATGAGAAATATTTTCTGAAACTTTTAAAGAAGCTTCATATGCAAGTCTGTTGCTACTTCCCGTTATGAAGTTATCAAACCTTTTGTTTGGATCAATACGATTATATTGAAGATAAGAATCTTTAATAAATGAAATATTTTGGTTAGTATTATTTTCTATTTTTTGATTTTTTTCGGTAAAATTATTTTTAGCTTGTTCTACAATTTTAAATTCTATTCTGATTATATCTTTTTTGTTCAATCTAACTATTTGCAATATTTGGTCTAAATATCTTGAAGTAATCCAATCTCTTATGAATCTTGTAGGGACTGATAATAATAAATAATTATTAAATTCTTCTACAAAAGTTATTTTTTTTAACCAACTTTCATAAACCTCTAAACCTAGTTTATTTCTCATCTCAGCTTGAACCAACTCCCAATCAAAGCTATCTGAGTTTATATTAGTTAAATTTTTTGTATTTATAGGTTTGTTCATAAAATATATGGAGAAATCTCAGTTAGAACGATTTAAAAAAATTTGCAACAAGTTAATAAAAAAATATAAAAAAAAATAAAATCTACGATTGTAGTTTTGATTGTCGCATTATTTTTTTCAAAATTTTTTAAAAGAATTTTTTTTGTATTAATTAGAATAACAAAACAATTTATAAAATTTCTAATTGAATCAAACGTAGATTGAATCAAATATAAATTGTATTTGCTATATTCGTACGTTTACTAAATCTAAATATAGTAATTTTTTTTTTATACTTGTTATATGATGTGTTAAATTTTTATATCTAAAAAATAGATATTTATAATTTTATATTGTTGAAATTTTCTTAGTAATTCTTGAAACGTTTCTTGATGCGTTCTGCTTTTTAATTATTCCAGTCTTGGCTATTTTCATCAACTCTGAGTTTAATTTAGGTAAAAATTTTAATGCCTCATCTTTCTTTTTGGCATCAATTAGAGTGTTCATCTTCTTTAATGCATTTCTAAATCTACTTTTTCTAGCTTTATTTACAGCTGTTTGCTTAGAAATACGTCTTATGCGTTTAATAGCTGATTTTGTGTTTGCCATGCGCAGGGGTATAGCTTGAGATCTTAAAGTGGTCAACTAAATATTTAACTATTTTTGACAGGAAACACAAAAGAAAGTGGATCTATTTGATATAATTTTTTTTTTTATAGTACCTCTACAACCTCTTGTTTTACATCTTAATCCCTCTTGCTGATAAACATTGAATTCCTTTTGAAAATTTCCCAAAATACCTGAAGCATCTTTAAAATCTCTTATACTTGATCCTCCTTTTTTAATTGCTTTTGAAAGTACTTTTTTTGAATTTAAAATTATTTTTTTACAATCATCAATGGATAATAAGCTTGCTTTTTTAAAAGGATTAATTTTACTTAAGAACAAAATTTCGCTTGCGTAAATATTACCAATACCTGAAACAAATTTTTGATCCAATAAAAAGTTTTTTATACTTTTATTCTTTCCTTTAAAATATTTAAATACATAATTTAAGTTAAATTCTGAATTAAATGGTTCTGGTCCTAAGTTTTTTAATCTATTTTTTAAATCATCATAAGTCTCAATCAGTTCAAAAAAACCAAATCGTCTTGGATCGTTATAAATTACTTTTAAAGAATTAAATATCAATTCAATATGATTATGTTTATTCGGAAGTATTGGAGAGTGATAAAAACTTGTATTGGTAAATTTTGATTTTTGTTTTTTACTTAAAACATGAATTGTACCTGACATTCCCAAATGTATTATACAAAAACCACTACTCTTAAAATTTATTATTAAATATTTTGAAAATCTATCAACTTTAGCAATTTTTTTATTTTTAAGGAAAGTAGAAAAATTTTTTGGAATTGGGAATCTAAGATTTTTATTTCTAATGATTACTTTTTTAATAGTTTTTTGTTTGATTTTTTTGTCTAGTGATTGTCTGACAATTTCTACTTCTGGTAATTCTGGCATTTCGTACTATATTAAATATATATTTTTATATGCAACAATATCTTCAAAATAAAAAAGGTCTAGTAGAGGAAGTTTTTGATCAAGTTTATAGTAAGTACGACTTGATGAACGATTTCATGTCATTGGGGATCCATCGTTTTTGGAAAAAAAGTTTGATCAATATAATGAATCCATCTTCAAATAAAAGTCTAGTGGACGTTGCTTGTGGAACAGGAGATATTGGTAAATTATTTTTAGATAATACTCGCGAAAGATCAGAAGTAATTTGTGTAGATCCAAACAAAGGTATGATTAGTGAAGGTAAACAAAAATTATCTAACTATAAAAATATAAAATGGGTCAATTCAGCAGCTGAAAATCTTCCTCTCAAAGATAATCTTTTTGATTATTACACAATAAGTTTTGGCTTAAGAAATACAAAAAATTTAGACAAAACTTTATCTGAAGCTTATAGAGTGTTGAAGCCAGGCGGTAGATTTTTGTGCTTAGAATTTTCAAAAATTCAAAACTCTAACTTAGACTTTATTTATAAAAACTATTCAAAGCTTATACCTCATATTGGTCAGCTCATTGTAGGTGATAAAAAACCTTATGAATATCTGATAAAGAGTATTGAAGAATTTATTAATCAACAAGAACTAATTGATTTAATGAAAAAAAATAATTTTACAAAATGTAGTTATAGGAATTTTTCTGGAGGAATAGTTTCTATTCATAGTGGCTGGAAGATATAATGATTAAAAAATTAATTACATTATTTAAATTAGGTAGAAAAATTGCAAAGTCTGATATTTTAAAAATTGCATCAAAATTTAAAAAACCACCTATCGGAATTACAATTTTATTTCAGTTATTAGCAATTTCATTTAAAAAAAAAGATTTAAATCAAAACATTCAAGATGATGGGGAAAGACTTTCAAAATCATTGGAGTCCATGGGAACAACATTTATAAAACTTGGACAATTTTTAGCAACTAGACCAGATATTATAGGTGAGGAGCTTTCCGCAAAACTAGAAAATTTACAAGATCGTTTACCACCATTTTCAGTTAATCAGGCAAAAAATATAATTAAAAAAGACCTAGGCATTGATGCTTTTAATTCTATTATTGATTTGAGTGAACCTGTGGCTGCTGCATCTATAGCTCAAGTTCATAAAGCAAAAATTAATGATAATGGAACAATTAAAGATGTAGCTATTAAAATTTTAAGACCAGATATCAAAAAGATTTTTAATGAAGAAATTGATGCCATGATGTTGTTTGCATTTATCATTGAGTCATTTGTAAAAAAAACAAAAAGATTAAAACTTGTAGAGGTTGTTTTTTTGTTAAAAGAAATAACTAACCTTGAAATGGATTTAAGATTTGAGGCTGCAGCTGCTAACGAATATGCAGAAAATACAAAAAATGATGCTGGATTTAAAGTTCCTGAAATATATTGGAATTTTACCAGTGAAAATGTCATGACTTTAGACTGGATAGATGGTGTTTCAATTCGTGAAACCGAAGAATTAAAAAAAAGAAATCTAAATACAAGTAAAATTGCTGAAGATATCATCCAACATTTTTTAAGACACGCTGTAAGAGATGGTTTTTTTCATGCAGATATGCATCAAGGTAACATATTTATTGATGATAATGGCCAAATAGCCCCCATAGATTTTGGAATAATGGGTAGATTAGACAAAATGAGTAAACGTTTTTTAGCTGAAATTTTATTTGGATTTATCCAAAGGGATTACAGAAAAGTTGCTGAGGTGCACTTAATAGCTGGTTTAGTTCCTAAAGATGTTCCTATTGATGATCTTGCTCAAGCATTAAGATCAATAGGTGAGCCTATATTTGGACAAGAAGTCAAAGATATTTCTGGGGGAAAACTACTAAAGCAACTTTTTGATGTGACTGAAAAATTTAATATGCAAACCCAGCCTCAATTATTAATGCTTCAAAAAACAATGGTTGTAGTTGAGGGAGTTGCAAGAAAATTAAATCCAAACACCAATATATGGACGACGTCTAAACCAGTTCTTGAAAGTTGGTTGAGAGAAACAAAAGATCCTATAAGTAATTTGAATGAAACATTAAAAAATACCTCAGAGGTAATTAAAAGACTACCTGAATTCCCTGAGATCATGGATAAAGCAAATCAAGCATTAACATTTTTAGCTAGTGGACAAATTCCTCAAAACTCAAATTCATATACTGCATTGAATGATAAAAAATTAGAAATGGTAGCTTTTAGAAATCAATCAATTATTGGCTTATTACTTCTTGTAATTTTTGGTCTTATAGTATTTTAATTCGACAAATGAAAAATCTTCATAACAAAAAAATTCTGTTTATAATTTGTGGTGGTATTTCTGCATACAAAAGCCTTGAAACAATAAGATTGTTTAAAAAAAATGGTGCAGAAATAAAAACTATACTAACATCAAGTGCTAAAGAATTTGTAACTCCCTTATCAATTACATCTTTATCTCAAGGAAAAGTTTATACTGATTTATTTAATGTAGAAAATGAAACTGAAATGGACCATATATCTTTATCAAGATGGGCTGATGTAATTGTTGTTGCCCCTACAACTGCAAACACTATTTCGAAACTAGCACAGGGTTCAACAGATGATTTAGCATCTACAGTTATACTAGCTTCAAATAAAGATATTTATTTAGCTCCTGCAATGAATGTTAGAATGTGGGAACACAAATCTACAAAAATGAATTTAAAAAAATTAAAAGATTATGGATATAAATTAATTGGCCCAGAGATCGGTGATATGGCATGTGGTGAATATGGTGAAGGCAAAATGTCCGAACCATTAAAAATTGCAGATGAGTTAAATCAATTTTTTTTAAACCAAAGTCAAAATAAAAAATTTAAAGCTTTGGTT
Source organism: Candidatus Pelagibacter sp. HIMB1623 (assembly GCF_052047695.1). NCBI lineage: Bacteria > Pseudomonadati > Pseudomonadota > Alphaproteobacteria > Candidatus Pelagibacterales > Candidatus Pelagibacteraceae > Candidatus Pelagibacter > Candidatus Pelagibacter sp. HIMB1623. The sequence continues at coordinate 146,725 of NZ_JBNAJN010000013.1, forward strand.
ACCGCCGGACCAACAAATGAGTATATCGATCCTGTTCGTTTTATAACAAATAAATCAAGTGGCAAACAGGGATATGAATTAGCTAAATGTCTATCAAAAAAAGGTTTTGATACAACACTGATTTCAGGACCAACTAATCTAGAAGTAGAACAAGATATTAAACTCATTAAAGTTGAAACAGCGGATGAAATGTTTGCCGCTACACAAGATAATTTGCCTGTAGATGTAGCAATTTTTTCAGCAGCAGTATCAGACTTTAAAGTAAAAAATAAATCTCAAACAAAGATAAAAAAAGAAGAATCATTAAATTTAAATTTAGAAAAAAATGTTGATATTTTAAATTATATATCAAATCATAATTCTATGAGGCCTGAAATTGTGATTGGTTTTGCAGCAGAAACGAATGAAGTTTTAAAAAATGCAGAAGAAAAATTAAATAAAAAGAATTGTGACTGGATAATTTCTAACGATGTTTCTAAAAAAAACATTGGATTTAACTCTGACTATAATGAAGTTACAATCCACTACAAAAATAAATCTTTAAAAAGTGAAGTCCTACCGTACAAAAGAAAATCCGAAATTTCTGAAGAAATAGTTGATAGAATAATTGATCAATTAAATTAATGGCAAAAATCCTTGTTAAAAAATTAGATCCTTCAATAGAGCTACCTGCCTATAAAACAGAAGGGGCTTCAGGAATGGATCTTATGGCTTTTATAAAGGAACCTATTCTACTTAAATCTGAAAATTCCTGTTTAGTTCCAACTGGAATTGCTGTTGCTTTTTCAAATGAATTTGAAATTCAAATACGACCCCGATCAGGTTTAGCAGCAAAAAATAATATTAGTGTTTTAAATACGCCAGGAACAATAGATAGTGATTACAGGGGAGAGATAAAAGTAATACTTTACAATCACGGAAAAGAAGATTTTTTAATAAACAATAAAGACAGAATAGCTCAATTGGTTCTTACACCAGTGATAAAAATAAATTTTGAAGAGACAGATGAGCTTCCAGAAACAATAAGAGGCGAAGGCGGATTTGGCTCAACGGGAAAATGAGCAAAAAATTAAACAAAAAACAAATCGAGCGTTTTTCAAGACAAATAATTCTAAAAAATATTGGTATTTTAGGTCAAAATAAAATTTCAAATTCAAAAGTATTAATAATAGGCATGGGTGGTCTTGGATGTCCAGTGGCAGAATTCTTAACTAGATCAGGGATTGGCTCATTGGGAATTGTAGATCACGATCGAGTTAGCCTTTCAAATATTCATAGGCAAAGTTTATTCAATGAAAAAGATTTAAATAAACCAAAAGTTAAAATTGCTAAAAAGAAGTTAAACAAGATTAATTCTTTAACAAAAATAAAAATTTTTAATTACAAATTAAATAAATCTAATTTTCAAAAAATTATTAAAGATTATGATTATATTGTTGATGGAACTGATAATTTTGAAAGTAAATTTCTAATTAATGACTTAAGTTTCAAATATAAAAAATTTTTGGTAACAGGTGCTATAAGTAAATTTGATGGTCATATCTTTACATTTAATTTCAAAAACAAAAAAGAACCATGCCTTCGATGTTTTTATCAAGAGGAAAAAATATCAAATGAAATACTTAATTGTGAATATGAGGGAATCTTAGGAACTGTTGCAGGAATTGTTGGCACAATGCAAGCAAATGAAATTTTAAAAAATATTTTAAATATAGGCCAAAGTTTAAATAATTATATTTTAATTATTGATTTATTAAATTTAAATTTTAGAAAAGCAAAAATTACAAAAAGAAAAAACTGTCTATGCCATTAATTATAAGAATAATTTTAATTTTTATTTTATTAATATCAACAAGCTCAGCAAAAGAGATATTTGTTTCTTTAAAAAAAAATAAAGTAAACGTTAGGTATGGTCCAAGTTTTGACTCAGATGTAAAATATGTTTACAAAAAAATTAATCTTCCTTTAAAACAAATAGATAAAAAAGAAAACTTTAGAAGAATTATAGACTTTAAAAACAATGGTGGTTGGATACATATATCTCAATTAAAAAAAAATAATTCTGTAATAGCAACCAAAGATAAAATTTTATTTAAAAACCCTACATCTTTTTCAAAACCTATTGCTCTTATTAAGCAAGGTAGGTTATTAATATTCGAAAAATGTGAGCAAGAATGGTGTGAAATAACCTCCGGAGAATTTCAAGGTTGGATTAAAACAGATAATATCTGGGGATTTAATTAACTAAAATCAGCCGAAAGTGACTTTTTGTTCTCAGCAGATAACTTGGTAGTATGAGAATATTCTTTGTGATCTATTCCTATTTCAACTTCAATTTCTTCAGATTTAAATTTAGCTATTTGGTCGTCTGAAAAATTAAAATGAATAAATTGAACTGAAGAAGCTTTTCCTTCAGCTGATGTTCTATCAACATCTTCCTCTGGTATAGCTTTTATTTTTTCTCCATTAATTTTCATAAACACAGTTTCCTCAATTCCGCCTACTTTTCCAAGGAAAGCCGCGCGAGATATAGGGTTGTCTATTTCAAACATTAATGTAGCAGTTAATTCTTTACCATTTGGTATTAGAGGATTGTATGCTGACAACTCGTCTTTAAGCTGTTCATCTCCACCTTTTTCAATATATAGCATTTCTTGAACTTGAGCCAACATTGTCTCGTAGCTTTCAAAGTAAAAGGTTGCATAAGGTCCTAATGCAATTCTTCTATTTTTTTTAAAATCAACAATGCTTTTTCTTAATTCTCTTCTGTTTTTTGTATAGACATCTAATGGCATAATGTCTTCTTTTTGTATCTCTCTTTTTTCTCTTGGCATAATCATAATTTATAACTTTTAGCCATCAATTCGATAGGATGTAGTGCCTCATCATTGGAAATGTTAGTATCCACTTCAAGCTGCTTTAAGTGCTTACCTGCTAAAGGACAATCAGAAACCATGTACTTGTTATTTTTTGTTTTAATTTGTCTTGCAGTTGGTCTTCCTACTTTATTGGCCAGATCATGTGTTTCTTTCATCACACCAAAAGTTCCACCATGCCCGGCACATTTCTCTACAACATCAATTTTAACATTCGGGATAAGTTTAAGCATATCTCTCGCTTTGATACCCATGTTCTGTGCTCTTGCGTGACACGCATGGTGCACTGTCACTCCACCATCTATTTCTTGTAAACCATCTGCTAATCCCTCATTGTTTGCAATATCAACAACATACTCATCGATATCCATAACGTTTGCAGATAATTTTTTTATTTTATCATCATTAGGTAAAAGCAATGGCCATTCAAATTTTAACATTAAACCACAACTAGCGGTTAATGTAACAACTTTGTAACCTTTGTTAATCCATTCAACTAAATCTTTAGAAACTTTTTTAGCCTGTTCCACAACTTTAGGAAGATCAGCTTGCTCTAAGAATGGCATTCCACAACATCCAGGATAGGCTTCTTGAACTTCTACACCATTTTTCTTTAAAACTTTTAAAGCTGCGACACCCGTATTTTTTTTATTAAAGTTAACAAAACAAGTAGAATAAATTACAACTTTTCTATCATTAGTTTTTGTCTCATAGTTTATTTTGTCATTATTTTTCTTAAAAAAGTTAGAAAAAGTTTCTGAATTGTATTTTGGAAGTTGAACCCTTTTATCGATACCAGCAACTACCTCTAATATTTTTCTGAACAACTTATTTTTTATATCTGATGCCCAATTAATTATTTTAGAAAATAAAACCCCAATTTTTGCGTTTCTATCTATTTGGGCTAATTGCATTGGAACACTTGGTAATTTACCTAATTTTTTCTGTGCTGTTCTGTACCTCAACATTAAATGAGGGAAATCAAGATCAAAATCATGAGGAGGTACATAAGGACATTTGGTCATAAAACACATGTCGCAAAGAGTACAGGCATCAACAACCGGAGCAAATTGCTCACTTTTTAAACTCTCTACGTCTTCATTTTCAGACTCATCAATCATATCGAACAATTTTGGAAAGGAATCACAAAGATTAAAACATCTTCGACATCCATGGCAAATATCAAACACTCTTCGCATTTCTGCATCTAATTTTTCAGGATTTAAAAAATCTGGATGCTCAAAATCAATAGGGTGACGTATTGGGGCGTCTAGACTTCCTTCTTTGCTCATACGATTATATTAGAAATTATAATTAATGATAAAGAAACTAATACCACTGGTTCATTAAACCAATCTTTTATTAATTGTAAAAGTTGCTCTTTCATTTTTTTTGATTTTAGAAATTTTGTTAAATTTAGTGGGCGGTAAACGCCCACTAATGAATATTATTTAGGCAATAGACTCTAAAGTTTTTTGAAATTTACCAGCATGAGATTTTTCAGCTTTTGCTAAAGTCTCAAACCAATCTGCAATTTCCTCAAAACCTTCTTCTCTTGCAGTTTTAGCCATACCTGGGTACATGTCAGTATATTCATGCGTTTCTCCCTCAATTGCTGAAGCTAAATTTGCTTTAGTTTCACCAATTGGTTTCCCAGTAGCTGGATCTCCAACTTGTTCAAGGTATTCTAAGTGACCATGTGCGTGACCAGTTTCACCTTCTGCTGTTGATCTAAATACTGTAGCTACATCATTATAACCTTCGATGTCAGCTTTTTGTGCAAAATAAAGATATCTTCTATTTGCTTGACTCTCACCAGCGAATGCTGCTTTTAAGTTCTCTTCTGTTTTACTTCCTTTTAAAGACATTTTTTTCTCCTTAATTTAACTTTATAGACCATATAGTGTCTAAAACTTTAATGTCAATAGTTTAGAATTATTATAATCTAGATTTTATATAATTGATTTAATTGAATTATTTTTGAGTTTGATTATCACTCGCAACTTTAACCAAAACTTCAACTGAATTTATTTTTTTTCCTGTAATATTTTTTTTAATATTTACTGGGTCTATATCATTTTCATCACAATCTATTAGCTGATGGGTATCTTCATCATAAAAATGATGATGAACAGATGTGTTTGTATCAAAATAACTTTTATCGCTGTTAATCGAAATTTCTTTTAAATATCCTTTTTTCTGAAATGCATGAACAGTGTTGTAAACTGTTGCTAAAGAAATTTTTTCATTCATCTCCTCAGAAATCATTTTTACAAGATCATTAATTGTAAAATGAAAAGTTTTTTCTCTATTAAATAGAACTTCACACATTTTAACCCTTTGTTTAGTGGGTCTAAGTCCTAAATCTCTTAATTTTTCAACAAAATTGCAGTTTTTTACCATTGTATTTTATAATTATTCTAATGTATGAATAAAAATATACAGTTTTATTATATTATATTGGCATTAAATCAAGTAATAAGGTTTCTCAAAAAATATGAAAAAAAATTCCTACTCATATGACGATCTAATAAGTTGTGGAAATGGTGATCTTTTTGGACCAGGTAATGCAAAATTACCACTTCCTCCAATGTTGATGTTTGATAGAATAACTGAAATCAACGAGAATAATGGAGCTTTCAGTAAAGGCTCTTTAAAGGCTGAATTAGATATAAAAAACGATCTATGGTTTTTTGACTGTCATTTTAAAGAGGATCCAGTCATGCCTGGGTGTCTAGGTTTAGATGCTATGTGGCAACTAGTTGGATTTTTTCTGGGCTGGTTAGGAAATCCTGGCAAAGGTAGGGCTCTAGGAGTTGGTACTGTAAAATTTACTGGTGAAGTTTTACAAAATGTTAAAAATGTAAGGTACGAAATAGATATGAAAAAAATTATGTCACCAGGTGGAACAACTGTTGGTCTTGCCAATGGAATTGTACTAGCTGATGACAAAAAAATATATTCAGCAGAAAGTTTGAAAGTGGGGTTATTTAAATAATGAGAAGAGTAGTAATTACAGGATTAGGAATTGTCTCTTGTTTGGGAAACAACCAAGAGGAAGTTCATCAATCATTAATTAATTCAAAATCAGGAATTTCTTATGCTGAGGAATATAAAGAACATAATCTTAAAAGTCATGTCCATGGTAAACCAAATATAAAATTAGAAGATCATATCGATCGAAAAACAATTAGATTTATGGGTTCAGGTTCAGCTTATAATTATATTGCAATGAAAGAAGCTATTGAGGATTCTGGATTAGAAGAATCTGAAGTTAGCAATTTTAAAACTGGGATCGTTATGGGTTCTGGTGGTCCATCAATTGAAAATGTTATTTTGGCTGCGGATAAAACGAGGGCTAAAACTCCAAAATTAATGGGACCGTTCATTGTTCCAAGAACAATGGCAAGTACAGCTTCTGCAACACTTGCTGTTCCATTTAAAATTAAAGGAACCAACTACACAATGAGTTCTGCATGCGCAACAAGTGGCCACTGTATTGGTAATTCAATGGAATTAATTCAAATGGGCAAACAAGATGTTGTATTTGCAGGTGGAAGTGAAGAAGTTCATTGGGCTATGACGGCAATGTTTGATGCGATGACTGCTTTATCATCAAAATATAATGACGCTCCTGAAACAGCATCAAGAGCATATGACAAAACAAGAGATGGTTTTGTAATTGCAGGTGGTGCAGGTGTGTTAGTGCTAGAGGAATATGAACACGCTAAAGCGAGAGGTGCTAAAATATACGCAGAATTAACTGGTTATGGAGCAACTTCAGATGGATACGATATGGTAGCTCCATCAGGAGAAGGTGCTGTCAGATGTATGCAAATGGCGATGGCAACTAGCAAAAATAAAATTGATTATATCAATACTCATGGAACTTCTACTCCAGTTGGAGATATCACAGAGCTAAATGCAGTTAAAAATACTTTTGGAGACAATATCCCAAAGATTAGTTCGACAAAATCTTTATCGGGACATCCACTTGGTGCGGCTTCAGTTCATGAAGCAATTTACTGTTTGATAATGATGAAGAATAATTTCATAGCTGGCTCTGCAAACATAAATGAGATGGATGAAGAAGCAAAAAAATTTCCTATAGTTTCAAAAACTGAAACAGGAGCAACTTTAAATACAGTAATGTCAAATAGCTTTGGTTTTGGTGGAACTAATGCAGCTTTAATTTTTGAAAAGGTTTAATTTATGAGTTTAATGAAAGGCAAAAAGGGATTAATCATGGGTGTTGCCAATGAAAGATCTATTGCCTGGGGTATATCTCAAAAACTTGCTGAAGCAGGTGCAGAACTAGCATTTACATATTTAGGCGATGCTTTGAAAAAAAGAGTAGTTCCTTTAGCAGAAAAATTGAATTCAAACGTTACATTTAGTTGTGATGTTGAAAAAAAAGAAGAGGTTGTAAAATTATTTGAAGATATCAAATCCCAATGGGGTGAAATTGACTTTGTGGTTCATGCGGTTGCTTTCTCTGATAAATCAGAGTTATCAGGTGAATATTTAAATACTACTAGAGAAAACTTTTTAAGAAGTATGTTAATCTCATGCTTTTCATTTACTGAAGTAGCAAAAGAAGCCTCAAAGGTAATGAAACAAGGCGGAAGTTTATTAACTTTAACTTACGAGTCTACTAAAGCTATTCCAAATTATAACGTAATGGGTGTTTGTAAATCAGCTCTTGAGGCAAGTGTTAAGTATTTAGCAAGAGATTTAGGAGCCAAAGGTATGAGAGTAAATGCTATAAGTGCTGGACCTATCAAAACATTGGCTGCCTCTGCAATTGGAGACGCAAAATTCTTATATAAATGGAATGAAGACCATTCTTTCCTTAAAAGAAACGTAGATATCCATGATGTTGGAAATTCAGCATTATATCTATTAAGTGACCTTGCAAACGGTGTTACAGGTGAAATTCACTACGTTGATGCTGGATATAACAAGGTTGGGATGCCAGATCCTAAGAATATTAGTTAATTTTTAAAATTTAATAATCTTATAATCAGCTATTAATTTACTATCAGCTTTTAATATTTTTTTTTAATATTAAATTAAGTTAATTTTTAATTACACAATATCAGCTAGTAACTTTTAATCTTAAAATCTAAAATGAAAAAAGTTAATAGTAAATTAAATTATGCAGTAAATTTCGTAATTTTTATATTTCTTATAACTTTTTCAACTAAGCAAGCTAATGCTGGTTGTCATATTGGAAGTGAGACTTTTAACCAAATTGATGGAACACCTGGTAAAGATGGAAAAATTACCTTAAATAAAATTAAAAACTGGGCTTCAGATGATGATGTTACAACTTGTGATGTTTCTACTTTGGCCAGTTTGAAAATGGCATTTTTTAACAAATCTTCTTTTAACCAAGATATTGGGCGTTGGAACACAGGTAATGTGATGAGTATGAGTTATATGTTTTATAGTGCATCAGCTTTTAACCAAAATATTAGAGCTTGGACTATAAAAAATAATATCAAGAGCTTAACGCTTATGTTTGGCGGTGCAACAGCCATGATAAGTGCCTACGCGGGTGTACCTGGATTTGATGTAACACCAAAACTGTTTTTTTTTAACTATTCAGACAAAAATCTAAATTAAAGTTTTTTAACTCCAGCTGATAATACAACTAATGTTGCAAGAGATATAAATATATTTTTTAAACTATGGTGTATAGTTGATGTTAGAATTGGAGATATTACAATAAAATATTTAAAAAGTTTTAACTCTGGAATGAAATAAGAATGCTCTTTTGCAAAATATCTTATAAAAAACCCCCAGAACTCTCATTCCAGGGGTTAGAATTTAATTTAATTATTTATTATTCAGTAGCTTGTTTCATAGAAAGTTTAACTTTACCTCTATCGAAACCAATAACTTTAACTTTTACCTCATCACCTTCTTTGACAACATCAGTTACTTTAGCAACTCTTTTATCTGCAAGTTCTGAAATATGAACAAGTCCGTCTTGTTTTCCTAAGAAATTAACAAATGCACCAAACTCCATAATTTTCATTACCTTACCTGAATAAATTTTATTCAGTTCAGCTTTTGCAGTGATGTCTTTAATCATTTGCATTGCAATGTTTCTAGACTCTTCATCTGGAGCAGCAACTGTTACCACACCTTCATCATTTACATCTACTTTCGCACCTGATTTTTCAACTATCTCTCTGATTGTTGCACCACCTTTTCCAATAACAGCAGCAATGTCTTTTTTATCAACATTAACTTGTTCCATTTTCGGAGTATGTTTTCCAACATCAGATCTTGAAGCTGATAATGCTTTATTCATTTCTCCTAAGATATGAACTCTTCCATCTTTAGCTTGGCTTAACGCCTGCTCCATAATTTCAAATGTAATACCTGTAATTTTGATATCCATTTGAAGAGAAGTAATTCCATCTTTTGTTCCAGCAACTTTAAAGTCCATGTCACCAAGATGATCTTCATCACCTAAAATGTCTGATAAGACACTAAAATCATCACCTTCCTTAATTAAACCCATTGCAATACCCGCAACTGGCTCTTTAATTGGCACTCCAGCGTCCATTAACGCTAAAGACGTTCCACAAACAGTAGCCATAGAAGAAGAACCATTAGACTCAGTTATTTCTGAAACTACTCTAAAAGTATATGGAAATGCCTCTTTCGTTGGTAATGAAGAGTTAATCGCTCTCCAAGCTAATTTACCATGTCCGATTTCTCTTCTACCAGTTCCAATTCTTCCAGTTTCTCCAACTGAAAAAGGAGGAAAATTATAGTGAAGCATAAATCGTTCTCTCTGAAGCCCATCTAAACTTTCAATTCTTTGTTCGTCATCAGAAGTTCCTAGAGTTGCTACAACAATTGCTTGGGTTTCCCCCCTAGTAAATAACGCAGAACCATGAGCTCTAGGTAAAATACCCACTTCACACTCGATAGGTCTTACATCAGATAAACCTCTTCCATCAATTCTATTTTTATTTTTTAGAATATCAGTTCTAACAATTGATTTTTCTAGGCTTTTTAGCTGACTGTTAACATCAAGATCTGTATAGTTTTCATCTTCCTCATAAAGTTTTTTAGCTTTATCAGTAATTTCGGAAATTTGATTTGATCTATCTTGTTTATCTCTTGTAGCAAAAGCTTTTTTAAGATCTTCTGTAAAAGTTTCCTCAAGTTTTTTCTTAACTTCAGATAAATCTTTTTTCTCAACTGTCCATTCAGGTTTTCTACATTCTTTTGCAAGTTCCTCTATCATTTCAATCACTGGAACAAAGCCTTCATGACCAAATTTAACTGCGTTTAACATTTCTTCTTCAGTTAAACCGCTTGCTTCTGACTCAACCATAAGCACAGCGTCTTTCGTACCTGCTACAACTAAATCTAATTTCGATTTTTCTAACTCTGCTTTAGATGGGTTTAAAACATATTTTCCATCAATAAATCCAACCCTTGAGGCTCCTACAGGTCCCATAAATGGCATTCCTGATATAGCTAATGCTGCTGATGAAGCAGTGATTGATAAAATATCTGGTTCGTTTTCTTTGTCGTATGAAATTACAGTTGGTAACAACTGTACTTCATTTTTGAATTCATCAGGAAACAAAGGTCTGATTGGTCTATCAATTAATCTAGAGATTAATGTTTCACTCTCAGTTGGTCTTGCTTCTCTTTTAAAATATCCACCCGGAATTTTTCCAGCTGCATAATATTTCTCTTGGTAATTTACAGATAATGGAAAGTAATCCATATCAGGATTTACTTTTTTTGCCCCCACTACTGTTGCTAGTACGACTGTCTCTCCACATGTTGCTATTATTGCACCGTCTGCCTGTCTTGCTACTTTACCTGTTTCTAAACTTATCTTCTTTCCCGCTACTTCAATTTCCTTCTTGTATACTTTAAACATTTCATTTCCATTTCGTTTCGTTCGTTTCGTTCCATTCCGTTCTATCTATCTTGACTTCTATTTTCTTAAATTCAATTTCGACAGTACATTTTTGTAAGAATCCATTTTGTTTTTCTTTAGGTATTCTAACAATTTCTTTCTTCTATTTACCGCTCTCAACAATCCAACAGATGAATGTTTATCCTTCTTGAATTGCTTAATATGCTTAGAGAGAGTTTCAATTTTCTCTGTTAGCAAAGCAATTTGGATTTCTGAAGATCCAGTATCTTTATCATGCATTGCTAATTCTTGTGCCTTTTTGTTCATGCCTCTTTCTTCCTATTTATTTGTTTGTTTTATTAAGTTTTCTATTTTTTCCGCATACTCAAAAGATTCGTCTTTTCTAAAAAGTAATTTTGGTAAAAATTTCATAACCACTTTTTGTGATAAAATTTTTCTTATTAAAAATGAGTATTCTTTCAAAACATTAATTGTTTCCTCAGCATCTTTTCCTCCCAATGGAAGAACATATGCTTTAGCAATTTTTAAATCAGGACTCATTCTAACCTCTGTAACTGTTATAGTATTTGTTTCTAAGTTGGGCACCTTAGCCTCATTTCTTATAAAAATCATGCTTAAAGACTGCTTAATCATCTCTCCGACTCTAAGCTGTCTTTGCGATACTGGTTTTCCTATTCTATCAGCCATTAAATCGATCTCTCTGTAGATGTAACACTAAATGCCTCTATTGTGTCGTTTTTTTGGAAATCCATATAATCTTTAACAGTAATTCCACATTCTTGACCATCACTAACCTGTTTTACTTGGTTTTTCTCTCTGAAAATTGTTGAAACTTTCCCTGTGTAAATTATTGCGCCGTCTCTAATAATTCTTACATCAGAATTACTATTTATTTCTCCTTCTGTAATTTTTGAACCTGCAACTTTTCCAGCACCTGAAACTTTGAATATCTCAAGAATTTGTGCTGTTCCAGTAATTGTTTCTTGAACATCAGGAGATAATAGTCCAGACATTTTTTGCTTAACAAAATCTAAAACCTCATAAATAATATTATAAGAAGAAATTTTTATTTTTTCATTTTCAGCAAGTTTTTTAGCCTCTTTGCTCGGTTTAACATTAAAGGCTATTAATACGGCATTTGATGCTTTAGCCAATGTAACGTCGGTTTCTGTTACCATTCCTATGTCTGCTAAAATTATTTTTGGTTTAACTTCCTCATGTTTAATTTGAGCTATAGCATTTTTGATAGCCTCAGAGGATCCTTGTACATCTGATTTTATAATTAAATTTAATTCTTCAGAGGATTTGTCTGAAAAAGCAGAATCTTGAGTTGCAAAAGTTAAAGGATTTTTTCCATCTTTGCTCTCTTGAGCTCTATTTTCACTCAAAGTTTTAGCCTCTTTTTCAGTATCTAAAACAATAAAATCATCTCCAGCTTTAGCAGCACCATTTATACCTAAAACTTCTATAGGAGTTGAAGGTGGAGCTTCACTTATATTTTGACCTTTATCATTGATAATTGCTCTAACTTTTCCCCACTTTAAACCACTCACAAAAAAGTCACCTTTTTTAAGAGTACCTGTTGTTACAATAATATTTGCAACTGGTCCTCTTCCAATATCAATTTTAGATTCTAACACTATCCCTGTAGCTTTAGATTCATAATCAGTTTTTAGATCTAAAATTTCAGCTTGTAAGATTATAGATTCGACTAACTTATCTAAATTTTGTTTAGTTTTTGTAGAAACTTCAACCATTAAAGTATCTCCAGATAAATCCTCTGCAATTAACTCGTGTTCAAGTAATTGGTTTTTAATTTTCTGTGGATCTGCTTCAGGAAGATCACATTTATTTATAGCAACTACAATTGGAACATTTGCAGCTTTTGCATGTTTAATTGATTCTACAGTTTGTGGTTTTACTCCATCATCAGCAGCAACAACTAATACAACTACGTCTGTTAATTTTGACCCTCTAGCTCTCATTTCTGTAAAAGCAGCATGACCTGGGGTGTCTATGAAAGTTAATTTGTTATTTTGACTTTCAATTTGATATGCTCCGATGTGTTGAGTAATTCCACCAAATTCTCCTGAAACTACATTTGCACTTCTCAAAACATCCAGAACAGAAGTTTTTCCATGGTCAACATGACCCATGACTGTAACAATAGGGGGTCTATTTTTTAAATTTTCTACTCTTGTAGCTTTTATTTTTTGTATAATTTCTTCTGCTTTTTCCTCTCTTATTGGATTATGACCAAATTCTTTAACTAAAAATTCAGCTGTATCAGCAGCTAAAGTTTGATTAATTGTTACTGTTACTCCCATTCCAAATAGATATTTTATTACATTACTCGACTGCTCTGCCATTCTATTTGCCAACTCTCTAACAGTTATTGCTTCTGGAATGTTGATATCTCTTTTGACTGGTTTTAGGTTTTCTTGAGCCTCTTCTTTTGAAGAGTTTTTCATTTCTTTTTGTCGAGCCCTTTTAACTGATGCAAGACTTCTTTCTCTTGCTTCTATTTCATCACTTAAAGCTCTTGAAACTGTTAATTTTAATTCTCTTTTTTTCGTTCCTACTTTTAAAGTTTTTCTATCTTTGCTTTCACTGTCACCTTTTAATCTTTTTGTGGCTCTTTGTTCTGCCAATTTTCTTCTCTCAAAATCGTTCGTGATTGGAGGGGATTTTGGCGCAAAAGAAGGTTTTAAAGGTGCACCTCTGTTAAATGAAGGAGTTGATCTTGGTTTACCAGCACCTGGTCTAAATGATCCACCTCTACTGGTAAATTTTCCAGTTTGTTTTTCTATAACAACTGAATTTTTTCCATGAGATTTAGCTATCTCAATATTTTTTATAGATTTTTTGGCTGAGCCAGATATTGTTAACTTTGTTTTTTTCTCCATTGCTCATCACCTAATCTTTATAAACTATATTTCTAGCAGACATAATCAACTCATCTGCTTCTTCTTTTGAGAGAGCAAAATCTTCAAGGTATCCTTGAATTTTTACTCTTTCACCTTTAACTATATCATAACCACCTGTAAGTTCATCCGATGCTAAGTCAGCAAAGTCCTCTAATGTCAAAATTTTTTGCTCACCTAAGGTAACTAACATTCCTGGTGTTAATCCTTTTAGATTAATTAATGTGTCTTCCAAACCAAGCTCTTTAATTCTTAGTGAAATATCTTCTTGATCTTTTTGATGAAAATCTTTAGCTCTTTCAATTAAAGCCTCTGCTGTTTCTTCCTCGATTCCCTCAATTTTAATTAAATTCTCTACTGTGCTATCTTTAATATCATCAATTGTTGAAAATCCTTCAGCAACTAGTAATTGACCCAAGGTTTCATCTAGTTCTAAATTTTTGACAAAATTATCAGTTTTTTCTTTAAACTCTAGTTGTCTTCTCTCTGAATCCTCTGCATCAGTCATTATATTAATTTCGTAATTTAATAACTTAGTTGCTAATCTTACATTTTGACCTCTACGACCAATCGCTTTACTCAAATTTTCTTCTGTAAGTATTACATCAAGTTTTTTTCTTTCAGCGTCTACATTTACTCTCTGCACTTCTGCTGGAGATAAAGCATTTGATACCAATATAGCAGCATCTTCTGACCAATTTACAATATCAATTTTTTCTCCCTGAAGTTCGTTTACTACTGCTTGAACTCTTGAACCTCTCATTCCAACACATGCTCCAACTGGATCTAATGAAGTATCAACTGCTTTAACGCATATTTTTGCTCTACTTCCAGGATCTCTAGAAGACGATTTAATCTCAATTAATCCGTCATAAATTTCTGGTACTTCTTGAACAAAAAGTTTTTCCATAAATTTTGGGTGAGCTCTTGATAAGAAAATCTGTTGACCTCTTGGCTCTCTCCTTACATCATAACAATAAGCTTTTATTCTATCACCAGCTTTAATGTTTTCTCTTGGAATTAACTCATTTTTTTGAATGATTGCTTCTGTTCTTCCTAAGTCAACAATTACACTTCCAAATTCTAATCTTTTAACAATACCACTTAAAATTGAATCTTTTTTATCAATAAAGTCATTATATTGTCTTTCTCTTTCAGCCTCTCTAACATTAAAACTGATAACTTGTTTTGCAGTTTGTGCAGCAATTCTTCCAAAATCAAAAGATGGCAAAGGTTGAAGAACTTCATCTCCAACTGATTTATCTTTATTGATTTCATTTAAAATTATTGCATCTTCTAACTTTATCTCAGTATTAGAATTCTCAGGATTATCTGAGATAGTCAGTTTTCTAAATAATTCTATATCGCCATTATCTCTGTTAATAGATACTTTGATTTCATTTTCTTGACCAAATTTAGATTTAGCTGCTTTAGCAATACCTGTTTCCATAGAACTAATTATAAGTTCTTTATCTATAGATTTCTCTAAAGCTACAGCTTCAGCAATTCTTAATAACTCTAATTTATCAGCTCTTTTATTTAACATTTTTGTTTGCTCCAAAAAAAAATGGGCTAGAGCCCATTTTGATAATTCAACAATGTAAGGGCAATATAGTAAAGTTTTTTTTTAATTCAACAGAAACTATTTAGAAAAAACCTCAGTTTTATCAGTTTTTTCCCAAGAAAAAGAACCATTATCCTCAGGGTTTCTGCCAAAATGACCGTAGGCTGCTGTTTTTTCATATATTGGTCTATTTAAGTTCAGCATTTCTCTAATTCCTCTTGGGCTTAAATCAAAATTTTCATTAATTTTTTCAACAACAAATTTATTTTTTTCTATGTCATTATCAAATAAATCAACATAAATTGATAATGGTTTAGATACTCCAATTGCATAGGCAAGTTGTATTAAACATTTATCTGCTATTTTTGAAGCGACAACATTTTTAGCAATATATCTTGCTGCATAAGCAGCAGATCTATCTACCTTGGTAGGATCTTTACCCGAAAAAGCGCCTCCACCATGTGGTGCCGCACCTCCGTATGTATCAACAATAATCTTTCTTCCAGTTAGGCCACAATCTCCATCTGGACCACCAATAACAAAGTTACCTGTTGGATTAACATAAAACTCTTCATCTCTAAAATCTTGAAGAAACTGTTCAGGAATTGACTTAATCATATAGGGTCTTAACAAATCCCTCACTTGAGATTGATTAACATCAGCAGAATGCTGTGAAGAGATAACTACAGATTTAACTCTAGTAGGTTTGCCGTCAACATACTCAAATGTAACTTGGCTCTTTGAATCTGGTTCTATGTTTTTTAATTTACCAGACTTTCTATCTTCTGCCATTAGTCTTAAAATTTTGTGTGAATAATGAATTGGCGCAGGCATCAAAACATCTGTTTCATTACAGGCGTATCCAAACATAATTCCCTGATCACCTGCTCCTTCATCTTTATTTCCAGATGAATCTACTCCCATTGCAATATCAGCAGATTGAGAATGTAAATGGCTTTCTATTTTTGTTGCTTCTCTCCAAGTAAAACCATCCTGATCATAACCAATATCTTTTATACAGTTTCTTACTTTTTCAATTAATTCATCTTTTTTTATCTCAGGTCCTCTTACTTCACCTGCCAAAACAACTTTATTCGTTGTGGTCAAAGTTTCACAAGCAACTCTTGAAAATGGATCACCGGAAATATAACTATCAACTACCATATCAGAAATTCTATCTGATACTTTATCAGGATGACCTTCAGATACAGACTCGCTTGTAAAAAGGAAATTTTTTAAATTACTCATTATTTTTTCTATTAAATGAAAATATTAGAAAAATATACAACAAAATTATTATTCCAAAAATTTTATTTCCAAATTTTGAAAAAACTGTTGGTTGAATTTTTCTCATTTCAAACAAATCAATATATCCCACATCATTAAATGCTACTTGATTTTCAACAATCCCCAGTGGATTTATTATTGCTGCTATTCCATTATTAGCAGATCTTAGAACATATTTTCCACTTTCTATTGCACGATAAATACTATGAATAAAGTGTTGTTTAGGTCCTATTGATTGACCAAACCAACCATCTTCTGAAATATTTACAATAATATCAAATTCCTCATTTTTAAACAATTTTCCTGAATAAATTATTTCATAACAAATCAGAGGTAGAAATCTTAAAGAAAAGTTATTTTGATTTATCTCGATAATATCTCTTTTTTCACCTCTGGAATAAGACTGATAATTATTAGTTAAAGATCTTAAACCAATTTTTTTCAAAAAATTTTCCATTGGTAAAAATTCACCAAATGGAACTAAATTTGTTTTGTCGTAAGATTCTAGTAAGTTAAGATTATGATCATAAACTGAAAGAGAGTTAAAATATTTTGTGACTTCATTTTTTTTAGACTTACTGTTAATGCCTAATATTAATAAATGATTTTGACTAAAATGATCTTTAAATTTGAAATGATAATCCTTTATTTCATCTTGAGAAATCCCTGGTAATATACCTTCGGGCCAAATAAAAATTGTATTTGTTTCTTTTTTAGGCGAACTAATTTTAATTAAATCCTCAATAGACTTCATGGGACCATCGCCCGAATAAAATCTATCAAGTGAGATATTAGAGCCAATAAGTCTTATTTTATAGTCAAGTTCATTCAACTGAATATTGAAAAATTTATCCTTATTAGATGATCCATTTAGATAAAAAATCAAAACTAATAGAGGAAAAAGCAAACAGAAAACAATATCTTTTTTGCTATCTCTCAAGATATATAAAGCTGGACATAAGAATAATGAAATACAAAATAAATTAAATCCATAAGTTCCAATAATTGAAGTGATACTTAAAATTTCTAAATGATTTGAAAAACTATAAGCAATCAAATTCCATGGAAAACCAGTTAAAATTGATCCTCTAACAAATTCAATAATTCCAAAAAGTACCGAAAATAAAAAAAAACAACTCAATATTTTTTTAGGTTTCAAAATAACAAATAAATAAGAAATCAAACCATAAAATAATGCCAAAAATGAAGGAATAAGAATTAGAGTAAATGGAATCAGAAATCTAAAATTCTCATCAAAAGTTAAAGAGATTGAAATCCAATAAACATTAGTTAAAAAATAACCAAATCCAAACAACCATCCATAAAAAAAGAAAATTTTATGATTGTTGATTTTTTTTTTTATTAAAAAAATAAAAAATAAAGATAATGAAAAAAAATTTATTATTAAAAAATTAAATGGTGGTAAACTTAGAGAGGTTATTCCACCTAATAAGATTAAAAATATTACCTCGATATATAAATTATTTTTCAATTTAATTTATTTTGGAAATTACTGATTGATAAATTTTTTCTTCTTCTTTCAACATTTTAAAATAATCTTTATTTTTAATATGATCAAAGCCTAGTAAATGCAAAAAACCATGAATGAATATTTTAATTATTTTTTCTTTAAATTGTTTTATATTTTGTGATTTAGGTTTGTTTATAAAATTAAAACTTATAATTATATCTCCTAAATAAGTTTCTTTAGAAATCTTTGTTTTTCTGTTTAAAGGAAATGATAAAATATCAGTAGATTTATTTTTATTTCTAAAATTTTTGTTTAATATTTTAATGTTTTGATTATTTGATAATAACAATGTTAAACTAACTTTTTTATTAAAAAATCTATATTTTTTTGGAAAAGCGTTGCAAATTTTTTTAAAAAAAAGTTGCTTATTTTTTAACTTTTTTGACCAAGCCTTCTCTTCAGAGAAGACATTTATATTAATCATTTTGTGAGTATGCTTTTACTATTTTTGAAACAAGAGGATGTCTTACAACATCAGAATGATCAAAATCTACAATCGAAATCTCATTTAAATGACCTAATAGTTCTTTTGATCTAACTAAGCCTGACATACTTTTGTTTGGTAAATCTATTTGAGTTGGATCTCCATTTACAACTATTTTTGAATTCTCTCCGATTCTTGTGAGGAACATTTTTATTTGAGTATCAGTTGCATTCTGAGCTTCATCCAAAATTGCAAATGAATTTTTAAGAGTTCGTCCTCTCATAAAAGCTAATGGAGCAATTTCAATATCTCCTATTTCTATCATTCTTTGTATTTTTTCAAAATCAAACAGATCATACAATGAATCGTAAAGTGGTCTTAGATATGGATCTACTTTTTCCTTCATATCACCAGGAAGAAATCCTAATCTCTCACCAGCTTCCACTGCAGGTCGAGATAAAATTATTCTTTCTATTTTTTTTTCTAATAACATCGTTAAACCAACAGCAACAGCCAGAAAGGTTTTGCCTGTTCCTGCGGGCCCTGCAGAAATAATTATATCGCTTTGTCTTAAAGCCCTAACATAACCTTTTTGTTTTTCAGATCTTGGGATGATAGATTTTTTTGGAGTTTTAATTATATCAGTAACATTATTATTTTTTACTTTTTCATTAATCATAAATTTATCAATAGATGAAACAATATCTTTATTTTCAATTGAGCCATTATTAATAAATTGATTAGCCAAGAATTGAATAGCATTCTTAATAAGTTCATTTGTTTCGGTATTTGATTTAATCATTATTGAGTTTCCTCTAGAATACAAATTAGAATTAGTCATTTTTTCTAATTCTTTTAAATTTTTATTAAACTCTCCTGCAACTCCCATCAATAAATCATTATCATGAAATATTACGCTTAATGAATTATTATCCGAGTAAACAAACTTTAAAGATGCGTTGATATTTTGTTTATTTGTATTTTGCAAAATCTAGGCTACCTTTTGTTTTGTATCATGGATGAGTTCACCAAATAAAGTATTTCTATTGCTATTCTTTATTTTAACCTTCACAACTTTTCCAACATGTTCATTTTTACCATCAAAAATTACAGATGTCATAAATTCAGATCTACCAAAAACTTTGGTTTTGTCTTCAGTTAAATTTTCCACTAAAACATCGATTATTTTATTTTCTAAATTCTTATTCATCTTAATTTGATTTTCAAACAAAAGATTTTGAACTAATTCCAATCTCTCCATAGAAATTTTTCTATCAACTTGAACTAAATTCTCTGCTTTTGTTCCAGGTCTTGGGCTGAATATAAAAGAATATGAATTTATAAAATTCACTTTTTTTATTAATTCTATCGTATCTTGGAAATCTTTCTCACTTTCACCAGGATAAGCTAAAATAAAATCACTTGAAAACTCAATTTTTGGATTAATTTTTTTTAGTTTATCAAATGTTTTTAAATATTCACTAATTGTATGTTTTCTATTCATTAATTTTAAAACATTATCAGAACCACTCTGAACTGGAAGATGAACTAATGGCATTAATTTTTTAGAGAACTTATAAACTTCAATCAGATCATTTGTCATATCTTTTGGATGTGATGTTGTATATCTAATTCTCTCAACCTTATCTATTTTTTCAATTTCTAAAATTAAATTTGATAATCTTTTTCCATTATCATCATATGCATTAACATTTTGTCCTAGCAATATAATTTCTTTAGCACCATTATCAGCTAAATATTTTGCCTCATTTATAATTTGACTAAATGGTCTTGAGTATTCTGGTCCACGTGTATAAGGAACAACACAAAAATGACAAAACTTATCACACCCTTCTTGAATAGTTAAAAAAGATGAAACCTTACCAGTTTCATTTTTTATTTTACTTAAATATTCAAACTTAGAGACAGCATCAAAATCTGTTTCTTCAATTTTTTTATTTTTTTCTTCATAATTTAAGATTGTTTCATTAATTTTATGATAAGATTGTGGACCAATAACAAGATCAATATAAGGTTCTCGCTTTAGCATTTCTTGATTTTCGGCTTGAGCAACACATCCAGCAATTATCACTAATGGTTTTTTTTCATTTCTAAAACTTTTTTTTACTCTCCCAATTTCTGAATAAACCTTTTCTTTTGCCTTATCTCTGATGTGGCAAGTATTTAATAAATAACAATCAGCATCTTCTTGGTTTTGCGTTTTCTGATAACCAATTTTTTTTACAGTATCAAATATTCTATTTGAATCGTATTCATTCATTTGACATCCGAATGTCTTAATAAAGATTTTTTTCATTTGACTTTTAGGATTTCTTTTTGATTCCATATAGCTCTAATTTATGATCAACTAAAGTATACCCATATTTCTCTGCTACTTTTTTTTGAAGCTTCTCTATGTCTTCATCAACAAATTCAATAATTTCACCTGATTTCACATCTATTAGATGATCATGATGACCCTCGTTAAGTTCTTCATATCTTGCCTTTCCCCCTTTAAATTCATGCTTAGCAAGTATTCCACTTTCTTCAAATAATTTTACTGTTCTGTAGACAGTGGCAATACTTATTTTCGAATCTATTTTTGATACTCTGTTATAAAGTTCATCTACATCAGGATGATCAGTGGACTCTGACATTACCTGGGCGATTACTCTTCTTTGATCTGTTAATTTTACACCTTTTGCTAAGCATTTTTGCTCAATGGTTTCGGACATATGATAACTTAACTTATATAAATGGGGTTAATCAAATTTTTTTTAATTTTAAATTTATCACATAATTCAGGTATATTTTTATGATTTAATTCTTTTTCACCTTTAAAATCCTGAAAACTGTAACAATAATAATCAATTTTTAATGCTAATTGGATAGCTTTAACAATTGAGATTGAATTTCTAATCCCCGCAAAGCTTCCTGGACCTCTATTAATATAAATCTTGCTAATATCACTCAAATCAAATTTATTAGATTTTAAAAATTCTTTAATTAACAAAGTTAATTTTTCATAATTTATTTTAGTATTATCATGAGTAATGCTGTAAATATCACTACTAGTAATAACCATGAGAAAAATTTTTGCTTCTGCTACATCTATAATAAGTTTATTCATATTTAGTTTATTATTCAGCTTTAGTTCTAAATCAGATGAAAATAATATCAAATATTATTCTAAAGATAACGGAATTTTATCAATAATGTATCATCGTTTTAATGAAACGAAATATCCATCTACAAATATTAATATGGATATTTTTAAAGAACACATAAAAATTATAAAAAATTCAAAATATAATTTTCTTAATCCAAATGAATTTGAAACTAAGTTTAAAATTTCTAAATCAAATAAAGAAATTTTATTGACTATTGATGATGGATTTGAATCATTCTACTTAGAAGCATGGCCTTTTTTAAAAGAGAATAAAATACCATTTATACTCTTTGTTTCAACTGAAGCAGTTGGAAAAAGAGGATATATGACATGGGATCAGATAAGAGAAGTCAGTTCAGAAGATTTTTCTTTAATTGGTCATCACTCCCATAGTCACGAATATCTAATCGATGAAGATACAAACAATTTTGTTTTAGATATTGCTAAAGCAAATGTAATATTTCAAAAGGAACTAGGAAATATACCAAATATTTTTTCCTATCCTTTTGGAGAATACTCTAAATTTATGAAAGATTATATATCTAAAAATTTTAAATTTGCTTTTGGTCAACATTCGGGTGTAATTGACATTAATAAAAATAAATTTGAATTGCCGAGATTTCCAATAAATGAGAAATACGGAGAGTTAAAAAGATTTAAGTCAATAATAAATTATTATCCATTGGAATATAAAAAATTGTCACCAAATGAAAAACAACTAACAAAAGAAAATAACCCGCCAAAGTTTGAAGTTGAATTTTTTAAAGAACAACAAAATTTAAAAAATATTACATGTTATTCAAATGAAGGAAATAAATGGGAAAAATCTAAAACAAATTTTACAAATCAGGTTTTAACAATTGAATTTAGAGCTCCGTTTGAACCTAGAAGAGGTAGAGTAAATTGTTCGCTAAATGATAATGGAAAGTGGAGATGGTTTGGCGTTCAATTTCCAATTAAGACAAATTAAATCAAACTTTCTAAATCTTTACTAGAAGGTAGCAATCTTGCTTCATCAAAATCTTTTAAATTATTCTGTTCAATAATTTTTTGAAGAACATCAGTGTATTCTTTTCCTGTCTCTGCATACTTATCTAAATATTTTGATAATATTAAACTATCTAAAGGTTTATTTTTATTCCTAAAATCTGTTCTAGCTTTCCTTAAATTTTTATATGAAGAATGTGTATTCAAATTTCTCAGATATGCTCTTACCGAAAGTTGCAGACTATGAAATTTCATCACTTTGTGCTCTTTTCCATCCTCAGCATTTTTAGGTTTTAAACCTTCTCCAGACCAAGTCCATTGACCAAACAATGCGTTTCCTTTTAATGCAAATCTAGAAGTTCCCCAACCAGTTTCCTTTGCAGCTTGAGCAATCGCTAAAGAAACTGGAATTTCGTCCATTCTTATTTTTAATGTGGAAAAATCATTTTTCTTAACACCATATTGTTTGAATTTTTTTTCTAACCATTTCTTTTCAATTTCAGAATTACTGTTTTTATTTAAAATTGTGAAAAGTCTCTTTCTATCAATTCTGATTTTAGTATTTTCTTTAACTATTAAAGGTAAAACAATTTTGATGAACATTTCTTTTCTTTTTTTTGTATTTCCAATATTTTTTATTTCATTTGGCAAAAGACCTATATCGATTGGTTTTACTAATTTTGTTTTTCTTACGTCTTTAAGGGTGTAGTTAACTTCTTCAAATAACGCATCAATTTGAGATGTAGTAAACCTTACAAGGTTAATTTCAAAATTATTTTCTTCCAAAATATCATAAAGTAATTCTCTCTCATCATTTTCAACAAAAGACTCAATTTCCTCAACTTTTTTATCTCTTTTTAGAGCTTTATTTAAAATATTTTTAGAATTGTTTGTGTACTCTTCATTATTAAAGTTTTTTTCTGCAAAATTTATTAAAACTGGTGTTACATAAAAAAATGAAGTAACCATCAATGCACTTAATAAAAATCTTGATAGTACATTTAAACTTTGATCTTTAGAGTTTTCAGATTTTTTTATTTTTTTCATAATTATTAAACCGAAACAACTTCTTTAACCTCAGGTAAATAATGACATAATAAATTTTGAACCCCTTGTTTTAATGTCATTGTGGAGCTTGGACAGCCAGAACAACTTCCTTGCAACTGAACTGTAACTATTCCATCTTTAAATTCTTTAAATTTAATATCGCCACCATCTCTTGCTACTGCAGGTCTTATTTTCTGATCCAAAATTTTAACTATCTTCTCCTCAATTTCGGTTAAATTAGTTTCTTCATTTTCTGAATTTTCGTCTATTACAAACTCTTTGCCACTTGAATAAAAATCATTAATTAAAGAAATTACAATATGCTTTATTTCATCCCAATTAATATTACCTTTCTTATTAACGGATATAAAATCTTGCCCTAAAAATAAACCTTCAACACCATTAACTGATAATATATTTCGAACTAATTCATTTTTTACATCATCCTTATTTGTAATTTCATAAGGACCACTATTTGAAACCTTCTTGCCCGGAAGAAATTTCAAAGAATTTGGATTTGGTGTTACTTCAGTTTGCACAAACATAAAATTATATATAGTTAAATTTTTTAAAAATGAAACTTGATTATAAATTTTTCTAAAAACCTACTATTTCTTTCAATCTTTCAATCTTTTTTGATGCAATCGCATTAGCTTTTTCAACTCCTTCTAGAAGGATTTTGTCTAAATATGATTTATCATTTAAAAGTTTTTTAATTTCACTAGAAATAGGATTTATCTTATCAACTAATTGATCAGATAATCTTTCTTTAAATTCTGAGAAATTTTTCCCAGCAAATAAATCAACAGAATTTTGTAAAGATGAATTTGTCAAACTAGAATAAATACCTAATAAATTTTTTGCTTCTAATCTATTTTCAAGCTCATTTATATCTTTTGGCATTGGTAAGGGATCTGTTTTTGCTTTTTTAATTTTAATAATAATTTGATCTTTATCGTCTGTTAAATTTATTCTACTTAAATCTGACAATTCGGATTTGCTCATTTTTTTCGAACCATCTTTCAAACTCATTATTCTTGAGAATTCTTTTTGGATTAAAGGTTCAGGAACCTGTAAAAAATTTTCAATTTCAAAATCATTATTAAATTTTTGAGCTATATCTCTACATAATTCTAAATGCTGCTTTTGATCATCTCCAACTGGAACATGGGTAGCATCATATAACAGGATGTCTGCAGCCATTAAAACAGGATAAGAATAAAGACCGACACTTGCTTTTTCTTTATCTTTTCCAGCTTTCTCCTTAAATTGAGTCATTCTATTTAACCAACCCATTCTAGCTACACAGCTAAAAATCCATGCCCCTTCAGAATGAGCTGGAACTCTAGATTGGTTAAAAATAATACTTTTTTTTGGATCTATTCCACTTGCTACAAAAGTTGCAACAGTTTCTCTAATATTATTTTTTAATTCTTTTGGATCTTGCTTTACTGTAATCGCATGTAAATCCACAACACAAAAAATACATTCATTTTCATTATCATTATTTAAATCTACAAAATTTTTTATAGCCCCTAAATAATTTCCTAAATGAAGATTTCCTGTAGGCTGAACACCAGAAAATATTTTTTTACCCATATGACTAGTACTTTAATTTAATATCGTTCATTTGAAAAGCTTTGATGAAATAACATACAATTAAATAGAATAACAATCCTAATGCAACAGATAGAACTAAATATAAAGATTTAATTGATTGATTAAATGCTAATTCATTTTGAAAAAAAATTAACATAAAGTTAAAGAATAAACCCATAAGGATTGATGCAAAAATTATTTTAATAAATTTAATAAAAAATATTTGATTGAAATAAAATAATTGTCGATTTTTTAAAAATATAAATAATAGTACTGAATTAAACCATGATGAAATAGATGTTGCAATTGGAATAATTATAAAACCAATTTCTCTAAAAAAGTAAATACTAATAAAAATATTTAGCATTACTGAAATTAAAGAAATATAAAATGGAGTTTTGGTATCATGATTTGCAAAGAAAAAACTTGAAAAAACTTTTATTAAGGCAAATGCAGGTAGTCCTAATGCAAAATAATATAAAGCTAAACTTGAATTATTTACTGAATTTTCATTAAAAGAACCATAACCAAATAAAGCTGAAATAATTTGTTCTGATCCGATAACTAAAGCAATAGTTGCTGGAAGACTTAAAAATAAACTTAACTCAAGCGCTTTATTTTGTATTAGCAAAATTTTACTTTTTTTTCGAGATTGAATATGTCTTGATAACTGAGGAAGGATAACTACTCCAATTGCAATTCCAGCTATAGCTAAATTTATTTGATAAATTCTATCTGCATAATACAAATATGAAACTGCACTTGCTTGAAAAGACGCAATAATTGTTCCAATTAAAATATTAATTTGAGTTACACCAGAAGAAAATATACTTGGTAAAAGTTTTTTAAAAAAAAACTTAACTTTATTACTTACACTAAAATTAAAATCAAATTTAAGTGAGTAATATTTTGATACGTATTTATATAAAAATATTAACTGAAAAAAACCTGCTAAAGAAACACCATAAGACAAATAATAAACCAACTGATCACCTAAAGATTTAGAAAAGATTAAAACTAAAATTAAAATAATATTCAAAATTATTGGGGCTGCAGCTGCAGCTGCAAACTTGTTATGTGAGTTTAGAATTGCAGAAAAAAATGATGCTAAACAAATAAAAAATAAAAAAGGAAAAGTAATTCTTGTTAAATTTATTGCTGCTTCCATTTTTTCTAAGTCACCAACAAATCCTGGAGCAATGATTGAAACAAATGCAGGCATGAAAATTTCAATAATTATTGTTAAAAACAGTAGCCCTAAAAAAAGAAGATTAAAGACACTATTGGCAAACTTATTGGATTGTTTTTTTCCTTTAATTAATTCAGATGAATAACTTGGAACAAATGCTGCATTAAAGGTTCCCTCAGCAAACAATCTTCTAAACGTATTTGGAATTCTAAATGCCACAAAGAAAGCATCGGCCAACATTCCTGTACCAAGAAATATTGCAATTAAAATATCTCTTAAATAACCAAGCAACCTACTTATTATTGTATAAAACCCAAATGTGCCTGTTGACTTAAGTAAGTTCATAAATCATATTAGTCTTAATTTTACCCTAATTGTAAGCTTATTGTAAGGATATATAGATAAAATATTTAGAATAATAAAAATATTAAAAATTACAAAAAATATTTAACTTTGACTTCTAGAGAAATGAAAAAAACAAAAATTGACCATTACACTGACAAAGAAGCTTTAGATTTTCATAAAGATAGAAGACCTGGAAAAATTGAAATCAGATCATCTAAAAACATGACAACTAAACGAGATCTTGCTTTAGCATATTCTCCAGGAGTGGCCGCTCCAGTTAAAAAAATTAGTGAAAATCCTGAAGCTGCATATGATTACACTAGTAAAGGAAATTTGGTTGCAGTAATTAGTAATGGTTCAGCAATTTTAGGAATGGGAGATTTGGGAGCACTTGCCTCAAAACCTGTAATGGAAGGAAAGGCTGTATTATTTAAGAGATTTGCTGATATTGATTCAATAGATTTGGAGATAGATTCAAAAAACTCTGATGAGATTATCAACTCAATTAAAAATTTTGCACCGAGTTTTGGTGGAATTAATTTAGAAGACATAGCTGCTCCTGATTGTTTTATTATTGAGCAAAAATTAAAAGAAATTTTGGACATTCCAGTTTTTCATGATGATCAACATGGTACAGCAATTATAACAACAGCGGCATTAATTAATGCCTTAGATATAAGTGGCAAGTCTATTAAAGATATAAAAGTTGTTGTAAATGGTGCGGGAGCTTCTGCTATAGCTTGTACCGAATTATTTAAAAGTTCAGGGGTTCCTCATGAAAATGTCACCATGCTAGATAGAAAAGGTGTTATTTATAAGGGAAGAACGGAAGGAATAGATCAATGGAAATCAAGACATGCCATTGAAACTAAAAATAGAACTTTAGCAGAAGCTATTAATGGTGCCGATGTTTTTTTAGGTCTTTCAGCTAAAGGTGCATTAAAAAAAGAATTAGTAAAAACCATGGCAAAAAATCCAATTATATTTGCTTGTGCTAATCCAGATCCAGAGATAACACCAGAAGAAATTAACGAGGTAAGAGATGATGCAATTATAGCAACTGGTAGATCAGATTATCCAAACCAAGTAAATAATCTTATTGGATTTCCATACATATTTAGAGGTGCTCTCGATGTTAGATCAAAAATTATAAATGAAGAAATGAAGGTTGCAGCTGCTGAAGCTATAGCTAAGCTTGCTAGAGAAGATGTTCCTGACGAAGTAGCAGCAGCAATGGGTGGCGAAAGACCTCATTATGGAAAAGATTATATTATTCCATCTACTTTTGATCCAAGGTTAATAAGTGTAATTCCATCAGCAGTAGCTAAAGCAGCAATAGATAGTGGTGTAGCTAGAAAAAAAATTGAAAATTTTGATATTTATCGAGAACAACTAAAACAAAGATTGGATCCTACTGTTACAATCATGCAAGGAATAAATTCTTTTATAAAAAAAAATCAGAAAAAAATTGTATTTGCTGATGGTGAAGACGAGAACACTTTGAAAGCAGCAATAGCTTTCAAAAAAAATAAGCTTGGTATTCCAATATTAGTTGGAAAAGAAAGTAGAATAAAAGAACAATTAAAAAAAATTGGTTTTAGTGAAAACTTCGATATTGAAATTACAAATTCAAAAGATGAGCAAAAGAGAAAAAAATATGTTGGTCAATTATTTAAAAAATTACAGAGAGAACAAGGATTATTAGAACGTGATTGTGATAGAATGGTAAGAAATGATAGAGTTATATGGGCTACTAGTATGGTTGCCTGCGGAGATGCAGATGGTGCAGTGACTGGAAACACTAGGCGTTTTGGAGCTTCATTAGAAAAAATTAAGCAAGTTGTGGATGTTCGTAAAGGCGAGATTATGTATGGTCTAAATATGATTGTGCATAAAGGAAGAACTATTTTTATTGGTGACACAAGTGTTCATGAATACCCAACTTCTGAACAAATGGCAGATATAGCCACTTCTGCAGCAAGAGTAGTAAGGCTTTTTGGATTTAATCCTAAGGTTGCATTTGTATCGCATTCAACTTTTGGACAACCTTTAACCAGCAGAACAAAACACATTAGAAGCTCAGTAGAAATTCTAAAAGAAAGAGAGGTTGACTTTGAATTTGATGGTGACATGCAGCCAGATGTAGCTCTTAATTCTGATTATCAGGAATTGTATCCATTCGCAAAAATTGTTGGAAAAGCAAATATCCTAATAATGCCAGGACAACACAGTGCAGCAATTTCATACAAGTTGATGAAAACTATTGGAGATGCAAAAGTCATAGGCCCATTACTAATCGGGCTTGGGCTTCCAATTGAAATTGCTCCATTAAGATCTTCAACGTCTGAAATTTTAAATCTTGCATCTGTCGCTGCATACTCTTCTGAAATTATAGATTATAAGAAATAACTATTCTCTTTGTATTCTTAAATCTTCTACTAACAAAATACTTGCAATGACATCCTCTACATCTAGAATTTCTTCTGCTTCACTAATTACCAGCTCTTTTTCTTCTGCGGTCAATGCTATTCCATAAATATAAATTTTACTTTTGTGGGTATCGATTTGGAAATTTGTAGCTTTAATATTTTTGTTTACAATTAAAGCAGTTCTTAATTGTGAAGTTATTAATAAATCTTTTGCTGATTGTTTTAAATTAAACTCTTCTTTTATTTTAATATCATTTCTTACTGATCTAGCACCTTTAGTTTCCCATGCAATTTTCGTTATGTGTAATTTTTCTTCTGGTGTATTTACTTTTCCAGTGATAAAAATTCTTCCATCTAATACTTTAGTTTTAACAGCTAAAAAATATTTTTTATCTTTAGCAAGGATTTTTGTCGTAATACTTTTTTGCATAATAGAATCATCAATTTGAGTACCCACTGTTCTTGGATCTAAAGCAACAGACACCCCACTTCCTAAAATTCCCTTTGATGCTACACCAGCTGCACATCCTGACAACACAATTGCAAAAAAAATTAGTACTAAAAACTTAAATTTCATTTTTTAATTTTAAACAGTAATCATAAATCACTTTTTTTGGCACATTTTTGTTTGAACTAATAATTTGAGTAATTTCTCTTATTGAAAATTTATTTATCATTTTATTTATTATAACTTTATCTGATTCACTTAATTTATGTGAATTAATTTTTCCATCTTTTTTTTCAGATATTACAACCGTACACTCACCTTTAGGTTCTTTTTCAAAAGGTTTTAAGTCATCTACATTATCTCTAATAAATTCCTCATATAATTTAGTCATCTCCCTACAAAATATAATTTTTCTTCCAGAAAAATATTTTTTTAACTCTGGTATAATTTTATTAATTTTTTTAAAAGAAACAAAAAAAACCAAAGAATGATTAAATTCTGAAAGACGTTTTAATTCATTTGATATTTCATTTTTTTTTTCAGGAAAAAACCCATAAAACAAAAACTTATCAGAAAAACCACTTATTGAGATTGCAGTAGAAACAGCTGAGGGTCCAGGTATTGGGAAAATAGCAATATTCTCATCGATACAAGAATTAATTAAAATTTCTCCTGGATCAGAAATACTTGGCGTACCAGCATCAGAGATTATTGAAATGATTTTTCCTGATTTTAAAAAATTTATTATTTTACTAATATTTTTTTTTTCATTAAATTTATGATTTGATATCAGGTCTGATTTTATTTCATATTTATTCATTAGAATTTTTGAAACTCTAGTATCCTCACATAGTATAAAATCAGATTTTTTTAATGTTTCTATTGCCCTTAGTGTAATATCGTCTAAATTTCCTAGGGGAGTTGAAACTAAGTAAAGTCCACTTTGATAATCTTTTATTTTAGATTGTGGTTTAATTATCATAATTTAGCTAAAAAAATTTATAATAACATTAAAATGATAAAACTTATTAAAATTCTTTATATAATTTTTGTAAGCTTTGTTTGTTTATTTTTTCAAACAGCTAAAGCAAATGAGAAAATAAAAATAGGATTACTAGTTCCTATGACTGGTCCAAATAAAGATATTGGAAAATCTATAATAAAAGCAGTCAGTCTTGCTGTAAAAGACATTAATAATAATCAAATAGAAATTTTTCCAAAAGATACTGCCTCACGAGCAAATCAAACACTCAAATCGGCATTTGAATTGAGTCAAATGGGTATAAAAGTTGTAATAGGACCTGTCTTTCATGAAAGCCTGACTTACTTAGATGAGATGGAAAATTTAATCTTTTTATCCTTAACAAATAAGACGTTAGATCTTCCAAAAAATGTTATTTCAGCAGGAATAAACTCAACATCACAAATAAATACAATAAAAAAATTTCTAGAGATAAATAATATTCAAAGAACGCTTTTTTTAACTCCTATAACTAATTATGAATTTGAAGTTAAAAAAGGTTTGAAAAACTCTAAAATTAAAATTTATAAGAATTATGAGTATAACACCGAGCCAACAAAATTAACAAAACAAATAGAGGATATTACAAATTACAAAATTAGAAAAAAAAACTTGGAGGATGAAATTAATAGAATTAAAAATTCTAATGAACCAAACAAGAAAATAAAAATAAGAAATTTGGAAAAAAAATACACTTTGGGTAATTTAAATTTTGATGCAGTTGTAATTGCTGATTTTGATGAAAGTTTAAAAAGTGTAGCAACTTCTTTACTATACACAGATGTTTTGCCTGAAAATAAATATTTTATTGCTTTAAACCAATGGTTTGATGAAGGTTTGTTAAAACAAACTGATATTCAACCTTTATATTATCCATCAATCAATAAAAATAATTTTGATGATTACAAAATAAAATATTTTAATGCATTTGGTGAGGACCCCTCTCATCTATCTCTTTTAAGTTATGATCTTGTTGGTCTTGTCTATTATTTGTCCTTAAATACTGATCTAAAAAAACTAAACAAAATTTTTCAAAGAAAAAATTCTTTTAAAGGCAAAATAGGAATTTTTGATATTAAAAATAATAAGATTAATCACAAATTAAATTTTTATAAAATAGAAAATCAAGAACTTATAGAAATTTTTTAAGTTTTTTAAAAGCCTGATATCTATGATCTATTTTATATTTGTGAGAAGGTTTCATTTCACTAAAAGTTTTTATCTCTTTAGATGGAATAAAAATTGGATCATAACCAAATCCGTTTTTACCTCTTGGTTCATTTGAAATTTCACCATCTACTTTTCCTAATACACATGCAATTTTTTTATTTAAAAAAGAAATAGATAAAGCGCAGACAAATCTGGCTTTAATTTTTTTATTTTTCCAATTTTTATCTTTTTTATTTAACTCTCTATAAACTCTTTTTATGGCTTTATTAAAATCTCCACGTTTTCCACCCCAACGGGCTGAAAAAATTCCAGGTTTTTTATCTAAAAGGTCTATCTCAAGACCAGAATCATCCGCCAAACAGATTAATTTTGTTTTTTTTGAAAAATATTTTGATTTAATTAACGAATTTTCCCTGAAAGTTTTACCATTTTCTGCTGGACTTTTTAGATTATACTGTGAAGTTGAGTAAATTTTAATATTTTTTGGCAACAAGCTTCTGATTTCTCTTAATTTACCCTTATTATTTGTACCGATTAGTAAACTATTAATTTTTTGTTTAAGCATCTAGAAATTATTAAAATCCTTACCATATAAGTGGTTATGGAAAAAGAAGAAAGCCAAATTAACACTAATCAAAGCCAAAATGATAATGTGGATAAAGAAACTGCTAAATCTGATGAAAATCCAAAAGGCGAAGACCAACAAGAAGTAAATCAAGAACCAAAAGAAGAAGTTAAAGAGCCTACCCCAGAAGAAAAGATTGCTGAGCTTGAGGATAAAGTTGCTAGAACTTTTGCTGAAATGGAAAATCAGAGAAGAAGATTTGAAAAAGAAAAAGAGGATGCATTTGAGTATGGTGGTTATAGTTTTGCTAAAGAGGCATTAAATTTAATTGATAATTTAGATCGATCCAAACATGTTTTAGAAAATGATGAAAAACTTAAAGACACAGAAGCTTTAAAAAAAACTTTAGAGCACTTAGATATAATTAAAAAAGATCTGATCTCTATATTTGAAAAAAATAATATTAAACCAATTGATAGTCTTAACAAAAAATTAGATCCAAATTTTCATCAAGCTATGATGGAAATAGAAGATGATACAAAAGAACCAGGTACAATTATTCAGGAAATTCAAAAAGGTTTTACCATAAAAGATAGGTTACTTAGACCTTCGTTAGTAGGAGTGTCAAAAAAAGTAACAAAAAAAGATGAAAAAACCGAGGAAATTAAGGAAAATTCAGAGGACAAATAATTATGAGGTCAACTTGTAGTTTTAAATTTAAACCCTATATGACGAAAGAGAGCAAATAATAATGAGTAAAATAATTGGAATTGATTTAGGAACAACTAATTCTTGTGTTGCCATAATGGAAGGGACTCAAGCTAAAGTTTTAGAAAATGCTGAGGGTGCAAGAACAACTCCTTCGGTAGTCGCATTCACTGATGAAAATGAAAAATTAATTGGTCAACCAGCTAAGAGACAAGCTGTTACTAATCCTGAAAATACTATTTTTGCAGTTAAAAGATTAATTGGAAGAAACTTTGATGATCCAACTGTTAAAAAAGATGTAGAAGCAGCCCCTTTTAGGATTGTTAAATCTGAAAAGGGCGATGCATGGATTGAAGCTAAAGGTGAAAAATACTCACCTTCACAAATCTCAGCATTTATTCTTCAGAAAATGAAAGAAACTGCAGAAAAATATTTAGGACAATCTGTAGAAAAAGCAGTTATTACTGTGCCAGCATACTTTAATGATGCTCAAAGACAAGCAACAAAAGATGCAGGTAAAATTGCAGGACTTGAAGTTTTAAGAATTATTAATGAGCCTACAGCTGCATCCCTTGCCTATGGTCTAGATAAAAAACAAAATAAAAAAATCGCTGTGTATGATTTAGGTGGTGGAACTTTTGATGTTTCTATTCTAGAGCTTGGTGATGGTGTTTTTGAAGTTAAATCTACTAATGGAGATACTTTTTTAGGAGGTGAAGATTTTGATAATGCTGTTGTTGATTATTTAATCTCTGAATTTAAGAAGGATAATGGAATTGATCTAAAATCTGATAAACTCGCGCTGCAGAGATTAAAGGAAGCCGCTGAGAAAGCAAAAATTGAATTATCATCAGCTGAACAAACTGATATTAACTTACCATTTATCACAGCTGATAAAACAGGTCCAAAACATATTAATTTAAAAATGACTAGAGCAAAACTTGAAGCTCTTGTAGAGGACTTAATTGCTAAAACTTTACCTCCTTGTAAAACAGCTTTGAAAGACGCTGGAATTAATGCAAGTGAGATTGATGAAGTTGTAATGGTAGGTGGTATGACAAGAATGCCAAAAGTTATTGAAGAGGTAAAAAACTTCTTTGGTAAAGATCCAAACAAAAGTGTAAATCCCGATGAAGTTGTTGCAATGGGCGCGGCTATCCAAGCAGGAGTATTGCAAGGAGATGTAAAGGATGTTCTATTGTTGGATGTTACCCCATTGTCTCTGGGAATCGAAACTTTAGGTGGAGTTTCTACAAAATTAATTGATAAAAACACAACAATACCAACAAAAAAAAGCCAAGTTTTCTCAACTGCTGAAGATAATCAACCAGCTGTTTCTATTAGAGTGCTGCAAGGTGAGAGAGAAATGGCTACTGATAATAAATTGCTTGGAAACTTCGAGCTAGTAGGTATTGCGCCGGCTCCGAGAGGAGTGCCTCAAATTGAAGTTACTTTTGATATTGATGCTAATGGTATTGTGAATGTTTCTGCAAAAGATAAAGGAACTGGTAAAGAACAAAAAATTCAAATTCAAGCATCAGGTGGATTAAGTGATGAAGAAATTGAAAAAATGGTTAAAGATGCTGAAGCTAACAAGGAAGCTGACAAAAAGAAAAGAGAGTCCGTTGATGTTAGAAATCAGGCAGACACTTTAATTCACTCTACTGAGAAAAATTTAAAAGAACATGGAACAAAAGTTTCAGATGCAGAGAAAAAAGCAATTGAAGACGCTTCATCTTCTTTAAAAGAAGCCTTAAAAAGTGAAGATATTGAGGATATCAAGAAAAAAACTGAAGCTTTAGTTCAAGCTTCAATGAAACTTGGAGAAGCAATCTATAAATCGCAACAAAATGCAAAACCTGAATCTGGTAAAGATGATGGTGGAAATGATGCAGGCAAAAAAGACGAGAATGTTGTTGATGCTGATTTCGAAGAAGTAAAAGACGAAAATAAGGAAAAAAGCGCTTAAATTGACATTTAACTGTCTGGGGTAATTTGATGGCTAAAAGAGACTATTATGATGTCCTAGGCGTTAACAAAAGCGCAAGTCCTGAAGAATTAAAATCCGCATATAGAAAATTAGCAGTAAAATATCATCCTGATAAAAATCCAGGAGACAGTGCTGCTGAGGAAAAATTTAAAGAGGCTAGTGAAGCCTACGGAATTCTTTCAGATAAAGAAAAAAAACAAAACTACGATAATTTTGGTCACGCAGCATTTGAAAATGGTGGTGGTAGACCAGGGGGAGGTTTTGGGGGATTCAGTGGTGCAGATTTTTCAGATATTTTTGAGGATTTCTTTGGAGATTTTGGAGGCGGTGGAAGATCAAGAAGTAGGAAGTCTAACAATCGAGGTTCTGACCTAAGATATGATTTAACAATTTCACTTGAGGATGCTTATCACGGAAAGAAACAGGACATTAAATTCTCTACAACAGAACAATGTGGGACATGTAAAGGGAATGGATCTAAACCAGGTTATTCTCCTGATAGATGTTCATACTGTGGGGGTAATGGTAGAATAAGATCTAATCAAGGTTTCTTTACAGTTCAACAAACTTGCCCACAATGTAATGGCAATGGAGAAGAAATTACTAATCCTTGTAATGATTGTAACGGTCAAGGTAAAAAACAAGCATCAAAAAAAATATCTGTAACAATTCCCAAGGGAGTAGATGATGGAACTAGAATAAGGTTAGCTGGTAAAGGTGAAGCTGGAACTAGAGGTGGCGCAACAGGAGATCTTTATTTATTTATTAACATCAACTCACACGACCTATTTAAAAGATCAGATGAGAATTTATTTTTTGAATTTCCTCTATCTCTAGCTGATGCTGCCTTAGGGACTACTATTGAAATCCCAACTATTGATGGCGGAAAAGCAAAAATAAAAATACCTGATGGAACTCAAAATGGTAAACAATTTAGATTAAAAGGAAAAGGGATGCCTTTTATGAGAAGAGGTGATTTTGGTGATTTATATGTACAGGTAAAAACGGAGGTACCCGTTTACTTAAATAAGAAACAGAAAGAATTATTAGAACAATTTAGAGAAATTGAAAATGACAAATCAAATCCAAGTATTAAAAAATTTTTTGAAAAAGCAAAAAGTTTCTGGAAAAACTAGTCAATAGTGGTAAGATTTTTCATTGTTTACATAATTTACTTCTAAATGAACATTTTTTTGAAAAACATTATTACTTTAGTTTTGCTTACATTTTTTATCCAGGGATGCACAACAGCATTAACAGTAGTGGACGAAACTGTTGCAACGACTACAAAAGTAGTTACAGGAACTGTTAAAGGAGTAGCACATATTACAACTTGTCCATTTACAGAAAAAAAATGTTTTTAATGTTAAAAAGTTATGAAGAAAATTAATTTAGCTATTTCAGGATGTATGGGTAGGATGGGCCAGCAGCTAATTAAATCTTCAATAAAAAATAAAAATTTTAAACTAGTTGCGCTTACAGAAAACAGAACAGTAAATAAGAGATTTAATGGAATTAAACCTGAGTTTAATTCTGAAAATGCATTTAAAAAAACAGATATAATTATTGATTTTACTATCCCTGAATGCACCCTGGAAATATTAAAAATAGCCTCTAAACTTAAGAAAAAAATAGTGATTGGAACTACTGGATTTACCAGAAGTCAAGAAAATCAAATCAAAAAGTATTCAAAAAAAATATCTATTTTAAAAGCTGGTAATATGAGCCTTGGTGTAAATTTATTAATGTATTTAACTGAGATTGCTTCAAAATCATTGAATGATGAATACTTGAGCAAAATACTTGAAGTACACCACAAACATAAAAAAGATTATCCTTCTGGTACTGCACTGATGCTTGGTAAAGGAATTGCTGATGGAAAAAATAAAAATTTGTATGATTTAATTGGAAAAAAATATTTAAATAAAAAAACATTTCCTTATGGTAACAAAATTAATTTTAATTCTATAAGAAAAGGAGAAATAATTGGAGAACACGAGGTAAAATTCTCAAGTGGAAAAGAAATAATTACATTAAATCATGAGGCTTTTGATAGAGCTCTTTACTCAGATGGTGCCTTAGCTGCTTCTGAGTGGTTAATGAAAAAAAAACCAGGCCTATATTCAATGAGAGACTTGCTTAACTTCTCATAATGAATGAAAAACAAAAAGCAAAAATAATCGTTAAAACTCTCAATAAAATTTATCCTAAAACCCCTGTTCCTCTAAAAAGTAAAAATACTTTTACACTATTAATCTCTGTATTACTTTCAGCACAATGTACTGATGTAAATGTAAATAATGTTACAAAAGATATATATCCAAAATACTATAAACCAGAACACTTTGTAAAATTAGGAAGAAAAAAAATTGAAAAATTAATTAGGAAAATTGGTATTTTTAGAATTAAAGCAAAAAGCATTTATCTAATGTCAAAACAAGTTTTAGAAAAACACAAGGGTAAAGTGCCAAAAACCTTTAAGGAATTGGAACAATTACCAGGGGTAGGACATAAAACAGCGAGTGTCGTGATGTCTCAAGGTTTTGGACTTCCAGCTTTTGCAGTTGATACGCATATCCATAGACTTGCACAAAGATGGGGTTTAACAAATGGAGAAAATGTAGTCCAAACTGAGAAAGACTTGAAAAGAATATTTCCTCAAAAAATATGGTCTAAACTACATTTACAAATAATTTTTTATGGAAGAGAATATTGCAAAGCCAGAGATTGTTTTGGTTTAAAATGCAAAATATGCACTAGTTGCTATCCAAAAAGAAGAAAACCTGTTATTACCAAAAAAGCTTAATATGAATATTTTAGGAATAGGAAATGCAATAGTAGATGTTATCTGTAGAGTTGATGATAACTTTATTTCTCAAAACAATCTTACAAAAAGTACAATGAAATTATTTTTTGATGAAAGTGAATTTGAAAATTTATTAAAAAATCTTAAAATTGAAAAAACTGTTTCTGGAGGTTCTGTGGCCAATTCTATAGTTGGACTATCTCAACTTGGAAATAAAGTAGGTTTTATTGGAAAAGTTTCTGATGATGACTTTGGAGATAAATATGAAAAAGGTCTAAAGCATGAAAATGTAGATTATTTTTATTCAAAGAAAAAAGAAAAATTACCAACAGGTAGTTGTTTGATTTTAATCACCCCAGATTCTGAGAGAACAATGTGTACTTTTCTAGGAACTGCAGGAAAAATTAATGAAAACGATGTTAGTATTGATGCTGTTAAAAACAGTGAGATAATATTTTTAGAAGGTTACTTATGGGATGAGGGTGGACCTAAGAAAGCATTTGATAAAGCTATAGATAACGCAAATAAAATCGCTATGTCTTTATCTGATCTGTTTTGCGTAGATAGACATAAACCTCACTTTTTAAACTTAGTAAAAAATAAAATTGATATAACCTTTGCAAACGAGCAAGAAATCATCTCATTAATTGAAGCAAAAAATTTTGATGAGGTTATAAACTTTTCAAAACAGCTTCATAAATTAGTAATTATAACAAGAGGAGAAAAAGGCGCCATTGCAATTAAAGGTGATGAAGTTGCTGAAAGCAACATACAAAAAAATTTAAATATTGTTGATCTTACAGGTGCTGGTGATCTTTTTGCAGCAGGATTTTTACATGGATATTTAAATAAATTTTCTATTAAAGAAAGCTTAGAAAAAGGGACTGAGATGTCATCAAAAGTAATTCAACAATTTGGGGCAAGACTATAATATTAACTTTTTTTTCGCTTAAAACTTCCCTTACCCTTTTTTGGTTTAACAATTTTTGATTTGTATTTTTTTGTAAATAGATCTCTAGCTACTGGATTTTTTTTATTGAATTTGATAGCCATTTTTGTTGTTGATTATAAAATTTTGATCTTTGAAAATTTTTAAAATTTTTTTTCTAAGTCTATAAATGTGAGTCTCTACAGTATGTGTTTCAATTTGTTTTTGATAATTCCAAACATTTAACTCCAACTCATCTATACTAACTGGAGTTTGTTTTTGATGTAAATAAGAAATTATATTAACCTCTTTCTCGGTAAGTTTTAATTTATTTTTTTCATTAAAAATTTCTCTTGAGTTTAAATTAAGAATATAGTTGTTTATTTTGATTTTAGATTGATTGTTGAATTGGTTTTTAATAAATAAAATATTAATTTTTTCTATAAGTCTAAATAATTTTACAGGATGCGTATTTAAAATATGTTGATTCTGTATATTAGATATTTGTTTAGTTGTTAAAACAAGATAATTGGTAAGATTTTTAATTTTAATTGATAAATTCTTTTCATCTTTAATTTCAATAACATTTAAATTTAATTCTAGATCAATTTCCTTTAAAATTTGAAATAAAGGACTTAATTGATAAACTATTAAATTCTTACTGCTCATAATAATAACATATGACAATTGTATTAAAAAATAAACATACACTTAAAATTAAAGATTTTTTCTTTAAATGTGTCATAGGAAAAAATGGTCTCTCAAAATCAAAAAAAGAAGGTGATAAGAAGACACCAAAAGGAACATTTGGTATTCAACATTTATACTTTAGAAAAGATAAAATAGAAAAACCCGAATGTAAACTTAGGTGTATAGAAATCAAAAAAAATATGGGATGGAGTGACGACGTTAGATATCATGCCACGTACAACAAACTAATTAAAATTAAGAGTAAGATAAAACACGAAAAATTAAAAAGAAATGATGATAAATATGATTTGATAATTCCAATAAAATATAACTTTAAAAAGCCTATCGTTGGATTGGGTAGTTGTATATTCATTCATTTAACTAAAAATTATAAACCTACTGCAGGATGTATAGCTTTAGCCAAAAAAGATTTTTTAATTATGTTAAAGTTAATTGATGAAAATACAAAAATTAAAATTATTTAAAATCTATTCCCAAAAATACTAGATCCTATTCTTAAATATGTGGCCCCAATATTTGCAGCCTCAAGATAATCATTGGACATGCCCATACTTAATTCTTTTAAACTAAGCTGATTATTTAAATCTTTTAGTTCATTAAAATATTTTGATGTTAGCCCACTTTGTGGTGGTATACACATTAGTCCAATTATATTTAATTTAAGGTCTTTTGTGGCATAATTATATAAAGTTGGTAATTCTTTAATTGAAACTCCATTTTTTTGGTCCTCATGTCCCAAGTTTACCTGAATAAATATTTTTATTTTTTTATTATGTTTATTTTCTTCTTTTGAAATTTTCTCAGCCAATTTCATATTATCTAGTGAATGCATATAATCAAAATATGGAAATAAAAATTTCACTTTGTTCGTTTGTAATTTACCAATCATGTGTAAATTGATATCGTTATATTTTTGTTTCAAACTTGGCCATTTTTGTAATGCTTCTTGCACTTTATTTTCACCAAAATCTTTATGACCATATTCTAAAAGAGGCACTATATGTTCTTGGTTAAAAGTCTTACTTACAGCTATAATCTTTGCTTTTGAATAATTAACTAGTTTTTTTTTTATATGTTCTAAATTATTAATAGTAGTATGCATTTTAATTTATATTGTTTTATAAATAACTATAATTTTAATTTAATTAATAATCTGCCAAAAACAACTTCGATTATTTTTAGAAATTATAAATATCCTTTAGGTATAGATTCAATAATTAAAACTAAAAAACTATGTAAAAAACTTAATTATAAATTATATTTAGCAAACAACATTAAATTGGCTTTAAAACTTAATTTAGATGGTGCGTATATTCCTGCCTTTAATAGTGATTTTAAAATTAATTCTTACCATCTTAAAAAAAAATTCACATTAATAGGGTCGGCACATAATTTAAAAGAAATAAGAACTAAAGAGCTTCAAAATGTTGATTATTTATTTTTATCTCCATTATTTGTGTCAAAAAAAAACAAAAAAGGGTTGGGTATTTATAAATTTATAAACTTATCTAAAAGAACAAAAAAAAAAATAATTTGTTTAGGTGGTATAAATAAAGATAATATAAAAAAAATTAATCTAATTAAACCATATGGAATAGCAGGAATATCATACTTTCAAAATTAATTAATATGATTACCAGAGAAGATATTTTTTTCATTACTAAGGAAATTAAAAAATTACAAAATTATTTTGAAAAAGGTGATTTTGAAAAAGTAATCAGAAAAGCAAAAATTTTATTAAAAAAATATTCCAATCAACCAATACTTTATAATTTAATTGGTTTGTCCTACAAACAACTTAATAATCTAGAATTTGCAGAAAAGACATTTGAATCAGGGCTAAAGGCTATACCTAATGATTCAAGTATTTTAGTAAATTTAGGAGCCACATATCGACTACAAGAAAAATTCAACGAAGCAAAAAAAACCCTTGAAAAAGTTTTACAGTCAGATCAAAACAACTTTAATGCGTTGGTAAATTACGCAAATGTTTTAAAAGATTTAAATCAAAATTCTGAAGCCATTGATTATTACAATAAGGCTTTAAATATAAATAACAAAAATCAATTTGTGCAAATCAATCTAGCAAGCAGTTATCAAATGATTGGAGATTTCGAAAAATCAAAAAAAATTTTGAGAAATATACATAACGAATTTCCTCAAAATGTTTATGCAGATCAATTGTATAGCTCTATTCATAAGTATGACGATGATCAAACACATCAAAAAGAAATGTTAGAAAAATTAAATAAAGAGAACATATCTCAAAATGATAAGATGATACTTTGTTTTGCTTTAGCTAAATCATTTTCTGATCAAAACAATCCTGAAATGTCCTCAAAATACTTTATAATGGCTAATGATCTAAAATTTGCCTCAATTAAAAATTTTGATTTTGAAAAACAAACTATATATTTAACCAAACCAAAACATATTTTTAAAAATTTTACATTTGAAAAAAATACTTCGTCCAAAAAACCAGAATTAATATTTATTGTTGGATTGCCTAGATCCGGCACTACTTTAACACATCAAATTATATCATCACATTCAGGAGTATTTGGAGCTGGTGAGTCTCCAATATTAAAAAACATATTTGTAAAAAAATTTGAAAATGATGATTTTATTAAAAATATGGTTAATTTTGACAATAAGCAGAATGAGTTTAAGAAAAATTTAAGAGCAGAGATATTAAATTTATTTAAACAATACCATAATAATTTAATTATTTTAGACAAAGCACCTCTTAATCTTTGTTGGCTGGGCTTTATAAACATTCTGTTCCCTACAGCTAAAATTATTCATTGTAAAAGAAACTTAAAAGACACCGCTTTGTCTATTTATAGAAATACATACGAAGGGTGGGCATTACCTTGGAGCTATAATCAAGAATATTTGGTGAAATTTATAGATTTATATAAGGAATTAATGGTATTTTGGCATACAAAAATGCCAGGCTACATATATGACTGTCATTATGAAAAATTAGTAAATAATCCAGTTGAGGAAACAAAAAAACTTATCCAATTTTGTAACTTAGAATGGGATGAAAATTGTCTAGATCATACAAAAAATAAAACTGGAATAAGAACTGTAAGTATTGAACAGGCTAGAAACCCTATTTATAAAAAATCAGTAAATCTTAGTGAAAATTATTTAAAATATTTAGGTTTTTTAAATAAAATATCTGAATAAAAAAAAGGGCCTAAGAAACTTAGGCCCTTTAAATATTTGTCTTTCAACAATTAGAATGCAAAAGATACAGATAACTCAGTGTGTTTGTAGTTATTTGCTGTGTTACCAATGTTATCACCTTCATTTGCATGCATCGCTACAGATAGACCACCCATTGAGTAACCAATAGATATACCTTTGATTTCTTGATCTACAGATCCAGAAAGTTCAGTAGTCGACTCACCATATGAAATTGATAAATCATCATTTACTGCAAATGAAACACTGTATGCAAGAGTTTCTTCCTCAGCAGTAGCTGCAGGATCAACAGTTGATGATTGAACACCAAAAGTTGCTCCACCCATTGAGTAAGTAGCACCTACAGTATCCACATCAGTTTCAGTTGCACCACCTAAAGTTCCAGTACCAAAGAAAATATTAGCACCTTCAATACCAGTGTATTGTACAGCTACAGAGTCAGATGAATTAGTAGCACCAGTTCCTGATACTCCACCATCGTCATTAGCTGCTTGGCTAGTACCGTAACCGATTTCTATTTTAACACCATCAACAGAAGTGTTTGTGTATTCAAAACCACTTGATGCTTGTGAAACGTAACCGTTTTTAGTTCCACCAAGACCATCCCATGGCTCTTCTACAGCAGTTGGCATTAAATCATCAATACCAGCGATACCTAATCCACCAGCACCGTCAGTAAACATAATTTTACCAGCATCACCCATATCATAAGTTAATAAAGATGAAGATTGAGCACCTTCAACTGTCATTACGTGAGTTAATGATACAGAATGACCGTTATCTAGTTCACCACCACCAGAAAAAGTCATAGCTTTCTGCATACCCCAGTTGTTACCAGTTGCAGGGTCAGAAGTTCCACCTTTTGTAGTGTGAGATAGTTTTGCACCACCACTAACTGATAAAGAACCAGCCATTGCAGTAGTTGCAATAAGAGATCCAGCTAACGCTGTAAGTCCTATTTTTTTAATGTTTGTCATTAATGTCTCCTTTGTTTAATTATTAATATTAATAACATCCGAAAATTATCTTATTTTTATATAAAATTTATTTTAATTGATAATTTTCTAATTTTTAAACTAAAGTGTTGCAATAATATCACAGAATAATTACTATAATTCATAGATATTCGTGTTAATTAGTCAATATATTATGAATATTTTAATAAAATAT
Source organism: Candidatus Pelagibacter sp. HIMB1623 (assembly GCF_052047695.1). Classification (NCBI taxonomy): domain Bacteria; kingdom Pseudomonadati; phylum Pseudomonadota; class Alphaproteobacteria; order Candidatus Pelagibacterales; family Candidatus Pelagibacteraceae; genus Candidatus Pelagibacter; species Candidatus Pelagibacter sp. HIMB1623. The sequence continues at coordinate 190,747 of NZ_JBNAJN010000013.1, forward strand.
ACAAAACTAGCAATAATTTTACTAGTTTTTACAGTTATTACAGGTTGTGGAATTTATAAAAAAGTTGATGCTAGAAAAGTTCCACCAAACGTAAATGACAGAGTTCAAAAAAATATTCAAGAAGGAAGAAGTTTTAAATTATTTGATCAAGAGAAAAATTTGATGGGTGGAAATTTTCAATTTGCAAGCTCCAATGAATTATGGAGAGCATCTCTAGATGTTATTGATTTTATGCCACTATCTTCTGTAAATTACAGTGGCGGTATAATTATTACAGACTGGTATACAGATAATTCTAGCCAAAATGAAAGTATTAAAATTTCAATTCGATTTCTAACAAACGAAATTAGGTCAGATTCGTTAGATATAAAAGTGTTTAATAAAAAATGTTTAGACAATTTATTGAATTGCAAAATAACTGAACAAAATAGTTTGGTTCAAGAACTTAAAAAAGAAATACTAAAAAAAGCAGCACTGTACAAAGAACAAAATCAGGGTAAAAAAAAGAAAAGAAATAAGAGTAGATTTATCTCAAAATAAAAAATTCAAGTTAATTTTGTGGAAAGATATAATTTTAAAATTATCGAAAATAAATGGCAAAGCTACTGGGAAAGCCAAAAAATATTTTCAGCAAAAGTAGAAAAAAATAAAAAAAAATTTTATTGCCTAGAAATGTTTCCTTATCCATCAGGAAAGATTCATATGGGACACGTTAGAAATTATACAATTGGCGATGTTTTAGCTAGATACAAAGCACTACAAGGATATAACGTGCTACATCCTATGGGATGGGACTCTTTCGGAATGCCTGCCGAAAATGCAGCAAGACAAAATAATTTAAGTCCAAAAGATTGGACTGAGTCTAATATTGCAACAATGAAATCTCAACTAAAAAAGCTTGGACTTTCTATTGATTGGGATAGAGAAATATCAACTTGTTCAGATGATTATTATAAACATCAACAAGAATTTTTTTTAGAACTTTATGATAAGGGACTAGTCTATAGAAAAGAAAACTATGTTAACTGGGACCCTGTAGAGAAAACAGTTTTAGCCAATGAACAAGTAATAGATGGAAAAGGATGGAGGTCTGGGGCAACGGTAGAGAGAAGAAAGTTAAATCAATGGTTTTTTAACATAACTAAATTTTCTAGTGAACTGCTTGATGGCCTTGAGTCACTTAATGAATGGCCAAACAAAGTAAAAGTTATGCAAAAAAATTGGATAGGTAGGTCGTTTGGCTGTGAGATAAATTTCAAAATTCAATCAAATAAACAAATTGATGAAATCAAGTGTTATACTACTAGACCAGATACTCTTTTTGGTATGTCTTTTTTGGCTTTATCTGTAGACCACCCTGTAGCAAATCACTACAAGTCAGATCCTGAATTTATAAAATTTAAAGAAGAATGCTCAAAAACAGGTACTACTGAAGAATCAATAGCAGTGGCAGAAAAACTTGGCTTTAAGACTGATTTAATGGCTATAAATCCTTTAGATCCAGCAGTAAAAGTTCCTGTTTATTTTGCAAATTTTGTTTTAATGGATTATGGATTAGGTGCAGTCTTTGGTTGTCCTGCTCATGATCAAAGAGATTTGGATTTTGCAATAAAATATAATTTAAATATTACTCCTGTTGTTAGACCAGATGGTGAGACAAATTTTACGATAAAAAATAAAGCCTACACAGATAAAGGAATTTTATTTAATTCTAAATTTTTTGATGGTTTTAAAGTACCAACAGAATCTATTTCAAAAGCAATAGATTATATTGAAAAAAATAATATTGGAAAAAGAAAAACAAACTTTAGACTCAAAGATTGGGGGATCTCAAGACAAAGATATTGGGGATGCCCAATACCAATAGCCTACGATGAAAATGGAAATCCAACTAAAATTCCAAAAGAACTTCTTCCTATAAAATTACCAGAGATAAATAAATTCGCTTCATCAGGAAATCCTTTAGATGAAATGAATGACTGGAAAAAAATTTCATTCGATGGGAAAGAGTATACCAAAGAAACTGATACGTTGGATACTTTTGTTGATTCTTCTTGGTATTTTTTAAGATTCTGCTCTCCACATAATTCTAATTATGGATTTAACAATGAAGAAATAAAATACTGGATGCCAGTAGATCAATATATTGGCGGTGTTGAACATGCTATACTCCATTTATTATATTCAAGATTTTTTATGCATGCTCTCTCTTTTGAAAATGAAAATTTTGTAATTAAAGAACCTTTTAAAGGACTATTTACACAAGGGATGGTTTGTCATGAAACTTATAAAGATCAAAATAATAATTGGGTAAGTCCAGATGAAATTATTTCAATAAATGGGAAAAAATTTCTTGCTTCAGATCAGTCGCAACAAATCAAGATTGGCGCATCTGAGTCAATGTCTAAATCAAAAAAAAACACAATAGACCCAGAGCAAATAATTGAAAACTATGGAGCAGACTCGGTTAGATTATTTATATTATCAGATAGTCCTCCCGAAAAAGATGTTCAATGGTCAGATGAGGGCATGAATTCGTCATTCAAATTTGTTCAGAAATTATGGGTATTAAATCAGAAGATTTTAAGTGAGATTGATAAAAATCATCCAATAAATAAAAATAATGATCTAGAAAAAATATCTAATCAATTTATTGAGAATGTTGAAAAAAACATTGAAAATTTTAGTTACAACAAAATTATTGCAAACTTCCATGAAACTTACAGATTAATAAACAAAATTACAAATGACAAAATAGATAAAAATAATTGGATCGAAAATTATAGTAAAATTCTTGTTGCGATGAGTCCTGTAATGCCACATTTTGTAAGTGAATGTTTAGAAATGTTAAAAACTAAAGGACTAAAGCATTCTGAAAGTTGGCCTAAAGTTAATAAAAAAGTGTTAATTAAGGATGAAGTAAATCTTGTAATACAAATAAATGGTAAAACTAGAGGAATTATAAAAGTTGATAAAGATAATAATGAAAAAGAATTACTTGAAATGATTAAAAGAGAAAAAAAAATGAGCATTTATTTAGAAAATAAATCCATTAAAAGAACAATACTTGTTCCAGGTAGACTAATAAATATAGTAATTTAATGTTAAATTAAATGTGTAGAAAAATTTTTTATATAATATTTATTACATTATTTCTTAACAATTGTGGTTTCGAACCTATTTATTCAAAAAAAGTAAACAGTGATTTTTCATTAAATTCTTTGAAACTTACTGGTGACAGAACAATTAATAATTATTTAAATTCAAACTTAAAACAGTTTAAAAATAAAAAATTTGAAAAAACATTTTCCTTAGAAATAAGCACTGATTACAAGAAAAGCATATTAACAAAAGACAAAACTGCAAAAGTTTCAAGTTATAAATTATCAAATACTACTTCTGTTAAAGTTTTTTCTAATAATAGACTAATAAAAGAAATTCAAATTTCTTCCAAAAAAAATATGGACAGTATCGAAGACGAATTTGAAGAAGAAAAAAATGAAATTTTGACGAAGCAAAACTTTAGTTCAGAAATATATAATCAAATAATTACTGAATTAGCACTTTTAGATGATTATTAAATCATACGAAACGAAAAATATAGATTTTAATTATAGTCCATTTATTCTTCTTTATGGGGCAAATGAAGGACTAAAACAAAATGAATTAAAAAATATTTTAAAAGAAAAAAAACTTACTTCTTCTTATGATGAAAAAGATATTTTAAATAACCCAAACTCTTTTTTTGAGAGTTTACTTTCAACATCTCTTTTTGAAAATGAAAGGGTTATTCTAATTAAAAGAGCAACAGACAAATTATATTTAATTTTATCTGAATTATTTAACAAAGAATTATCAGATATTATAATTATTTTAGATTCAGATATGTTGGATAAAAAATCCAAATTAAGATCTTTTTTTGAAAAAGCAAAAAATTGTATATGTATTCCATTCTATCCTGATAATGAAGAAACTCTCTCAAAGATAGGATATGAGTTTATTAAAAAAAGAAAAATTAATATTTCGATTTCAAATATTAATTTAATTGCAAGCAAATGTAATGGTGACCGTAAATTTTTTTTATCGGAATTAGAAAAATTAGAAAATTATTCAAGAAATGGGAAAAAAATTGACAATGAAACTATATTCAAACTAACCAATTTGATTGAAAATCATAGTATATTTGAGCTTGTTGATAGTTGTTTGGCTCATAATAAGCGTAAAACTCTGAAAATTTTAAATGAAAATAATTTCAATAACGAAGACAGTATTATAATTATGAGATCATTTTTAATTAAATCAAAAACAATTTTAAGATTATTAAAGGAATTTGAAAAGAATCAAAATTTAAATCTAACAATTTCTTCTGCTAAACCACCAATTTTTTGGAAAGAAAAAGAAATTACAAAACAACAAATTTTAAATTGGACTCCAAGAGCGCTTAAAGAAACACTCTACAAAATAACAGAGGTTGAGCTAAAAATTAAAAAAAATTACGAAAATTCAACTAATTTAGTCTCAGATTTTATTTTAAATCTAGTTTCCAAAAAAGTTAGTAATTAGATTTGATTATATCAATAATTTTATTTAATTGATCTAAATCTTTATATTCAATACTTATTTTACCCTTATTTCTTTTATTGTTTTGGATATCTACATTTAATCCAATTTTATTTGATATAGACAATTCAAGAGCTACGATATTTGTGTCTTTAATTAAACTTGGTTTTTTTCTAATTTTAAAAATTTTAACAAAGTTTTCTGATTGTCTTACAGATAATTTTTTTTCAATAATTTTGTTTGCAACAAAACTTGCATTATCAAGACCAACCAAAATTTTTGCATGACCTGCTGTTAATTTTTGAGCTTCAATTAATTTTATTACTTCATCTGGTAAAGTTAAAAGTCTTAAAGAATTCGTAATATGACTTCTACTTTTTCCAATAAATTTTGATACTTTTTCTTGATCATAAGAAAACTCTTCTATTAATCTTTTATAACCTTGAGCCTCTTCAAGGGGATTTAAATCATGTCTTTGAACATTTTCAACAATTGCAAATTCTAAAGATTTTAAATCATCGGCTTCAGTGACGACCACTGGAACATTATGAAGACCGGCTCTTTGTGCTGCAAGCCACCTTCTCTCTCCTGCTATTATTTCAAATTTTGTATTATCATCATTTGATTTCCTAACAATGATTGGCTGTATCATTCCTCTCTCTTTGATAGAATTTGTTAAATCAATTAAATTATTTTCATCAAATATTTTTCTCGGTTGATATTTATTTGGAACAAGATCGCTAATTTGTAACTGATTAGTTTGAGGCTCTACTTTTGCTTCACCTATTAATGACGACAAGCCTCTTCCAAGACCTTTTTTAATTTTATCCATTAAGCAGCACTCCCTATTGTTGACTCTTGGTTAATAAATTCATCAGTGAAATTAAAATAAGACTTACTGCCTGGACATGATTTATCATAAATTAATACTGGCATCCCATGCGACGGTGCCTCCGACAATCTAACATTTCTTGGTATTACAGTTGAGTAAACTTTTTCACTAAAATAATCTCTAGCTTCTTTTTCAACTTGAGAAGACAGCTTATTTCTTTTGTCATACATCGTTAAAAGTATTCCTCTGATTTTTAATTCCGGGTTTAAACTTACTTTTATTCTCTCGATCGTTTTCATTAACTGCGTTAGACCCTCAAGAGCAAAAAATTCTGTCTGCAAAGGGACCAGTAGAGAGCCTGAACATACTAGAGCCATTACAGTCAATAAGCTAAGTGATGGGGGACAATCAATTAATATATAATCATAAGATTCTCTAGAAGTGTTTAAATAAGCGGTTAATTTACGCTTCAAAATAAATGCTCTATTAGCATCATCGGCTGTTTCAACCTCCAAACCTGATAGATCTACATTTGATGTTATCAAATCCAAATTTTCAAACTGAGTTTTCTTTATTACCTGATAAATTTCTTTAGTTCCATTCAATACACCATAAATTGTATCACTTGAATTTTCTATATTAGATAATCCAAGACCTGTAGTTGCGTTTCCCTGAGGGTCTAGATCAATAACCAAAATTTTTTTTTCTAATTGTGATAATCCAGCGGCAAGATTTATGACAGTAGTGGTTTTTCCTACCCCACCCTTTTGATTTATGACAGAAATAATTTGCATTTAATTTTATTTAAAATCCTTTTAATTTTTTTTTTTAATTTTTTTTATATTTAACAAAAAAGAATCCTTACTTGTTAAACTTTTCTTTTCTACATATTCCAACTTCCATTTTTTTTTAGAATTTTCAAAAATTTTTTTTCCATTTTTACCCATAAAGAAAATTAAATTTTTATATTTCGAAAAATTTTCATAAACTAAATCTAAAACGACAGGCATAGGTTTAAACGCTCTCGACATAATTGTTCCCGTCTCTAAATTTTTTAACTCAAAAATATTTTTTTGAAAAACTTTTGTATTTAAATTTAATTTTTCTGAAACTTCTTTTAAAAAATGGCTTTTATGGTAGCTTTTTTCATATAGATGCACATTCATTTTATTTTTCATGTTTTTAAGTATAATTGCCACTATAATTCCTGGAAATCCAGCTCCAGATCCTAAATCTATGGTTGTATTACAATTTAAATCAACAAAATCAATTATTTGCGCTGAATCAATAATATGACGCTCAATTATCATGTTTTTTGAAGCTGTATTTTGACCAATTATGTTAATTTTTTTATTTTTTTCAAGAATCATAGATATGTAGTTTTCAAAGTCTAAAAATGTTTCACGTGAAACATTTAGATCATTAATTCGAGAGTAAGAATTTAAAATTTCTTGATCCATTAAGCTATATGCTTAATAGACTTTCTTTTTACATGTGACAACAAAATATATACAGCGGCTGGGGTTATTCCATCAATTCTTAGAGCTTGACCCATAGTTTTAGGCTTTATTTCTTTAAATTTAGCTTTTACCTCATTAGATAAACCTGAAAGTCCATCATAATTAATTTTATCTGGAATAATTAAGTTCTCATCCCTCTTAAATGCTAAAATATCCGCTTTTTGCTTCTTTAAATATCCTCTATAATGAGCATTAATTTCTACTTGCTCATCAATTTCTTTACTAAAATACGGTATTTCAGGCCATATTTCTCTAATTTTGCTCATATTCACGTCCTTTTGAGTTAGGACCTCATTAGAAGACCTCAATATTCCATCTTTCGCTATTTTAATTCCAAATTTTTCAGCTTTAGATGGTGAAATATTAGATTTACTCATTTTTAAATTAATTTTTCCAATTTTATCGAATTTATCCAAATACAAGGCTTTTCTATCTTTTTCAATTAACCCAATTTCTATTCCCTTAGCTGTTAATCTTTGATCGGCATTATCAGCTCTCAAACTTAATCGATATTCTGCTCTTGATGTAAACATACGGTAAGGCTCTGCAACTCCCTTGGTAACTAAATCATCAATCATTACTCCAATGTAAGCTTCAGATCTATCAAGGATAAATGGTTCTGAATCTTTAACTGACAAAGCAGCATTTATACCAGCTATAAGTCCTTGTGCAGCTGCTTCTTCATATCCAGTTGTTCCGTTAATCTGCCCAGCAAGATAAAGATTGCTGATTTTCTTAGTTTCAAGGGTCAAAAATAATTCACGTGGATCTATATAGTCATACTCTATAGCATATCCTGGCCTAATAATACTAACATTCTCTAAACCATTGATATTATTACATATTTCTTCTTGAACCTCAGCTGGTAGTGAAGTAGAGATCCCATTTGGGTAAATTGTGTGATCATTAAGCCCTTCTGGCTCTAAAAATATCTGATGACGAACTTTGTCAGCAAATTTTACTATCTTATCTTCTATAGATGGACAATATCTTGGACCTACTCCTTTTATACTACCTGAGTACATTGCACTTTTAGATAAATTTTTTTCTATAATTTTGTGAACCTTCTCATTTGTATAAGTCATTCGACATGACACTTGTTTATTTAAATTTTTTTTAGTTAAAAAAGAAAAAAAATAAGGATCATCATCTGCAAATTGTTCTTCAAGGTTTTCAAAATTTATCGTTCTTGCATCTAACCTTGGAGGCGTTCCAGTTTTTAATCTTCCAATTTTAAAATCATATTTTGCTAATTGTTCACTTAAACCTGTTGAAGGTTTTTCATCATACCTACCTGCTGGTGTTCTTTCATCACCTATATGTATCAAACCATTTAAAAAAGTTCCTGTTGTTAGAATTAACTTGTTACACGATACCTTTTTACCTTCTTTTGTTTCAAAACCACTTATAGTATTTTTATTAAAAATAAACTTTACTACAGGATCAGAAAAAATTCTTAAATTACAGTAGTTTATAAGTTTTTCTTGCATAAATTTACGATATAGTGCTCTATCTGATTGAGTTCTTGGTCCACGCACAGCTGGACCTCTGCTTCTATTTAATAATCTAAATTGTATACCTGATTTATCTGCAACATCTCCCATAACACCATCAAGTGCATCAATTTCTCGAACTAAATGACCTTTGCCTAGACCACCAATTGCAGGGTTACATGACATTTCACCAATAGTTTCTATCTTATGGGTAAATAGGGCAGTGTTAACTCCTAGTCGAGCGGAAGCTGCAGCTGCTTCACATCCTGCGTGACCTCCACCAATTACAACTACATCAAATGACAAATCATTTTTCATGAGGTAAATTTATATGTGAATACATAATTTACAAGACAGGCTTATTTTTTTATAAATAAGTATTAATTATCAACAGTTTTTTATAAAAAAATCTAAAAAATAAGGAAAATAGGGGATTATTTGCCGATGCAAAAATCGTTGAAAATACTACCTAATATCTCTTCTACATCAACTTTTCCAACGATCATACCCAAATGTCTAGTTGCTAATCTTAAATCTTCTGCTGCTTTATCAAAATCTTCTATTTCTTTTTTTTGATTAAAATTATTCAAATGATCTAAACACTGTTCTAAATGTTGTCTGTGTCTCTCTCTAGTAATTAAAATATCATCACTAGTTATAAATTTATTTTTTAAATTATTTTTTATTTTTGAAATTAGTTCATCAACATTTTTATTTTCTTTAATGGAGATTAAAACATGATTTATATTTTTTATTTCTGAATTAATTTCTTTTTCTAAAAGATCGGACTTGTTTATAACTAAAATTGCATTTTCATCTAATAAACCCTTCAAAACATCAGTAAAATTGAGGCTTTTTGCATCTACTACTACAAGCTTTAAATCTGCTTCTTCGGCTATATTTAAAGATAATTTAATACCTTTTTTTTCTATCTCATCTTTAGATTCTCGTATTCCTGCGGTGTCAGATATTATTACGGGATAACCATCTATACTAAGATGAGTTTCTATAACATCTCTTGTAGTACCAGCTATTTCAGAAACAATTGCAACATCTCTATTTGATAAATGATTTATTAAACTAGATTTCCCTGCATTAGTAGGTCCAAGAATTGCAATCTTAAAACCTTCTCTAATTCTTTCTCCAACTTTTTGATCATTTAAAATCTTTTCAATTTTTTTTATTACTTCGTTTGAATTATTTTTAATCTCATCCAAAATATTATTTGGCAAATCTTCATCTGGAAAATCAATTTTAGCTTCAACGTTAGATAAAATTTTTAAAAGTTTTTCTCTTAAAAAATTGAATTGATCTGCTGACTTACCATTCATAATTTTAATTGCTTGTTGTCTTTGAATTTCTGTTTCAGATGAAATTAGATCAGCTATACTTTCTGCTTCTAATAAATTTATTTTTCCATTTTGAAATGCAAGTTTTGTAAATTCACCTGGCTCGGCTAATCTACAATTTTCAATTTGAGAAATAGAAGAGTGTAGAGCGTCAACAACGGCTTTACTGCCATGAACCTGTATTTCGGCCATATCTTCACCTGTGTAGCTCTCTGGACCAGGAAACCATAGTATTATACCTTCGTCTATAAGCTCAGAAGTGTTGATTTTGTTGATTTTTCTTAATGTTGCTACTCTTGGCTGAGGAACCTTTTTACCTGTTAGACTCTCAATTACTTTTGATGATTGTTCTCCTGATATTCTAATAATAGCAACACCTGAAATACCAGGTCCAGTAGATAAAGCGTAAATTGTCATTTGAAGATTATATCTTCAAACTAACATCTCTGTAAAACTTAAAATATTATGAAAATTTTTACGCTGGTTTGTTCATTGAATTAAAGAACTCAGCATTATTTTTAGTGTCTTTTAACTTTGAATTTATAAACTCTATTGCATCCATAGTTCCCATTGGAGCAATTATTCTTCTTAATACATTCATTTTCTGTAAATCATTTTTATCAAACAAGAGCTCTTCTCTTCTTGTTCCAGACTTTGTTATATCAATTGCAGGATAAATTCTCTTATCTGCAATTTTTCTATCTAAGACAGTTTCACTATTACCTGTTCCTTTAAATTCCTCAAAAATAACTTCATCCATTCTGCTTCCAGTATCGATCAAAGCAGTAGAAATAATAGTTAACGATCCACCTTCCTCAATATTTCTCGCTGCACCAAAAAATCTTTTAGGTCTCTGAAGTGCATTTGCATCCACACCTCCTGTTAAGACTTTTCCTGAACTTGGTATTACAGCGTTATAAGCTCTACCTAATCTTGTTATTGAGTCTAATAAAATAACAACATCTTTTTTATGTTCAGTTAATCTTTTTGCTTTTTCTATAACCATTTCAGCTACTGCAACGTGTCTTTGTGCCGGCTCATCAAAAGTAGAACTAATTACTTCGCCTTTAACAGTCCTTTGCATATCTGTCACTTCTTCTGGACGCTCGTCTATCAACAGAACTATCAGATAACACTCAGGATAATTTTTAGCTATTGAGTTTGCAATACTTTGTAAGATCATAGTTTTACCCGCTTTTGGTGGTGAGATAATTATTGATCTTTGACCTTTTCCAATTGGGCTAACTAAATCTATTAATCTCGGGGTAAGATCTGGCTTTTTTTCTACCTTAGTTGTTTCGAGTTCCATTACCAATTGTTTATCTGGATATAGTGGTGTTAAGTTATCAAACGCAATTTTATGTCTTGCTTTTTCTGGTTCTTCAAAATTTATTTTACTTACTTGTAATAGTGCAAAATATCTTTCTCCTTCTTTAGGGGCTCTGACTGGCCCTTCAACAGTATCCCCGGTTCTTAAACCAAACTTTCTAATCTGACTTGGGCTTACATATATGTCATCTGGTCCTGGAAGATAGTTCGACTCCATTGCTCTAAGAAAACCAAACCCATCTTGTAAAAGCTGTAAAACACCTACGCCAGTTATTTCCTCTTTTTCAGCAACTTTTTTAAGAATAGCAAAAAGAATTTCTTGTTTTCTTAATGTGCTAGCATTTTCAATTCCAAGCTCTTCTGCCTGTGTAATGAGCTGTTCAGATGATTTAAGTTTTAGTTCTTGAATGTTCATGATTAATTTTTTGATAAGGACTTATCGATTATTTGAATATATATGCTGATTTTATTATTTCAACCCTAGATTGGCTTAAAAATGGCTAAAAATACAACAATAATTAAAATTGTAGTTGGTATTTCATTGATAATTCTAAAAAATTTTGCAGATCTTTTGTTTGTAGAATTTTTTAAGCTAACAAGACACTTTCCCAAAAAGTCATTATACGCTGATAGGAAAACTATCAAAACTATCTTTATCTGAAACCACAGTTGTGCAAAAATTTCTATCCCATTTAAATAAATCAAAACCAATCCAAACACCCAAGTAAATATCATTGCAGGACGCATAATATAAATAAATAATTTTCTCTCCATCACTTCAAATATATCGGTGACTTCTTTCTTTTCTTTGTTCTCGACATGATAAACAAAAATTCTTGGTAAATACAAAAGACCGGCCATCCAGGAAACAACTGCAATTAAATGTAAAGACTTAAATAGTAAATATGTATTCATTAATCAAAGGTTGTTTTCAATTAAAGATTTTATCAAAAATATATGGTCATCATTGTCATTTAAGCATGGGACCATATCAAAATTTATCCCTCCAGAATTTAAAAAACTTTCTTTACCTTGGATTAATATTTCTTCTAATGTTTCTACACAATCAGATGAAAAACCTGGGCAAATTGTGAGAATATTTTTAATTCCCTCTTTGGGTAAACTTTCTAAAGTTTTATCAGTATATGGTTGAAGCCATTCTTGTGGACCAAATCGTGATTGAAAAGTAGTTTTAATTTTAATGGAAGTAAATTTTTCTGAAATAAGTCTTGTTGTTTTGTGACAATAGCAATGATATGGGTCTCCTTTATCAAAATATTTTTTTGGTATCCCGTGGTATGAGGCGATGATTATTTCTGGATTCCAATCAATTTCATTAATTTTTTTATTAATCGAACTGACTAGTGCATCAATATAAAGAGGATTAGACTCATAATGAGGAATTATTTTTAAAGAAGGCTGCCACCTCATTTTCATTAAAGTTCTATAAACCTCATCACAGACTGTGGCCGTTGTAGCTGCCGCATATTGTGGATAAAGAGGAAGTATAATTAAATTTTCACAGCCCATGTCATGCAGTTTTGCTATTTTGCTTTTTATACTTGGGTTGCCGTATCTCATCGCAAAATCTACCATAATATTTTCTTTATTAAATAATTGAGAAGTTTTTTCGCTTTGTTGTTTGGTGTAATAAAGAAGGGGAGACATATTTTCATTTTTCATCCAGATTTCTTTATAAGCCTTAGCAGTTTTCGAGGGTCTGAAAGTTAAAATAAATAAATTTAAAATTATTTGCCAAATTATAGGATTTACTTCAATCACTCTTTTGTCTGAAAGAAACTCTCTTAAATACTTTCTTATATCAAACCAACTAGTTGAATCTGGTGTTCCTAAATTAATAATTAGAACACCAGTTTTTCCATATTTTATAGATGGATGATTAACTTCCATATTTTAATTATTTTTTACTATTTTTATTAAGTTTTCAACCATCTCTGGATTAGTCTCGGGCAGAATACCATGACCTAGATTAAATATATACGGATGGTCTTTGAAAATTTCTAAATATCTAGAAGTTTCTTTTTTTAAATTTTCATAATCTGTTAAAAGAACTTTAGGATCCAATCCTCCTTGAATAGGAATTTTTATATCTTTAAGAATTTTTTTTGGGTCTACATTATAATCGATACTTATTGCATCAGGTTTAACGACCTCACAAAATTCTTTGTAATTTTTAATTTCCCTTGGAAAACATATCACAGGTATATTAAGAGATTTAACATATTCTACTAAATTTAAAGTGGGTGAATAAATATAATTTGGTAAGTCTTTTTCTTCTAGTAAACCAGCCCAACTATCAAAAATCTGAATTACATTTGCTCCATTATCTATTTGATTTTTAATATGAACTTTTAAAAATTTTTCTATAATTAATAAAATTCTGTTTATTAAAAACTCATCTTTAAAAAAATTTTCATTCAAATCCTTCTTTGGGGATTTTAAATTAATCATATAAACTAAAAGAGTCCATGGGGCGCCTACAAATCCAATAGTATTTTTGTGTTTTACGATTGGATCTGAACTTACTTTTTTAATTGCTTTATAAACGGGATATATCTTTTCAACAAAATCTATCTCATCTAGTTTTGCTATCTTATTTAAATCTAGACTATCTAGTTTGGGACCAAAATTTTTCTCGAATTTTACTTTTTGACCTAGACCATAAGGTAACATTAAAATATCAGAAAAGATTATTGCAGCATCAATATCGAATCTTTTTAATGGTTGTAATGTTATTTCGGCTGATAAATTATCATTTAAACATAAATTAATAAAATCAGGATTATTTTTTCTGATTTCTCTAAACTCAGGTAAATATCGACCTGCTTGTCTCATTATCCATAAAGGATTAAATGAGGTATCTTTATTTATAATTACTTTGTTTAAAGGTTTCATATAAAAGTCTTATTAATTATTGTAGTATTATTATATCTTGTGAATAAAGGAGATTATTTTTTATAAACATTATACTCACAATTTATCAACAGGTTTGATGATTAAAATTGTTTAAAATGAAGCTTTTTTGATTTTTTCAATTTTTGTGGATTGTTTTAGCTTATTTATTATTATTGTTAATAAAAGTCAGATTTTGCAGATGTTATTGGAGAAATTTAAAATTGTATAATTTAATCAAAATAATACACAGTTTATTAACAATTTATTTATGAGTAATACATATCAAATTTATTTAATCTCTGACTCCACTGGAGAAACTTTAGATAGAATATTTTTAGCTCTTAAAGCGCAATTTTTAAACATAGAATATAAAGTTCATTCTTATTCATTCACAAGAACAGAAAATCAAATCTTAAAAATTTTAGATGATGCAAAAAAAAATGAAAATTCAATAATTTTATATACTATTGTAGATAATAATCTTGCTAAGTATTTAGCTAACGAGAGTGAAAATAAAAAGATACCTTGTTTTGGGGTACTAGGTAATTTAATTTTAAATTTTTCTAAAATTTTAAATCAAAAAGCTACCCACGAACCAAGTGGACAACACGTTTTAAATGATGAGTATTATGATAGAATTGAAGCAATTCAATTCACAATGAATCATGACGATGGAAATTTAATTAATGAAGTTGAAAAATCTGATATTATTCTTGTTGGTGTTAGTAGGACCAGCAAAACACCAACTTCTATTTATCTTGCCAACAAAGGTTTTAAAACATCAAATATTCCTTTGGTTAATGAAAAATCATTACCAGAAAAACTTAAGCAAAATCCTCATATAACTTGTGTTGTTGGATTAAGCACAGAACCGGAAAGACTAGCAGATCTAAGAAAAAATAGGATGAATTCATTAAAAGAAACAGAAAGTATAGATTATACTAACCTAGAAAGTATAAAAAAAGAAGTTCTTCAAGCAAAAAAAACATTTCAAAAATATAAATGGCCTTTAATAGATGTAACAAGAAAATCAGTTGAAGAGACTGCTGCTTCTATAATTAAAATACACGAAATATATTCAAATAATGTTAAGTAAGATTATCCTAGCGTCAAAAAGTAAGATTAGAAAGAATATTTTAGATAAAAATAATATAAAAGCGGCCGTAGAGCCTTCAAACGTTGATGAAGATATTGTAAAATTATCTTTACTTAAAGAAAATGCTAGTCCAGAAATTATTTCAAAAAATCTTGCAGAGTTAAAAGCAAACAAAGTTAGTGCCAAAATTCAAGATAAAATAGTACTAGGTGCAGATAGTGTCATTGATTTAAATGGAGAGTTAATTTCAAAACCTGAGAGTAGAAAAGAGGCATTAGAGATATTAAAGAAACTTAACGGTAAAATGCACTTTCTAATAAGTTCAGTTTGTATTTCAAAAAATGGCTCAATGATTTGGAACTACACAGATAAAGCAACCTTAGTAATGAAAAATTTTTCAGATTCAGAATTAACAGAATATTTATCTAAGATATCGGATGAAAATCTTTACGCCTATAATGTTTATCAAATTGAAGGGGAGGGTAGAAATTTGTTCAGTAGCATAAATGGAGATGAAGATACAATAATGGGTTTGCCTATAAAAAAAATTAAAGAATATTTAAATTTACAAAAATGAAAAAATATTTTGTAATTGGAAACCCAATTAATCATTCTTTATCGCCAAAATTGCACAATCATTGGTTAAAACAAAATAATATTAATGCAGTTTATGAAAAAGTTAAACTCGAAGAAAATGAAATTGAAAATTTTTTACTTAAAATTAAAAACCAAGAAATAAATGGCTGCAATGTTACTGTTCCGTTTAAAAGAACTGTAATTCCTTTCTTAGACAAATTAAGTTTAGAAGCAGAAAAAACCCAATCAGTGAACACAATTATTTTTCATAATGATAATTTAGTTGGCCACAACACAGATATTGTTGGTTTTCAAAAAGCAATAAATAATTTGAAATATAATGTAAAAGATAAAAAAATTTTAATTTTAGGTGCTGGTGGAGTAGTGCCATCAATAATTTTCGCTTTAGCTAAAATGAAAGCATCTAAAATAATTGTAACCAATAGAACTCACAAAAAGGCTGAGAATTTAAAATCCCAATTCAAGGAAATTGATATTGTAAATTGGGGCGAGATACCTGATTTTAATATGATTATAAATGCAACTAGTTTGGGTTTAAATAATGAGGCTATTAATTTAAATACTTACAATGTTGGTGCTGATAAGTTATTTTACGATGTGATTTATAATCCTGCTGAAACCAAGTTTTTAAAAGAAGGAAAAAAATTTGGAAATCAAATAGAAAATGGTAAATTAATGTTTATTTATCAAGCATTTGAGGCATTTAAATTGTGGCATGACATTGAACCAAGTGTGAATAATGAGGTTCTTGATTTATTAAATAATGATTAGAATAGGCATAATTGGTGATATTGGGTCTGGAAAAACATTTGTTGCAAATAATTTTGGGTATCCAGTTTTTAATGCAGATCATGAGGTATCGAAACTATATAAAAAAGATAAGAGGATTTTTTTAAAATTAAAAAAAAAATTGCCTAAATATATTTGCACCTTTCCAGTAGATAAGACTGAAATTATAAAATCAATATTAGCAAACAAAAATAATCTTAAAAAAATAATTAACATTGTACATAAGGAAATTAGAGAAAAATTAAAAATATTTTTAAAAAAAAATAAAAATAAAAAATTTGTTATTTTGGATATTCCTTTATTAATTGAAAATAAAATTTTTAATAGAAAAGATATATTAGTTTTTGTTGACTCTAAAAAGAGAGATATCGATAAAAAGTTAAACAAAAGAGAAAATTTTAATGTAAGGCTTATAAATATATTTAAAAAAATACAACTAAATCCAAAATATAAAAAAAAAAAATCACATTTTGTAATTAAAAATACTTTCACAAAAAACCCTGTTAAAAAACAAATCAAAGAAATTTTAAATTTAATATAACAAATGAAAGAGATAGTATTAGATACCGAAACAACAGGAATATCTGTTAAAGAAGGACATAGAATTGTTGAAATTGGCTGTATCGAGTTAGATGATTTAATACCAACAAATAATAAATTTCACTTTTATTTAAACCCAGAGAGAAAAGTTTCAGAAAAAGCATTTGAAGTTCATGGATATACCGACGAGTTTTTGTCAAAACAAAAAAAATTTGAAGAAATTGGAGATCTTTTTTTAGAATTCATTAAAAACAAAAGATTAATTATACACAATGCAGAATTTGACATAGCTCATCTTAATAATGAATTAAAGCTTTCTGGAAAAAAAGTAATTGAAAATGAAATAGTTGACACTTTAACTTTAGCTAGAGACAAATATCCAGGTTCTCAGGTTAGTTTGGATGCTTTATGTAAAAGATTTAGGATAGATAATTCTCGAAGAAAATTTCATACAGCTTTAATTGACTGTGATTTATTGTCGAAAGTTTACATAAATTTGATTGATCAAAAAGAACCATCACTAAATTTTAAACAAACTGAAGAAATTGAAGATAAAAGCAAGATAAATATTGAATATTATAAAAAAGTAATAATTCCTACAAAAGAAGAGCTTAATTTACATAAACAATATTTAAAAAATAATTTAAAGAAAAATTATTTTAATTAAATCTTTGATTATATAAATTTTCGAAATCAACTTTTTTTTCAAATTTTATATTTGGATATCCAGAATTATGCAAAAGGTTCAAAAGGGTTTTCTCTAGTTGAGGATAAATCTCAATTTGAACATCACATAATATAATTTTTTCTAATTCATTTTTATCTTTTATTTCATCATTAATTTTAATTATTGTTGAAAAAATAATTTCAAAATATGATTTTTTTTTAACATCTTCTTTTTCTTCAAATTTAAATGTTGTATTTATTTCTATCATTTTGTTTTTCAAAGGCTTCGAATTTATATCAATCCCAAGTTGATATTTTGTTATTCTATCTTTCACAAACAAATATGTTTCTATGTCAGGCGTTTCCACCGAGATATCTTTGATGTATTTACCTAAAATTTTATATCTTTCTATTTTCATCATCATCTCCTATATCTTCAAACTCTCCCTCAATAAAATTATTTTTTTCTTTTTTTGATTTTTCATATTTTCTAGAAAATTTACTAAATATAAATTTTCTACTGATTGGAAATATTAACAAGAAACCCAAAAAATCAGTTGCGAAACCGGGTATAATTAAAAGTAATGCTGCAAAAGCTATAGCAGCTCCAGAAATTACTTCATATGCAGGTGTTTCATTTTTATTTAATTGAGAAAAACCAGCCTTTAAAGTATTCAAACCCTCATATTTTGCGTAATAAATACCAAGAATAGCTGTCAAAAATATTAGTAGAATGGTTGTTATTGCTCCTATTTGTGCTCCTATTTTGATGAAAAGATAAATTTCAATAACTGGAATAAAAATAATTAAAAATAATATTGGGTTCATTTGTCCATAATCTAAATTGCTGGTTGAAATTAATCAATAGAGTAATTACTATCGGTATATGAATTATAGTTTTGAGTATATCGATATTATTTTGCTGGCAATGATTGCGGGTTTTATATTTTTAAGACTTAGAGGTATCCTTGGTAAAAGAACTGGTTTTGAAGGTAAATCACCAGCTCAATTCAAAGAAGTTTTAAAAAACATAAAAGTGGAACAAGCTATAAAACCAAAGGAAAACTTTGATGACGAAGCACAAAAAGAATTTTTGAAAGGAGCAAGAATTGCATACGAAACAATTATCACTGATTTTAGTGACAACGATAATAAAATTGTGAATGCTAAACCATTGCTTAATAAAGATATATACAATCAGTTCGATGACGCTTTAAAAGAGAGGACAAAAAGAGGACATACTGCTGAAATCACTTTTATAGGCGTAAATAAAGCTGAAATAAAAGAGCATAAAAAAATTGGTAATATTTTAAATGTTACAGTGGATTTTATAGCTGAGGTTATTACTTGCATTAGAGATAAAGAAAAAAAGATTGTTTCTGGTGATCCTAAAAAAATAAAAAAAATTTATGATACTTGGGTTTTCTCTAGAGATACCACATCAGCTAATCCTAACTGGCAGTTAGTTAATATTTTAACTTAATTGAACGATAAAATTTCAGATAAAGATAAAAAAGATTGGCAAAGTTTTATTTCGAGTAAAGAAAAGATACCTGATAAAGATTTTAAAGTAAAAATTATCAATGCTACAAAAATAAGATCAATTGATTTACACGGATATACTCTAGAGCAAGCAAACAAAACAATTGAAGAATTTATATTAAAAGCGTTTGAGGAAAGAGTAAATAAATTGATCGTTGTTACTGGCAAAGGTATTCATTCTAATGTTGAAAAAGATCCTTACGTTTCAAAAGATCTAAGTATTTTAAAATATTCAGTTCCAGAATTTATATCTAATAATGAAAAGTTAATGAGAGTAATAAATGAGATTCAAGACGCTTCTGTTGAAGACGGGGGTAGTGGGGCTTTTTACATTTTTCTAAAAAAGAATAAATCTACAAAATAAATTTCGATAGGTCAGTATCCTTAACTAAATTATCTAGATTTTTGTTAATATATTCTTTGTTTATTATAATTTTTTCACCAGCTCTGTCGGTAGCTGTGAAACTAATGTCATCTAATATTTTTTCAATAATTGTGTGCAATCTTCTTGCGCCAATATTTTCTACAGTTGAATTAACTTCGGATGCTATATTTGCAATTGTATCAATACCATCATCAGAAAATTCAAGTTCAACATTCTCAGTCTTTAAAAGAGCCACATATTGCTTTATTAAACTATAGTCTGGTTCTTTTAAAATTCTTTTAAAATCATCACTAGTTAAAGCTTCCAGCTCAACTCTTATGGGCAACCTTCCTTGTAATTCAGGTAGAAGATCAGATGGTTTTGCTAGCTGAAAAGCCCCTGATGCAATAAATAAAATATGATCAGTTTTTATTGGTCCATGTTTAGTGTTAACAGTTGTTCCTTCAATAAGAGGTAACAAATCTCTTTGGACACCTTCTCTAGATACGTCACCACCAACCCTATCAGTTCTTGCTGAAATTTTATCTATCTCGTCTAAAAATACTATACCATTGTTTTCTGTTGAAAGCTTTGCAGCTTTAACAATTTTATCTTGCTCAATTAGCTTATCAGACTCATCGTTAATTAAAATTTCATGAGACTCTTTTACTGTCATTTTCTTTTTCTTTTCCTTATTCCCCATTGATTTACCAATCATTTCTCCAATATTTATCATTCCAACATTGGCACCTGGCATTCCTGGTATTTCAAATGATGCTCCACTAGAACCAGTGTCACTAACTGCTATCTCAATTTCATTATCATCTAGATCACCGTTTCTAAGTCTTTTTCTAAAACTTTCTCTAGTTGCGAGACTTGCTTTGTTTCCTACCAAAGCATCTAATACTTTTTCCTCAGCAGCTTTTTGAGCTTTTGCGTAAACTTCTTTTCTTTTTTTTATTTTTTCCATCGCTATTGCAATTTCAATTAAATCTCTAACAATTTGTTCAACATCTCTTCCAACATATCCAACTTCCGTGAATCTTGTTGCTTCTACTTTGACAAAAGGCGCTTCAGCAAGTTTTGAAAGTCTTCTAGAAATCTCTGTTTTTCCAACCCCAGTTGGTCCGATCATTAAAATATTTTTTGGTAAAACTTCATTTTTCATTTCACCTTTCAAAGCTTGTCTTCTCCATCTATTTCTTAATGCAACAGCGACAGCTCTTTTTGCTTTATTTTGACCAACTACAAAACGATCAAGTTCTGAAACTATTTCCCTTGGTGAAAGAGCACTAACTAAAGAAGCTTCTTCTTTTTGAGTTTTTTCTTTAGGATGCAAAGGTGTTACGTTTGAATTATCCATTATATTTTTTCAATTTTAACATTATCATTTGTGAAAACACATATATCCGCTGCAACTTTAATCGCTTTTTTAGCAACTTCTTCTGCAGACAAATTACCTTCCATTAAAACTTTTCCAGCTGCTAAAGCATAATTTCCACCAGAACCAATACCGATAACATCACCTTCAGGTTCTAGAACATCCCCAGTTCCAGAAATTATATAGCTATTATTTTTATCACCCACAGCCATTAATGCCTCTAACCTTCTTAAGTATTTGTCAGTTCTCCAATCTTTGGCTAACTCAACCGCAGCTCTTGATAAATTGCCAGCATGTTTTTCTAATTTTCCCTCTAATCTTTCAAATAGAGTTAATGCATCAGCAGTTGATCCTGCAAATCCTGCTACGACATCTCTTTTTTCAATTTTTCTTACTTTTGAAGCTGTGCTTTTTACAACAGTATTTCCCATACTTACTTGTCCATCACCAGCAACCACAACTTCATTATTTTTTCTTATTAACACAATTGTTGTCATATCTAATAAATGGTAACTATTTTTGATACTTCAAGTATCTAGACTGATATTGATATACTTGGATTAAGTATGTATACCATCTGAAATATATGGCTAGAAAAGGAAAAGTTTCTCGAAAAACTAAAGAAACAAGCATCAATGTTGAACTAAACATTGATGGCAAAGGTAAATATAAAATTGATACAGGAATAGGTTTTTTAGATCATATGCTTGAACAACTATCAAAGCATTCTTTAATTGATCTGAAAGTAAAAGCAAAAGGGGACACTCATATTGATCTTCATCACACAACTGAAGATACAGGAATTGCAATTGGAGAAGCTTTAAAAAAGGCCGCAAAGAAATTTGTAGGTATCAAAAGATATGCACATAGAGTTATTCCAATGGATGAAACATTAACTAGAGTTGCTATAGATGTTTCGAACAGACCTTATTTAATTTGGAAAGTAAAATTAAAAGTAGAAAAACTTGGAGAGATGGATACAGAGCTCTTTAAAGAATGGTTCCAGGCATTTTCACAGGCCGCAGGTATTACAATGCACGTCGAAAATATTTATGGTGATAACAGCCACCACATCATTGAGTCTTGTTATAAAGCATTAGCAAGATCATTAAGAGAGGCATTAGAAATGGATCCTAGGAGCAAAAAAAGTATTCCATCAACTAAAGGCTCATTATAAGTTTAATGAACGTCACGATTGTTGATTATAATTCGGGCAATATAAGCTCGGTAATAAACTCATTTAAGGAAGTTGCCAAAGATAAAGTAAACATCGAAGTAACTTCAGATTTAAACAAGATTAAATCTTCTGATAAATTAGTTTTGCCAGGGCAAGGTTCGTTTAAAAGTTGTGTTGATGCACTTAATAGTGTTAATGGTTTAGTAGAAGTATTAAACGAATTTGCAATAAATAATAATAAACCACTTCTGGGTATTTGTGTTGGCTTACAAATGTTTGCAGATATTGGTTATGAAGAAACAGAAACTAGAGGACTTGGTTGGATTTCAGGCAAGGTATCAAAAATAGATAATCAAAATGGAAAATACAAACTTCCACATATAGGCTGGAACCAAATAAATATTTTAAAGGATAGCAAGATCTTTAAAGATATAGAAAACAATTCACATATGTATTTTGTTCATAGTTATGAATTTATTCCAGAAGATAAAAATGTTATTTCTGCAATAACAGACTATTCATCAAATATTGTTTGTTCTGTAGAGAAAGAAAATATTTTTGGAACTCAGTTTCACCCAGAAAAAAGTGACAAGATTGGTCTTAAAATAATTGATAATTTTATAAACTTATAATGAAAATATTTCCAGCAATAGACATTAAGGATAAAAAGTGTGTGAGGTTAGTCAAAGGAGATTTTGATAATAAAACTGAATATGAAATGTCCCCAATAGAACAGGCTGGAAAATATAAAGATCATGGTTTTAAAAACTTACATCTAGTTGATTTAGACGGAGCTTTAACTGGTGAAACTGTTAATTTAGATATTATTCAACAAATAGTTACTAAATTTGATCTCAAAATTGAGATTGGTGGAGGTGTAAGAAATTTTGAAAGTATTCAAAAATATACTGATGCTGGTGTAGAAAAAGTTATTTTAGGAAGTGCTGCTATAAAAGATAAAAATTTTTTAAAACAAGCTTGTGAAAAATTTCAAAATAAAATTGCATTAGGTTTAGATGCCAAAGATGGCTATTTATCTGTTTCTGGTTGGAAAGAAAATTCTAATCAATTAACTTTGGATTATTTAAAAGAAGTGAAAGAATATGGAGCAAGTAGACTAATTTATACTGATATTAATAGAGATGGAATGAAGCAAGGTCCTAATTTTGAAGAAACAGTTAAGGTTGCTGATATATCGAATTGTCCAGTAATCATATCAGGTGGAGTTTCATCAATAGATGACATTAAAAAAGCCAAGGAATTAAATAATGAAAGTATTGAAGGGATTATAGTTGGAAAAGCGATTTATGATGGTGATATAAAATTAGAGGAGTTGGCTAAGGAACTAGATGCTTAAAAATAGAATAATACCTTGTTTAGACGTTAAAAATGGCCGTGTTGTAAAAGGAATTAACTTTGTTGATCTACAAGATGCAGGTGATCCAGTTGAACAAGCTAAAGTTTATTCTGATGGCGGCGCAGATGAAATTTGTTTTTTAGATATAACTGCATCAAATGAAAACAGAAATATTATTTATGATGTTGTAGAGAAAACTTCAAAAAAATGCTTTGTTCCATTAACAGTTGGGGGAGGCGTTAGAAGTGTTGATGATATAAATAAATTACTTAATTGTGGAGCAGATAAAGTTTCTATCAATACTGCAGCAGTTCAAAATTCAGAGGTAGTAGTAGCAAGTTCAAAAAAATTTGGTTCGCAGTGTATTGTGGTTGCTATTGATGCTAAAAAAAATACTGATAAATGGGAAATTTTTACTCACGGTGGAAGAAATAATACTGGAATTGATGCAATAGAATTCGCTAAAAAAATGGAAGACAGTGGGGCAGGCGAGTTACTAGTAACGTCAATGGATAGAGATGGCACTCAAGTGGGTTATGATATTGAGCTTATGTCTAAGATTTCTTCCAAGGTAAATATTCCTGTAATTGCATCTGGTGGTGTGGGTAATTTAGACCATTTAGTCGATGGAATTAAATTAGGAAATGCAAGCGCAGTCCTAGCAGCATCAATTTTTCATTATGGCAAACATTCTGTAATGGAAGCAAAGGAATATTTGGATTCAAAAGGAATACCTGTTAGAATTTGATATGTTTAACACATTAGAAAATCTAATCAAACTTGCAAGAGAAAGAAAAACCAATCCAGTTGAAGGTTCTTATACAAATAAATTACTTACAGACAAATCTCTAAGCAAAGCAAAGGTTCTAGAAGAAATTGATGAGTTAATTGAAGCTATAGAGGAAAATACAAATAAAATTCATGAAGCTGCTGATGTATTTTATCATTTGCTAATGTATTTAGAAGCAAATGATGTGAAAATTGAAGAAGTAATGGAAGAATTAGAAAAAAGAAAAAAATGAGTTATGATAATAATAATATTTTTGCTAAAATTTTACGCGGAGAGATACCTTGTAATAAAATTTATGAGGATGATTATGTTTTGTCATTTCATGACATCAACCCACAAAAGAAAATTCATGCATTAGTAATTCCCAAGGGAAAATATATTGATCTAGATGATTTTAGCATGAATGCATCATCTGAAGAAATGGTAGGTCTTTTGAAGGCTATCAACATAGTTGCAAAAAAGCTTGGTATTTCAACAGAAGTAGGAAAAGGCTATAGAACACTAGCAAATATAAGCGAACATGGAGGTCAAGAGGTTCCTCATCTGCATTTTCATTTATTTGGTGGTGAAGTTGTTGGAAAAATGGTCGAGTGAGAAAAGAAGTTAAAAGAAACTATCTTGAAATAAACTCGCTTAAAGATTTACAAGAGAGAAAGCGTCCTTCCGAAGATTATACAGTTAATTTAATTGAACCAACTGATTTTCAGCTAAATAAGTTTTTTTATAAAAATATAGGTAAAAAGCATCAGTGGATTGATAGATTAATATGGACAGAAGAGCAGTGGATCAAACACGTATCCAATAAAGATATTAAAACATTTGTATTAAAAAATAGAAACGACTTAGCTGGTTTTTATGAATTAATTATTCATAAAGAAAATAAAGAAGTTGAAATAGCTTACTTTGGAATTTTAGAGGAATATCAAAATAAAAAATTAGGATCATTTTTGTTATCAGATGCAATTAAAAAGTCATTTCAAGAAAATGCAGATAGAGTTTGGTTACATACTTGTTCTTTAGATCATAAAAATGCCCTTAATAATTATTTAGCAAGAGGTATGAAAATATTTAAATCAGAAATTGTTAGAATTTAATTTTGAGAAGGTGTGTTAAATATTTTTTCGTTAACTGCTTGATTTGATTTAACTGAGTAAAGTAGTGTTACAGCAGTATTTTGATAAATATCCTTAGTTTGCCAGCCAATTAAATTATGATGATTTATATCAAAAAAAATCTCAATTGATTGACCATTTTCTATTATTACAAATTTTACTAGAGACTTATTAATTATCTCTTCATTTAAGTTAGATATTTTTTTTAATAAGAAATTTTTATCTAAAATAAAATTTAATGGCGTTTTATCCAATGGATATCTATAATAACTCGAAGAAGATTTTATAACTAAAGATTTTCCATTTGAAACTATAACTTTATTTTCTTTATCATAAGCACAAAACATTTTTTTTGGATATTGAATTGTACAGTTTCCAAACTCAATTTTTCCATTTATATTTTGCTCAAAATCAAAATTTAAACTTAAAGTATCTTTTAATTTATTAATTATTTGATCTTTATTATTTGCACTTACTTCACTAGATAAACTAATAAGAAAAATTAAGAACACTATCCTTAGCATCAAAGAACGTCTCTTTTACCCACATGATTTGCTTTGCTAACAATTCCATCAGCTTCCATCATATCAATTATTCGTGCAGCCCTGTTGTACCCAATTTGAAGTTTTCTTTGTAAAAATGAGGTAGAGGCTTTTCCTTCAGATCTAATTATTTCAACGGCTTGTTGATATAATTCATCTTTATCTCCTTGATCTGTATTTGATCCTAACTCTTTTTCGTCTGCGAAATTCAAGATTTCGTCAATATAGTCTGGTTCTGCTTGTGATCTTAAAAAATTGTTAATTTTTTCTATTTCATTATCAGAAACAAATGGAGCATGAATTCTAACTATTCGGTTAGCAGACGACATATAAAGCATGTCTCCTTTTCCTAATAGTTGTTCTGCCCCTTGTTCGCCTAAAATTGTTCTGCTATCTATTTTTGAGGTTACTTGAAATGAAATTCTAGTTGGAAAATTTGCTTTAATTGTTCCTGTAATTACATCTACACTTGGTCTTTGTGTTGCCATTATAATATGAATACCAGCTGCTCTAGCCATCTGAGATAGTTTTTGAATATAATTTTCAATCTCTTTCCCAGCAACAAGCATCAAATCAGACATTTCATCAACTACTACAACTATGTAAGGCATTGGAAGACTGTGCTTAGCATTATAGCCATCAATATTTCTAACACCTTCCTTTGTCATAAGCCTGTATCTACTCTCCATTTCTTTTACTACCCAACCAAGTACAGAAGCAGCTTTTTTTGCTTCTGTTATTACAGGACAGAGCAAATGCGGTATTCCCTCATATGTAGATAGTTCAAGCATTTTTGGATCAATTAAAATGAACTTACATTTCTCTGGAGTATGTCGATAAAGAAGAGATAAAATTATTGTGTTGATACAAACAGATTTACCAGACCCTGTTGTACCAGCAATTAGAAGGTGGGGCATCGAAGCGAGATCTCCTACGATAGGTTTTCCAGAAATATTTTTACCAAGAGCGATTGGCAATTTTATCTCTTTTTTCTTAAAATCAGAATTGTTTAAAATTTCACTTAAATATACGTTTTCTCTCAAATCATTTGGTAGCTCTATTCCAACTGTGTTACTACCAGGAATAGTAGAAATCCTTGCAGATTCAGAGCTAGTATTTCGAGCTATATCGTCAGACAAGTTAATTATTTTAGATACTTTTACCCCAGCTGCTGGTTCAAATTCATTAAGAGTTACAACTGGCCCATGACTAACTTTTTGAATTTCTCCTTTAACTCCAAAGTCTAATAGTATTTTTTCTAAAAATTTTGGGTCATTTGTCTCATTTTTATCTAAACCCAACCTTTCTTTTTTTGAAGGGGCCTTTAGTAGATCAATTTTAGGCAATTGAAATTTATTTTTTTTATTAATTTGAGTTTCAGCTTTAATAAATGGTAAATCTTCTTGAATAAGGTTTTTTATTTCTTCTTGTGGTATATACTCGCTTATAAGCTCACTTTTATCAGTATAAGACTTATTTTTTGATTTAAAGAAGATTTTAATAATTTTTTTTATAAAGCTGTAAAATTTTAAAGGATGGAAATTTATACTCAATAAAAATAAAATTGTAATAAATGTAATTAATAAATAATAAAAAATTGTTTGATGGTAAAGAATAATTGAGCTTAGAAATGTTTGATTTAAATAGGTTCCTATAAATCCTCCATTACCATTTATGTGGAGAGTAAAAGCACTAGAATAAAAATGACTTAAAAAAAGAGTTCCAAATATTGAGTATAATATTGCTGTAAAAGTATTTTCGATTATTAAAAAAATTTCTTTGAGACGAAATATATTTATTCCAGTAACTATAAAGGTGAAAGATATTAAATAAGATATCAAGCCAAAAGATTGTAAAAAGAAATCCGAAATAAAACTTCCTTGGAAACCTAATAAGTTTTTTATTTCTACATTCCTAGGAAATATAAAGTTTGGATCTTCAGGAGAATAAGAAAAAAGAGATACTAATAAAATAATACCTATGACGAAAATTATGATACCAAAAATTTCTGCCAATCGCCTGAAAGTAAAATTAATTAATGAATTAGCTGTTTTTTTAATATCCATTTATACAAATCAATTATATCACTTTGTATCATCTAATTTTTGTTGTTAAAATTAAAAATAATATGAGAGTTTGTATACTGGGGGCTGGTCTAACATGTTTAACTTTAGCAAAAGCTTTAGTGAATCAGAATATATATGTTGAAATTTTTAGTGATAAAAAAAAGGAAATTATAGATCAGTCTAGAACTATTGGGATTACAAAAAGTAATGTTGAGTATTTTAATAATAACATAGTTAATATTGAAAGAATTCTTTGGAAAATAAAAAAAATTGAAATTTTTTCTGAAAAAAAAAATAAAGAAAAGTTATTAAAATTTGAAAATAATAATGAACAACTTTTTTCAATTGTTAAAAATTATAAATTAAAAAAAATATTAGAAAAAAGTTTAATTAAAAATAAATTTTTTAAACAAAACTATAAAAAAAAATTTTTATATAACTATAATAATTATGATCTTATAATAAATTTGGATTTTTCTAATTTAATTACAAAAAAATTTTTTAATAAAAAAATAATAAAAAAATATGAAAGTTATGCATTTACAGGAATATTAAAACATGAAAAAATTAACAATAGAATAGCACGTCAAATTTTTACAAAAATTGGCCCACTTGCTTTTCTTCCAATTTCAGAAAGAGAAACTTCAATTGTTTATTCAATTAAAAATTCTAAAAATTTTAATAAAGATAATTTTATAGAGTTAATAAAACATTATAACTTTATATATAACGTTAAAGAAATACAACAAATCTTCAGTTTTGAATTATACTCGATTAATTTAAGATCCTATTATTATAAAAATATTCTAGCTTTTGGTGAATTGACTCACAAAATCCATCCTTTAGCAGGTCAGGGTTTTAATATGACTGTGAGAGATATAAAAAATTTAATAGAAATAATAAAAACTCGAAAAGAATTAGGATTACCATTAAATTCTTCTGTTAATCAAGAGTTTCAAAAAAATGTAAGACATAGAAATTTTATTTTTTCAAGTGGGATTGATATAATTTATGAGCTTTTTAATTTTGATGGAAAACTAAAAAATCATTTATTTATAAATTCATTAAAGTACCTGAGTAAAAAAGACTCAATAAATAAAATATTTAAAAAAATTGCAGATAAGGGTTTAATTTATTAGTTACTGAAGAGTATTATTTTCATAAATATCATGAGAATAAGTTTTTAATATCTCAGAAATTTTATTTTTTCTGATATCTATATTTTGTGCCTCTAGTAAAATTTGTTTTTCTTCTAATGTAAATGGAGATGCCATAGATAACGCGTTAATTATTTCATTAAGGCTCTGTTTTTCTAGAGCTTTCCAGTTAATAATAAATCCTTTTTTCTCAAATAGAGATTTTAAATCTCTGAAGATTAATTCTAAATCTGAAAATTTAAGATTTTCTTTTTTATTTTCTAGGTCCTCTAAATATTTTTCATAATTTACCTCTAAAATTCTATATTTATTTTGGGTTTCCAATTCTTTTATTGATTTGAATCTTGCAATACCTTTTAATTCAATTAAATACCGGCCGTCATCTGTTTCTCTAAAACTTGTAATTTTACCTGCACAACCAACATTGTATAATTCTGGTTTCTCATTTTGAAATCTTGATGATTTTGGTTGTATCATTCCAATAATTTTATTTGATTTCATACTATCGTTAATCATATCTAAGTAACGTGGTTCAAAAATATTTAATGGAACAGTAGTTTGTGGAAAAATAATAAAATTACTCAGTGGGAATACAGGTATATTTTTTGGCAAATCACTCATATTTTATATAAATTTATATTATTTAACTATATTGTTTACTCAATGATTTTTTGGATTGCCTCTTATCCTAAGAGTGGAAATACATGGCTTAGAGCTCTTTTGTGTTCTTATTATTTTACTCATGATGGAGTATTTAAGAAAAATACTATTAGATATATTGATCAATTCCCAGAAAAACATCATTTTCGAGAATTTTTATATGATAAAAAAAATCAAGTGGCTACAACTTATCTTTGGATTAAAGCCCAAGAAAAAATAAATAAAGATAAAAAAATTAAATTTTTCAAAACACACAATGCATTTAGTGAAATAAATAAAAATCCATTCACTGATGAAAAAAACTCAATTGGATGTATTTATATTATAAGAGATCCAAGAAATGTAATTACTTCTCTTAAAAATCATTATGAATTAAATTATGAACAAGCTTATAATTGGATGTTAAATGAGAGAAATTATATATATGATGTTCATAATTTTGAAAAAAATGGGTATAGTGATTTTCAATTTATAAGTTCCTGGAGCACTAATTATAAATCTTGGAAATTTCAAAAAAAAATACCAATTAAAATTGTTAAATATGAGGATCTCTTAAATGAAACTTTTTTTGTTTTTAGAGAAATAATACAATTTATTAATACAACTATTAATAACAAAGAAAAAATTAATAAAGAAAAGCTAAAAAATTCAGTACAATCTACAGCATTTGATAAACTAAAAAATTTCGAAAAAAAAAATGGATTTTCTGAGGCAGTTATATCAAAAAAAACCCAATCCAAGATTCCCTTTTTTTATCTTGGACCTCATAATGATTGGAATAAGATTTTATCAGAAAAATTAAAAAAAAAGCTCACATATAGTTTTGAAAAAAACTTAAAAGAACTTTCTTATATTTAGATTTTCTTATTGCTTGCATTTATAAAAACCGCTATCTATAATGTTTTTTTAACAAGCGGGCATAGCTCAGTGGTAGAGCGTCTCGTTGCCAACGAGAAGGTCGAGGGTTCGACCCCCTTTGTTTTATTCACTTTCTGATATTTCCAAGTTGTTTTGACACACTGATGACACAGAAGGAGATAAAAAATGGCTACATTAAGAAGAAGAAAGAATAATTGGCAAGCAATTATAAGACTTAAAAATTATCCAAATATTTATAAAAGTTTTAAACAGCTTAAGGATGCAAAAAGATGGGCATCTAAAACCGAGATAAATATCCAGCGTGAGGATGCTGGTATTTTTAATCATCAATACCCTAGCTTTAAATTTATACTGAACAAATATTTGAATGAAGTTTCTATAAAAAAAAAGACTTATAGAGATGAAAAATATACAATCTTAAAACTATCAAAAGAACCTTGGATAAATTTTTCAATTAATAGAGTTAGTCCTAAGATAATAGCTGAATATAGAGATTTATCTTTGAAAAAAGTTTCAGGAAACACAGTTAATCGAAGATTAGATGTAATTTCCTCTATCTTTACCACTTGCAAAAAAGAGTGGGGTTACCCAGTGTTAAATCCAATAAGCTTCATAAAACGGCCTAAACGTGGAGAACCTAGAAATCGAGTGCTAAATAAATATGAAATAGAAAAGGTATTATCTGACAATACTTTGGATATAAATTTTAGAAATATTATTTTAATAGCTCTAGAAACAGGCATGAGGAAATCAGAAATTTTATCAATTAAAAAAGAACATATAGATGGGGATTTATTAAAGATACCAGTAGCTAAGGTTAGAGGTAGAATAATTCCATTAACAAAAAAAGCAAAAAGCATCTTATTAAACTCTGAACTTCCGTTTAAAATTAATAAGTACACACTTGGAAATAAATGGAGAAAATTAATGAAGAAACATCAAATTAAAGGTGTATGTTTTCATGATTTAAGACACACAGCTCTTACTAATTTATTTTTGAACAAGTCTTTGAGTGTACCTGAGGTTATGCTTATCTCAGGTCATTCAGACCCTAGGATTTTATTGAGAACATATACTAATCTAAAGGCTCAGGATTTAGTAGAGAAGATAGGGTAGCTTAAGTTAAAAAGATTCAACATTAGGACGCTTTAGATAAATTAGTTCCACTTTAGGGAAAAGGTACCCATTTTATAAGAAAAAATTATTTATATTTATCTGTCTCATTATCTGTTTTTTTACTCTTGTTACTCGTTTCCGGTAATGGAGGATAATTAAAAGAAAAGAACTACTGATATTTGCTCCAAGATGAAAGGTATTTCTGATGAATGGAATTACTTGTATCAATTAGAAATTCCCAAGTATCTTTACCAGCTATTATATTATGCTTTTTACTTTCACTTAAGACATCAATATTTTTGTTAAAATGTTCAGGAAGTAAGGGGCCTGTAGCTTTTACATTAATATTTGCTTTTACAATCTTCTTAAATGAACTTTTCATTTGTGCTTTTAGACTTAGCTCATAACCATAGCGAACTATGAAGCTGTCATGAATAGGCAGTACAACAACACCTTCTCTTAATAAACTAAGCATAACATCTTCTGCTATAACAGAGTCTAAATACATAAGTTCTATACCTATACCAGTTCCAAAATACTTTGATATTTTGCTGTGGGTTTTATTTACAGCATCTGTAAGTTGTTGATGTGACATGTTTAAAACCTTTAAGTCATCTTTGGATAACCTGAACCTATTATTTTCATCATTAATAATAGCGTTGACATAGGTTTTAACTAAATCTCTTTGTTGTTTAGAATGCTGATGTCCTAAATTATAAAGGTCAACATCGTCATCAATAATTATATTTTCCTTAGCATACAACAACCTTAGAGACATTGTTGAATAATCACATTCAGAGGTTTTATAACCATCAATAGTTATGTGTGGTCTATACTTACCAGGTAAACTTTGCCACCATCCACCATAGAATCTTCCATGAAGTCTCAAGTTATTTTTAGAGAATATTCTTTTTAGAGTTACATGAGAAAAATTAAGAGAATGATGAACTTGTTCTTTCCAAAAATATTTAGATTTTTCTTTATAGTAACCCTTCTTTAATTCTTCTTCCAAAACTAATAAATCATTGTCTTTAATATCAATGCACACACAATGCTTAAGTAAGCTTTGATTAATCTTATTTAAATTGTCTTGATACTTTTTTACTAACGAATTGTTTGGTGTCTTAACTGTTATCTTTTTATATTTATTATCTATTTTAATTTTATCTCTTAAAATTATTCCATTCTGTTTATCATTTTCATACTTCCTCCACACTAAACCTATACTTTTAAATTTTATTATGAGTTTTTTAGAAGGAAAAATACGTGTTGATTTTCTTTTAATTTCAGTACCTAACTTGACTTTTATATAATCATTTAAATTTAAATAATCAAATATTCTTTTGAAAACTCTATAGCTACTCTTACCAGTGAATGATTTTGCTCTTAAAGAAAAATAAACCCAAGATTTTGGTAAAGAGTAATAACTTTGATAAAGTGAGTTTATAAGTTGTCCTAAAACCTTTTTTTCAGCTTTAATTGCTGATGGTGTTATTCCTTTTTTGCTTTTTCTTGTACCTTCAAAGTTTCTATAAATTGAAAAAATAATTTCATTTAAAACATCATCTTTCGATTGAAGGAATGAATTTAGATTCTTATCAAACATAGATTTAACAGATTAATATCTCCTTCGTTATGTCAGAGTTGTGACAAGTGATGTTTTGAATGATTTCACAAAGTAAACCAAAGGGTTTCTGTAGGTTTAAAACAGGCTCATAAGCCCGAGGTCAGTGGTTCGATTCCACTTCCCGCTACCAAAACCTTTAGTTTCTCAATAAAACAAACCTGTCAGTTCTGTCGGTTCAAACCTAAAGTAGAACATATCAAAACTATCATCAATCTATTTGTGACCCTAGTGTGACAGATATTTTCTATTTGAAGTGGTTAGGGGGAAATTATTTTGGGTGACTATACAATTACCTTGAGAGATTTTTGTGTTAAGATGTTTTATGAAAAAAAATATTTTTTTAATAATTACAATATTTTTAATAAATTTAGACTCTAGTTTTGCTAGCAATCATTACCCTATAACAACAGAGTCTAAAATTATGATTGAAAGAGGTAAAATTTTATATGAACAGAATTGTGCTTCATGTCATATGATTAACTTATCTGGAGCAAAGAATTGGAAAGGTGTAGATGAGGATGGTCACAGAAAAGCCCCACCTTTAAATGGCACAGGTCACACTTGGCACCATGATGACAAAACACTACATGCTATTATAAAATATGGTCTTGGAAAATTAGTTAAAAATTATGAAGGAAAAATGATGGGCTTTGGAGACAAATTGTCTGATAAAGAAATTGATAGTGTTTTGGCTTATATCAAATCTTTTTGGTCAAAAGAGTACTATGAATATCAATTAAAACTTAATTAACATATTGAATTTTAATATAAAATTCCTAAGTCTAACGAATGATTAAACATTTATTTATTATTACAATTTCTATAATTCTATCAATCTCAACTGCATTTGCTGATAAGAGCATGATGATTGGTAAAAAAGGCAAACAAGAGGACGTCACTAGAGTTATCAAAGTATTGATGTATGATAATTATTTTGAACCTAGCTCTTTTCAAGTTCAATCAGGTGAAACTATAAAGTTTGAAGTAGAAAATGTTGGTGAACTAGTTCATGAATTTAATATTGCAAACTCAAAGATGCATATTCAGCATCAATCTGAAATGCAAAAAATGGTTGAAATGGAAATTTTATTAGCTGATAGCATTGATAAAGATAAAATGAAAAAAATGTCAAAGATGGACAAATCAATGGCACATAGTCATGCTAATAGTGTTTTATTGGAGCCCAAAGGTAGTAAAGATTTGATATGGAAATTTGAAAATGCTTCTAATGTAGAAATTGCATGCAATGTACCAGGTCACTATGAAGTCGGTATGATAGCTAAGGTAGCTATAAATTAAAATTTAAAGTTGGAAAAAACTATATCATTTAACTGGTCTTGCAATCACACTTGGAAACGAAGTGCAATAAATACTGCGTGGTGTTTATTAGGTTGTGCAATAGGAGATTTTGGAACAATTTTATTTTTTCAAATAACAGGTATTCCATGGCCTGTTTTAGCCATTATGACTTTAGCAATTATTAATGGCTTAATCACAAGTATTATTTTGGAAACTATTATATTGATAAGACAAAATTTCAAATTTAAAGATGCTTTAAAAACTGCCTTAGGGATGAGTTTTATCTCAATGGTCAGTATGGAAATTGCAATGAATTTAACAGACTATCTTTTAACAGGTGGAGCCATGTTAACATGGTGGGCTGTTCCTATAATGCTAACAGTAGGTTTTTTAACTCCATGGCCTTATAATTATTGGAGATTAAAAAAATTTGGTATAGCCTGTCACTAAATATATTTTTCATTTTATAGTCTTAAAAATACTTATTTTAATTTCTCATTAAAAGGTTGTGTTAATCAAAATTCCCTTGGCACAACTAAACTATGACCTTTGGAAACAAGAAAGCCATAATATATGGCAAACGCAAATTTATTTTCATGAATTTTTTCTTTATCTATAAAAGGACTTTTAAACATCTAAATAATTTAACACAAAAATCTTCCAAGGTAATTGTATAGTCGCAATAAATATTTTCCCCCTAAGTCACAAAATTAAAAATTTGAATGACACACTCTTGGCACAAGAAATAAATATTTTGATGGATTTTGTCTAAAAAGTATGGTTTTCTAATCTTGTAAAAGTTAAATAACTTAATAATATCGAGTAAATTTAAAACGCGGGCATAGCTCAGTGGTAGAGCGTCTCGTTGCCAACGAGAAGGTCGAGGGTTCGACCCCCTTTGCCCGCTCCAAAATGATGAATAATTTTCTCACTAGTGTTTTTCAGAAATACATTGAAAATAAAGATATAAGGAATTTTAAAGCTAATTTTTTTTATTATTTTTTTTTTAGGATTCTTCGAAAGTTTTTAAATAAGGACATAAAAGTAAAAATATATAATTTTCTTTTATTTTGTAGTTATAAAAAAAATAAAATGTCTTATTCGATTATACGTAAGTGTGATTTTGAGGATCTAAAAGAATTAAACTTAATAAAAAATATTTCTGAAAAAAAATCAACATTAATTTTTGATTGCGGTAGTAATTTTGGTTTCTACTCGCTTTATTTAGCTTCATTAAATGAAAGTAACAAAGCAATTGCATTAGAAGCATCTCCCAATACATTTAAAGAATTACAAAAAAATATTAAATTAAATAATTTTGAAAATATCACACCATATAATTTAGCTATTACAGATAAAGATAATGAAAAAATATCATTTTTTGAAAGTTTAAATGATTGGGAAAGTTCTTTAGTAGAAAGTAATTTTACAAACAAAAAAAAAATTAACATAAGCTCAATAACCCTTGATACTTTGGGTAAAAATTTAGATATAGAAAATTATCATTTGGTAATAAAATTAGACGTTGAGGGATTTGAAATGCAAGTTTTAGATGGTGCAAAAAATTTGTTAAGAAATTATTCTCCATTAATTATTTTAGAATTTTCAGTATTTATTCAAAAAAATGAAAAATTTAATTATTCTTATCTTAGTAATTTTTTACTTGAATCTGATTATTTAATTTATGATACTAACTATAATCAAACTAGTTTGGAACAAGTTCTAGAAGAAATTAAAAATTTGCCCACTAATATGTATGGTGTTGGAAATAAATTTCTTATTAAGAAAGGTTCAAATATAGAAAAAATTATTAAAAATCTAGAAAACTTATTATGAGCGATTTATTAAAAAAAAAATGTTTACCTTGTGAAGGTGGAGTAATTCCTTTTGATATCTCAGAAATCCATAGATATCAAAAAAAAGTAGATGGTTGGGATATTACTGAAGATAATAATAAAACATTTTTTTTATTTAAAAAATTTAAATTTGAAAATTTTTTAAAAAGTCAAAACTTTGTTAATGAGGTTGGTAAAATTTCTGAGGAAGAAGGTCATCATCCAGATATATCTTTTGGTTGGGGTTATGCAGAGATAAAAATTACAACTCATGCCATAAAAGGCCTTTCAGAAAATGATTTCATTTTAGCAGCTAAAATAGATAGAATTTCTAATGTCTAAAATGTCTGGTTTTTGAAAAAACTAGAATAGTTTCAGTTTCGTTTGCAAACTTAATAATTTCTTTATCTCTAATAGATCCAGAAGGCTGAATAACTGCCCTAACACCAGATTGCACTAACTTTTCTATACCATCTACAAATGGGAAAAAAGCATCTGAGGCTGCAACTAAATCATTATTAAATAAATTAAATTTTTTCATTTTATTAATTGCTATTTCACAACTATCTAGTCTACTTGGTTGACCTGAACCAATGCCAACAGTTGATTCTTTTGACACAAGAACAATTGCATTTGATTTTACATATCTGCATACATTGAATGCAAAAATAAGATTTTTAAGTTGTTTGGAAGTTGGTTTTTTTTTAGAGACAATTTGGAAATCTTTATTTCTAAATATTTTAAAGTCTTCTGATTGTACTAACATAGATTCATTTGATGAAGTAAATTTAGTAATTTCTTTTAGAGAATAATTTTTTGCATCAATCAAACGAAGATTTTTTTTACTTTTTAATATTTTCAGTGCATCTTTATCAAAACCATTACTAATTATTACTTCTAGAAATAATTTTTTTAATTCTAAAGCTAAATTTTTTTTTATTTTAAAGTTACAGGAAACAATCCCTCCAAAGGCACTAACAGGATCACAGTTAAGCGCAGAATTATAACTTTCTACTTGATCAGCTTTGATTGAAACACCACAAGGGTTAGCATGTTTAACAATAACCGTCCCTTTATTTTTTGGTAACGATTTTGATATAGTTAAAGCAGCAAATATATCGTTATAATTGTTATAACTAAGTTGTTTGCCATGAATTTGTTTTAAATTAGTAGTTAAATTTTTTGAATAAAAACCACTAAATTGATGAGGATTTTCCCCATATCTTAGTTTTTCAATTAAATTTCCATAAAAAACCTTTTTATTAGGTAAATGTATATTTGATTTTTTATTTAAATAATTTGAAATCACAGAGTCGTAATAAGCAGTTTCTGTAAATG
Source organism: Candidatus Pelagibacter sp. HIMB1623 (assembly GCF_052047695.1). Lineage (NCBI taxonomy): Bacteria > Pseudomonadati > Pseudomonadota > Alphaproteobacteria > Candidatus Pelagibacterales > Candidatus Pelagibacteraceae > Candidatus Pelagibacter > Candidatus Pelagibacter sp. HIMB1623. The sequence continues at coordinate 228,676 of NZ_JBNAJN010000013.1, forward strand.
CTTTTCTTGATAACTCTTCTCTAAATTCTAACGAAGTTGATCCTTTGTATTTGTTCAATTCATCAATCAGTTCCTGGTATTGATCAGCAGAAGTAATAACTGTTACATCATTATAATTTTTTGCGGCGGATCTAACCATTGTAGGACCACCCACATCAATATTTTCAATTATTTTTTGATGATTATTAGTTTTTTCTAAAGTTTTTTCAAAAGGATAAAAATTTACAATAACAAGATCAATATTTTCAAAATTATTATTTTTTAGATCTTTTAGGTGTGTTTTATTATTTCTTTTATTTAAAATACCTGCATGTATTTTTGGATGTAGAGTTTTAACTCTGCCCCCTAAAATTTCTGGAGAATTTGTAAAATCAGATACTTCTAAGCAATTAAATTTTAGCTTTTTAATTTCTTTATATGTTCCACCAGAACTAATAATTTTAATATTGTATTTTTTTAAAATATTTAATATCGGTTTTAAATTATTTTTATCTGAGACAGAAATAAGAGCTGTTTTTATTTTTTTCATTATATTTTACTTATTTCCCATTTAATTATTTGTTTATTTTCATTATTCATACCTGAAATAAATATGTTTTGATTTTCTTGGTATGAATTTTTATTACCGAAATATAAACCATTATCAATATTAATATCATAATTATCACAACTAAATTTCCAGCCTTCCTCTTCTAATTCTATTAGTATGAATTTGTTATTTTGTGTTTTCATAACTTTTGAGTTAGGGTGTAAGTGAAATCTGATATCAAACTTAATTTTTTTATCTGGGCTTTTTCTTAATACCTTATCATATCCAATGAATTTTAATTGCTCAGGATAGAATTCTATTTCCCTTTCATGATTTAGGCCAAATTTATTTAAATAACCATCATGGCTAGATGAAATTTTCCAATAATTTTTTTCAAAAACAACATTTTTTTTTGAAACTTTAATATTTTTTTCTACAAAAAAATCTGAATTGAATTTAATAAAATCACATGATGAATAATCTTCAATTATAAGAGCGCTCTGTAGGGCAGTACTTTTTGATAATTTGTTAAGTTTATTTTTATTATTTGGAAAATATCCAGAATTAGAAATTAATTTTTTATTATTCGAAAAAACTTCAAAAGAAAGTGCTCCTGCCTGGTAATTTTTAGAGTGTGTTTTAATTGGGCTTGAACCAATATCTGAAGCTAAAATAATTTTTTTATTTTTTAGAATTACGTATCCACCTAATTCATTAATTTGATTTTTAAAAGTATAGCCAAATCGTTTTAAATATTGATCAAATTCATCATTATTAGACAAAAAATTTCCATTAAAAAAAACATCTTGTTTAATATTTTGCCATATAAATGCATAACAAGAGCCTAAATAATATATTGTTTCATCAATATACTCAGGAATTGCAGTTTGAGACTCTTTAAACCATTCTCTAATAATTATGAAGTATTTTAAATAAAAAACTAGGTGTTGAATATTTCTAGATTTAGGAAACCCCTGTTTATCTAAGGAGTGTTTTATAATCCCTTTAAGTGAACTTAATCCATTATCTAAATAAGATTTTTCATTTTTGTAGGTTAAACCAACTAAAATTATTGCAGCACAACCAACTATTTTTTCTTCATCCTCTGTTATATTTTTTATTTCATTTAGTAAATGATTGGCTTGTTTTTGAACCATGTGATTGAATAATAATCTATATTGTTCATCACCATCTTCATAAGTTAATTGATGATTTGATAACCACGCAATTATTCTTTTCGCAGTAATATTAAATTCCCAGCTATTTTTGTTATAATTCTGGTTATTATTTATCCAATTAGAAATTACTGATTGGGTAGTTTTTTTCGAAGATTTTAAGTCCAAACTAAAAAACCAAAAAAAATTATTAAGTTTATTAAAATCTTTAATACTTACTTTGCTTTTCCAAATAGATTTAATAGTAAAATCTTCTATTTTATATTTTTTTGTTTGATATTTAATTATTGATGAGAGTAGATGAGGACTTGGCTTATACACAAAATTATTATCATAAGTTTTTGATATTTTTTTTTCGTAAAAATTTGAATTTTGATAAATTTTTTTGAAGACTTTTCTAAGTCTATAAAATAACTCGTTAGAAAGAACTAAGGATTTCTGGTTTTGCATTAACTTATTTTGCTTTTAATAAATTAATATTTTTTTTAATATCCCCATCATTGCTTTTAAAAACTGTTGTCCCAGATACAAGAATGTTAGCACCAGCATCAATTGCTATTTTACAATTGTCAAAATTTATCCCACCATCTATTTCAATATCAAAGTTTAAATTTTCTTTTTCTTGAATTTTTTTTAGCTCTCTAATTTTTTCTAAAACTTCAGGCATAAATTTCTGACCACCAAATCCAGGATTGACACTCATGATTAAAACTAAATCAATTTGACTTAATAAATTTTTAATTAAATCTAAGCTTGTTTCAGGATTTAACGAAACTCCAACTTTTTTTTTAAGTGCTTTAATTTTATTAATTGAGTTTTCTAGGTTATCAGTTGCTTCTGGGTGGATAGTAATAATATCTGCTCCTGCATCTGCGTAAGCTTCAATGTATTTATGCACAGGTGAAATCATTAAATGAACATCAAATTTTAATGAGCAATGTTTTCTAAGAGCTTTAATTACTGGAGGACCTATTGTTAAGTTTGGAACAAAGTGTCCATCCATTACGTCTACATGGATCATATCGGCCCCACCTTCTTCTAGCCTTTTTATTTCAGTGCCTAGTTTACTAAAATCAGCTGATAAAATTGAGGGTGATATTTGTATATTTTTCATTAATATCTAGACTTACTAGTATCAATTTTTAAAATTTAATTGAATTAAAAAATTGATAAATCTGCCTAGAAATTTCACTTTCAAGAGGGAACGACAACATACCCATAACCGAATATCCTAAAATCCAAGGCATCAAATAAAATCTAATCATAAAAAAGAACCAAGCTACGTAAAGTGGTACCAACGGTTGTATAATAAATGATGGTGTGACAACTTTAAAAATTCTCATTAAGGGATTTGTAAGTTTAACAAAAACTTTCATAAAGAAAAATTCAGAGTCTTCTCTTTGAAAGATATTCATTGCTACTCTTCCAACTAAAGTCCACATTATAATTCCAAGTATATAATCAATTATATAAACTAAAGGATGAAAGTTAGCAGACATTAAGGAATTTATATTTGATCTTAAAAAGAAATAAAAGGGGCGAAATTAATCGCCCCTTAAAAGATTATTTATTTTTGGCCGCCGATTACAGATGCACCCGCAGGTACCCTAGAATCATCAACCATTTTTTGTGTTGCAGCGCTAGGTGCTGAAGTCATTAAACTTACAACAACCATAGCTACTAAGCTAACAGTAGATCCGAAGATACCAAATGTTAACTGCGTAATGCCTAAGAATCCGCTTCCACCACTTCGTACCCAAACTAGATACGCGAAACCAGAAACTAGTCCTAAGACCATACCAGCTATAGCACCTTCTTTATTAGCTCTCTTCCACCATACACCAAGTACAAGTGGCCAGAACAATCCGGACATCGCAAAGTCAAAAGCCCAGATTACTGAACCTAAGATACCTTGGATCTCCATTGCTGCAATAGTTGCTCCTGCAAAACCAATTACTACAAGTAATACCCTTGCAACAACTAGTCTCTTAGCAGTCTCAGCTTTAGGGTCTACCATTTTGTAGTAAACGTCATGCGAGATTGCATTTGCAATTGCAAGAATCAAACCATCTGCAGTTGACATCGCAGCTGCCAAACCTCCAGCAGCAACTAGACCTGAGATTACATATGGTAATCCAGCAATTTCTGGTGTTGCTAATACAACGGCTTTACCACCCATGAAGAACTCGTTTAATTCAACAGTTCCATTTCCGTTAAAGTCGCTTACAAACATCAGATTTGCTTGGTTCCAGTTTTGATACCAATCGATTGCTTGAACTTCTGCAATTGATTTACCAATAATACCTGTCGGTAAGTTTGGATCAATCAAAGCAAGTTTAGATAGTGTCGCTAACATAGGTGCAGAAGAATATAGTAGGAAGATAAAGAATACTGACCAACCTACTGATTTTCTAGCTGCTTTAACACTTGGAGTAGTAAAGAACCTCATCATCACGTGTGGTAATGAAGCTGTTCCCATCATCATTGCTAATGCTAATGAGATGAAAGCCCAAGGTGTTGCGTTAACTTCAGAGTGAGCCTTAGTAATACCAGCTAACCCTTTAGGTACTGTAGCTAAATCAGCAGCAGAGTTTTTAACAAACCCATACTGTTGCTCTAACTCACCAATTCTAGCAACTTCATCAGCTAACATAAAGTGTGGGAAGAAACCCGCACCAATGTTGTTACTGATCCAGAATACTGGAAGTAGGTAAGCTATAATTAGTACAATGTATTGTGCAACCTGTGTCCAAGTAACCCCTCTCATACCACCAAGCATTGAACATAGTAAAATACTAACTAGTCCAACATATACTGCGTATTGGAATGGGATATCTAAAGCAACAGCTGCAATAGTACCTGTAGCGTTAATTTGTGCAGTCACATATGTAAATGATGCAACAGTTAAAACGATAACTGCCATCAATCTTGCAGTATTACCACCGTATCTAGTACCTACGAAATCTGGAACTGTGTAACAGCCAAATTTTCTTAAGTATGGTGCTAATAAAGTTGCAACTAACACATAACCACCTGTCCAACCTACAAGCAAAGCCATGTATCCATAACCTTTGAAGTAAATACCACCTGCCATCGCAACGAATGAAGCACCAGACATCCAGTCGGCTGCTGTTGCCATTCCGTTGAACACAGTTGGAACCGTTCTTCCAGCTACGTAATAGTTACTTGCTTGGGCTGTTCGAGATAGCCAACCAATTGCTGCGTAGATGAAAATGGTAAAACCTACAAAGCAAATACCAATTGCTTTTGCAGACATACCCATCTGCTCACCAATCGCCATTAAGATTATGAAACCTATAAATCCACCTGTGTAGATTCCATAAACTTTAGGCAAGTTATCTATAAAATTACCCTTAATCATTAGTCGTCTCCTTTTTCACTGAAGCCGAACTCTTCATCAATTTTTTCTTGTCTACCTGCAAACCAGAAAATAAGGATTACAAATATTGCAAGAGAACCTTGACATGTGAACCAATAAGTTAATGGATACCCAAAAGGTCCAGTAACCGAGTTCATTTCAGCTCCGAAAAGGAATATACCCATTGAGAATACAGCCCAGATTGCTAGTGTCACAAACAACAAGCCTCTGGTCTTTTCCCAGTGTTGAGCGTTTTTCGCCATGTATACCTCTCTTTTTAGTTATAACTGTTAAAACCATAACCATTATGAAGGATAATAAAAGTGTAAAATTCGCCGTATTAGGTTAATTTTTTCAAATATTTTCAATAAAATTAACTTTTTATGGATAAAAAAAAACTAAGTTGGAAAGATTTATCGTTAAGTGATTTCAAAGTTTATTTTTTTTCTTTGTTTAAAGCTTTTATTCCTAAAACAAAAATTAAAACCTTAGATGAGTTAGAAGAATTTATTCAAACAAAATCTGCATGGGTATCTCAAGTTACACTCTATAGTTATTTAAAAACTAGAATGGGCACAAGATATGTTCTTCATTTTGATAATGATGAATTTATGAAATCTGTTAATGAAGCTAAATGGAATATTTATGCTGTTGCTTTACAAGATTTAACTTTTTTTACTTTTTCTTACTTAAAAATTAATTCTAATTTTAGTGAAATAGAAAAAGCTAAAGAAATTTTTTTAAAAATTTTAGATGATGAAACTACAAATAACATGCCTTTAAATATTATAGATAAAGCAAGAAAAGATTTTGAAGAAAGACTAATTAAAATTGATTGGGATAAATATTGTAATGATCGTCCTTTTAATCCAAGCGCCCTATCTTTATATGAATGGGCACCAATAGCAGATGAATTAAAAACTCTTGATCGAAAAATAGTTTTAAACTCTGTTATTTTAAAATGGGATGTTATTAAAAAAGAATTTAAAGATAGAGTACAGTTTTAGATATTTTTTCTATTCTCAACTAAACTATCGACAACACTTGGATCAGCTAAAGTAGTTGTATCACCTAGTTGACGGTGTTCATTTGCTGCAATTTTTCTTAAAATTCTTCTCATAATTTTTCCAGATCTTGTCTTGGGTAGACCTGGAGTAAAATGAATTAAATCTGGTGTAGCAAGAGGTCCAATTTGTTTTCTAACCCAAAGTTTTAAGTCTCTTTCTAACTCTCCTGTTTCTTTCTCTCCAGCATTTAAAGTTACATAGCAATACAAGCCATTACCTTTAATATCATGAGGGTAACCTACGACTGCTGCCTCTGCTACTTTTGGATGCGCTACAAATGCACTTTCTATTTCAGCAGTACCTAAATTATGACCAGAAACTATAATCACATCATCAACACGTCCCGTGATCCAGTAATATCCATCTTTGTCTCTTCTACATCCATCACCGGTAAAGTATTTTCCATCAAATTGTGAAAAATACGTATCAATGAATCTTTGATGATCACCATAAACAGTTCTCATTTGTCCAGGCCATGACTGAGCTATACAAAGTCTACCTTCTCCAGGTCCTTTTATCTCTTTGCCTGATTTATCAACAATCATAGGTTTTATTCCATAAAATGGTTTTGTTGCAGAACCAGGTTTTAAAGGAATGGCTCCAGTTTGAGGTGCAATCATTATACCTCCAGTTTCTGTCTGCCACCAAGTATCTACAATTGGACATTTAGAGTTACCAACTGTCTTATAATACCACATCCAAGCCTCAGGATTAATTGGTTCTCCAACGGTTCCAAGTAATTTTAAAGATTTTCTAGAAGTTTTGTTTACAGGCTTATCACCCTCACGCATTAATGCTCTAATTGCTGTTGGGGCTGTGTAAAAGGTATTAACTTTATACTTATCTACTATTTGCCACCATCTAGAGCTATCAGGATAGTTAGGAATTCCTTCGAACATGATTGTAGTAGCGCCATTTGCTAATGGTCCATAAATTATATAACTATGACCTGTTACCCAACCTATGTCTGCTGTACACCAGTAGATATCTTTTGATTTATAATTAAAAATATATTGATGAGTCATTGAAGCATAAACCATGTACCCACCTGTTGTGTGAAGTACCCCTTTGGGTTTGCCAGTTGATCCTGAAGTATATAAAATGAAAAGCGGATCTTCTGCGTTCATTTCTTCTGGTTCACAATTATTTGAAACATCTTTAATTAAATCATGATACCAAACATCTCTTTTTTTATTCCAGCTAATATCGTTTCCAGTCCGTTTGACAACAATGCATTTTTTAACATAAGGACAACTACGAAGAGCTTCATCTGTGGTTTCTTTAAGTGGAATAGTTTTTCCACCTCTAACACCCTCATCAGCTGTAATTATATATTCAGACTCACAATCATTAACTCTTCCAGAAATAGAATCTGCAGAAAAACCACCAAAAATAATTGAATGAACAGCACCAATTCTTACACATGCTAGCATTAAAATAGCAAGTTCTGGAATCATAGTAAGATAAATTGTAACTCGATCTCCTTTTTTTATTCCTAGTTTTTTTAATCCGTTTGCAGCTTTAGAAACTTTTTGGTGAAGTTGTTTGTAAGTAATTTTTTGACTATCTTTTGGATCATCTCCAACCCAAATAATTGCAGTTTTATCTTTTTTATCTTTTAAGTGTCTATCAATACAGTTAGCAGATGCATTTAAAGTTCCATCTTCAAACCATTTAATTTTTACTTCTTTAGTGCTGTATTTTACATCTTTAATTTTTTTGTAGGGTTTAATCCATGTAATTCTTTTTCCTTCTTTTTGCCAAAACTTATCGTTATCTTTTATAGATTCTGAATATTTTTTTGAGTATTTGCTTTTATCAGCTAAGCTATTTTTTATCCATTCAGGCTTAGTTTTTATAACTAATTCTGAAGTTGTATTTTTATTTTGTTTTATAATCTTTTTTGATTTTCTCTTTTTAACTTTAGTTTTTTTCTTAACTGTGCTTTTCTTTTTGACCTTAGTTTTTTTAGATTTAATTTTTTTCTTTTTTTTTGGCATGGGATAATTTTTTTTTTAAAGTTTACTCATGTTATTTATGATTTTCCAGCTTTTATCATCAATTGGCATTACTGAAAGCCTACTTTGTTTAATAAGCGCTAAATGCCTTAAATCCTTATTTTTTTTGATATTTTCAAGCGTCACTGGTTTTGAAAACTTATTTTTAAATTGGACTGTTACGGCAACAAACCGTCCAGTCTTATCAGTTTTATCTAAATAGTGTTCTTTGGTTATTTTAACAATTCCAACTATCTCTTTTCCAATATTGGAATGGTAAAAAAAACATAAATCACCTTTCTTCATGCTTTTTAAATTGTTTGCTGCTTGATAATTTCTAACACCATCCCAAGGCGCACCTTTTTTACCTACTTTAATTTGTTGATCAATTGACCAAACATCTGGTTCAGATTTTAATAACCAGTACTTCATTATAATTTTACTCCAGCACCTTTTAAAAAAGCAGCTTTTTCATCTAGAGGCCATCTTGGTTTTGCTGGATAATCTAGATTATCAAATTTGTTTAATTTATATTTTTCTAATCCAACCATTGCAATCATTGCAGCATTATCTCCACAAAGTTCTGTTGGAGGAAAAATACTTTTATAATTATTATTTTTGCATAAATCAATTAACATAGATCTAATCTTTTTATTAGCAGCAACACCACCAGCAACTACAAAAATTTTTTCATTCAATTTATTTTGTTTTTCAAATTCTTCAAAAGCAATTTGAGTTTTTTTAAATAAAATTTCTTCAATAGTTTTTTGAAAAGAAGCAGCTAAATCAAATTTTTCTTGTTCTGTTTTGATAGACTTTGTTATTCTTAAAATAGCAGTTTTTAATCCTGCAAAAGATAAATTGCAGCCACCTTTGTTAAAAATTGGTTTTGGTAAAGCATATTTTTCTGGATCCCCTTTTTTTGCTAATACTTCAATTTGAGGTCCACCAGGAAATTCAATTCCTAATAGTTTTGCTGTTTTATCAAAAGCTTCACCTAGTGCGTCATCAATTGTTGTTCCTAATCTTTTATATTTTCCAAGACCTTGTACGTTTAAATATTGTGAATGCCCTCCAGATATTAATAATAATAAATAAGGATAATTTAATTCAGAATTTAACTTAGGACTTAAAGCATGACCTTCAAGGTGGTTCACGGCTATAAAAGGTTTATTGATTGCACTTGCAAAAGCTTTTCCAAAACTTAATCCAACTGACAAGCAAACAATTAAACCAGGCCCAGCTGTTGAAGCAACAGCATCAATTTCTTCAATTTTCTTTCCACTGTCACTAATTGCCTTACCTACAATCCAATCTATTTTTTCCATGTGAGATCTTGCTGCTAGCTCTGGAACTACACCTCCAAATTCTTTATGAACATCAACCTGACTAGATACAATATTGGATAAAACTGTTGGAATTCCTTTGTCATTTTCAGTTAATATAGATGCAGCAGTTTCATCACAGCTGGTTTCTATTCCAAGAATTAAGGGTTTTTTACTCATTCAAATAGTTTTTAATAATTGTACAATCTCAATACAAGTAAGAAATAAATTTATTCATGGATAGAAAAATTATCATTGGCTCAAGAGGAAGTAAATTGGCATTGCTTTATGCACAAAAAGCTAAAGATAAAATTATCCAAACCTTAAATTTATCTTATGAGCAAGTTATAATTAAAACAATAACAACTAAGGGTGACCAGGTACAAGATCGAAGATTATCAGAAGTTGGTGGAAAAGGATTATTTTCGAGCAGTATTGAAATTGAACTTAAAGAAAAAAAGATTGATATTGCTGTTCATGCATTAAAAGATATGCCAGCAATTGAAACTAAAGGACTTAGAACAGAAACATTTTTAGAAAGAACAGACCCAAGGGAAATTTTAATTACTAATGAAAAAAAAAAAATTAATGAACTAAAAGAAAATGCAATTGTAGGCACCTCATCTTACAGAAGAGAATTTCAAATTAAAAAATTAAGATCAGATGTTAACTGTAAATTGATAAGAGGAAATGTAGATACTAGAGTCAAAAAGCTCAAGGAAGGCATTTATGATGCAATAGTTTTATCTTATGCAGGTATAAAATATTTAAATTTAGATAGTGAAATTTCTGAAATTTTTTCGACTGATCAAATTATTCCAAGTGCAGGCCAAGGTATTATCGCTTTACAGTGTAGAGAAGATGACAATGACATTATAAAAGTTTTAGAAAAAATTAATCACAAAGATACTTACATGAGAGCCCATATAGAGAGAAACATTTTAAAAGTATTGGAAGGAGACTGCGAAACCGCAATAGGCGCTCATTCAATTATAGAAGGGGACAAAATTACTGTTGAAGCTGAATTATTTTCATTAGACGGTTCTCAAATATTTTATGAAAAAAAATCTGGTAATATTGATATGTTTAAAGAAATTGGAACGGAAGTTGGTAATGCTTTAAAAATTAAATCAAATAATTCATATAAAAAGTAAAATGCATATTTTGTTAACTAGACCTATTGAAGATTGTTCGGAAATGATAGTTAAGTTTCAATCTTTAGATCATAAAGTTTCTCATCTTCCATTAATAAATGTTGAAAAAGTTCAACATGAAGAAATTAGCACTGATGATTATGGTGGTGTTATTTTTACAAGTTCGAATGCAGTAAGAAATTTAAATTTAGAAAATTTAAATAAAAAATTAATTTGTTTTTGTGTCGGTAGTGCTACAGAAAAAAAAGCTAGAAGTTTAGGATTTCAAAATACAATTGCTGCAGAAGGGAATGTTTCAAACCTTAAAGAACTAATTTTTCAAAATTATGAATTAAAAGAAATTCCACTTCTTTATGTAAGTGGTGAAATAATAACAACTGATTTAGACCAACAATTATTAAAAGAAGGGTATGCTGTTAAACGTATTATTAATTATAAAGTAAATCATACTGAAAAATTTAATGAAAATTTTGTTAACGAATTAAAGCAGAATATGCCAGATATTGTTTATGTTTATTCCCAAAACAGCGCCTCTAGTTTCTTAAATTTTATAAAAATCTATCAAACAGAAAACCTTTGGATGAATACAAACTTGATGTGTATAGGTGAAAAAACCTCGTCAATATTGAATGAAATTAAATGGAAAAAGATATTTCTTTTTAACCCTGGAGAAGAAGAGTTTTTGTTATATAAAATTTAGGTATGGAATTAATAAATAATTTTTCTGAAATATTTTTATCTGTTTGGAGTAAAGGAATACTTGGTGTTGATATTTTTCAAATTTTAATTGGAATAGGGATATTCTTACTTTTTTTAGTCTTTAGAGGATTAATTAGTAAATTAATCATAAAAAAATTAGAAATTATTTCCAAAAGAACAACCAACAAATTAGATGACACTTTTGTTCAGTCATTAATTGGTCCAGCTAGATTTTTACCTATTGTACTAGGTTTTTTTATTGCAAGTTACTACATGACTTTTTCAATAGAGGGAAGAGAAGTAGTTGATACAATTAATAGAACGTTAATTACGATATTAATTTTTTGGGTTATTCATCAAATTATAGAACCAATTTCATATATCTTAAGTGGACTAGATAAACTTTTAACCAGAGAACTCATAGGGTGGATAATTAAATCACTTAAGATTTTAATATTTATTTTAGGATTAGCTGCCGTACTTGAATTATGGGGAATTAAGATTGGACCTATTATTGCTGGTCTAGGTTTGTTTGGAGTTGCTGTTGCACTTGGAGCACAAGATTTATTTAAAAATTTAATTTCTGGAATTTTAGTATTAATTGAAAAAAGATTTAAAATTGGAGATTGGATTTCAGTTGATGGGATTATTGAAGGTACAGTTGAAAAAATTGGTTTTAGATCAACAACTATAAGAAAGTTTGATAAATCTCTAGCTATTATTCCTAATTTTCAATTTGCGGAAAATGCTGTGGTTAATGTTAGCGAAACATCTAATTGGAGAATAAGATGGATAATTACATTGCAGTATGATTCTACAATTGATCAATTAAAAAAAATAAGAGAGGAAATTGAAAGTTATATAAACAACAGTGAAGACTTTAATCAATCAATCGGGGTAGCTGTTAGGATTGAGAAGTTTTCTGATAGTTCAATAGATTTATTGGTAAGATGTTTTACGAATTCAAATAGTTGGAGCAATTCACTAGAAGTTAAAGAGAGATTGGCAATTGAAATTAAACAGATTGTTGAAAAAAATGAGGCCTCTTTTGCTTTCCCAAGTCAGTCGATTTATATCGAGAAAAAATGATAGCTATTTTTTATTTAGTTTTACAAATTTTAAAACTTTATTCTTACGTCGTTATAGCCAATGTATTAATAAGTTGGTTGATAGCATTTAATGTTTTAAATACTCAAAACAGATTTGTTTATACAATTTTAGAGCTAACTTATAAATTAACTGAGCCAATTCTTAATAAAATTAGACGTTTTTTGCCTAATTTAGGATCACTAGATATTTCACCAATTATTCTTCTTCTATTGATTTGGTTTATTGAAATGTGTATGAAGCTCTACATTGCACCAATTATATTTTAGAAAGTAAAATGATTTTAATTGACGGAAAAAAAGCTGCAGCTGAATTAAGAGAAGAATTAAAACAAGAAGTATCAGGACTTAAATCCAAATATAATAAAGTCCCTGGTTTAACTGTGATATTAATTGGAGATCTTACTCCAAGTCAAATTTATGTTCGTAATAAAGAAAAATCAGCAAATGAGGTAGGGTTAAAATCAGAAGTAATTAAATATCCAGATAGTGTTGAAGAAAAAACTGTTTTAGAAAAAATTGAAGAACTAAATAAAGATGAAACAGTTTCGGGTATTTTAGTTCAATTACCATTACCAAAACATATAGATAAACAAAAAGTTATTGAAGCCATTGATCCTTCTAAAGATGTAGATGGTTTTCATCCAATGAATGTAGGAAATCTTTCATCGGGTTATGAAAGCTCAGTTCCTTGTACACCTCTTGGCTGTTACTTGTTAATTAAAAAAATTGAACCAAATTTAAGTGGAAAAAAAGCAGTTGTAGTTGGTAGATCAAATTTAAATGGAAAACCAATGACACAACTACTCTTGAAAGAAAATTGCACTGTAACAATTACTCACTCAAAAACTAAAGATCTAAGAGCTGAATGTTTAGAAGCTGATATTATTGTTGCAGCAGTTGGAATACCTGAACTTGTAAAAGGAGATTGGGTTAAAAAAGATGCAATAGTAATTGATGTTGGTATCAATAAAACTGATAAAGGTATAGTTGGAGATGTTGATTTTGAAGACGTTTCAAAAAATGCAAAAGCCTTAACTCCAGTTCCAGGTGGTGTAGGACCAATGACTATCGCTTGTTTATTAAAAAACACAATCGAGTGTTTTAAAAGATCACAAAAATAAAGACTTTTTATCTAAGTTTAATTGTCTCAAGGATATTTAAACTGATTAAATTACTGTTGTATTTGATAAGCTGCTCTAGATGAAAAAACCTAAATATGAATACAGAATTGCAATTATAATGATTTTGTTAACTGCAGTCCCAATTGGAGCTACTCAATTGGGTTGGTATTTATATAATAAGCAAGTTGGATTTGATTTTGGAATGATTGCTGGAGTTTTTTCTGTTATTTTAGCTGGATATTTGATGTATGAAAAAGGTTGGAGAGATGAGGATGAGGATTAATTAATGGAAAAAATTATTTTTTTTGCTTTAGCAGTGCCAATTTTAGGATTTGTTTTTTACCTAGGTGGTTCTGCAATTATGAAGGGTTTTAAGGCTAAAGTTGATAATCGACCCAATAAAACTGAGGAAACAGAATCAAATTCAGAAACAGTAATTAGACCTTCAAATAGTAACGATCTAAGTTCTGAAATTTCTAAATTAAATGAGTTGTATAAAAATGGAGCTCTTACCCAAGAAGAGTTTGAGAAAGCTAAAAGTAAATTACTAAATAATTAAATTTAGACATGTTTAAGATAATTCCCAATAAAAAAAATATTGGGGCAGAGATTACCGGTAATGTTAAAAAAATTTCTAAAAAAGATTTTAAATTTTTTTTTAAAGCACTCGAACTTTATGGTATGATTTTTTTTAGAAGACAAAAACTAAATTCTTCACATTATATAGCGTTCGCTAAACATTTTGGTAAATTAGCAAAATATCCAAGACTAAAAGGATTAAGTAAGAAATATAAACAAATTACTGTCGTTCAAAGAAAAGCAACAGATAAGGGACCTAGTTTTGGAGAACAGTTTCACACAGACTCAATTTACACAAAAAAACCACCTAGATTTACAATGCTTTATTCTAAACTAGTTCCTAAAAAGGGTAGAGCAAATACTGAATTTTCCTCTCAATACTTAGCTTATGATTATTTGCCTAAATCAATAAAAAATAAATTACTCAAAGTGAAGGGAAGGTACTCTTCTGAAGGACCAATTTCAGTTACTACAAGAGAAAGAGTAAAAGAGAAGGGAAGAAAAATAAAAGAATTAAAGTCTACTCATAAAATTATTAAAAAGATAAACTCTAAAAATACAATTTATTGTAGCCCCGGACATCTTGTAGGTTTTTCTCCAAAATTAAAAAATTCTGAAAAAGTTAAGAAAGAATTATTTAAACATCAAATTAAAAAAAAATTTCAATATTCTTTAGAATGGGAAAAAAACCAATTAGCTATATGGGATAATAGATCTATGCTTCATCAAGCTACTCCTTTTAAAGGCAATAGAATTATGCATAGAATAACTATATTGTAGTTATAATAATTCGTTTAAGGATTTTACCTCACCAATATTAAATGTAATTGCATCTTCTCTTTTAAATCCATAATTTTCTGCATTATCTTTAAATCGAATTGGTGGTTCCATAATTGGCTCTAAAGATAAAACAAAAGTCCCCCAATGCATTCCTAATACTTTTTTGCTTTTAAGATCTTTTGCTACATTTAAAGCTTCTTCTGGAGTTGTGTGGTAAATAGTTTTGTCAAACATTGGTTTAAAATTATATGCTCCAATGTTGATCATAGTAAGATCAATCGGACCATATTTTTCTCCAAGTTCTTTATAGATGTTTCCATAACCAGTATCACAAGCAAATAAAATTTTTCTATTTTTATATTCAATTAAAAAATTTCCCCACAAAGTTTTATTTGTATCTGTTAGACTTCTTTTTGACCAATGAACTGCTGGTAGTAAGGTTATTTTTAAATCACTATTAATATTTTTGTGATCATACCAATCCATTTCATTTACATCTTCATAATTCTTAAAATATTTTCCAAGGTTAAGTGGAACTAATACTTTTGCATTTTTGTATGGAAAATTTTTGATAGTTGACATGTCTTGATGATCATAATGATTGTGAGTTAATAAAAACAAATCTGTTTTTGGAATTTCATTCAGATCTAGTGCAGGTTTAGTAAATCTTTTTGGTCCAAATATTAACGGACCAGCATTTTTTGAAAAAACGGGATCGGTAATAATTGTTGTATTACCTAATTTAATTAAATAAGTAGCATGCCCAATCCAGGCAATGTAATCACCATTTTTGTATTTTTCTAAATCAGATTTAACTTTTTCTTTTTCGACAATATGCTCTTTTGGAAAATTAAGACTAATATTTTTTCTTAGTTTACTGAAAGTTCTATAAGAAAATTTCCCCGATCTAGATATCACAACTGGTGAACCTTTAGGATTTCGAAAAGTTCCATTTGATAAATGGTGATAAGGTTTCTCTTTCATTATATTAATTATTTTTTTCCATTAGCCACAAATCATCTCCAGCTAAAAAGTAAATTTTTCCATCAATAGGGTGAACTTGTATGTCTCTAATTCTCCCAATTTTATCTTTAAAAATAATTTCTTCTTGAATTTCAGATGTGTTTGAAAATATTAATTTTCTTAAAGATTTATCTTTAAGAGAAGTAATTAATGCATGACCATTCCATTCTTCAAATTCTTTACCTTTATAAATTGTAATAGCACTTGCAGCGATTGATGGAACCCAATATTGAATAGCTTTTGTAAATCCTGGTTTCCATTTTGGACCAATTTTAGTTCCTGAGTAATTTGTTCCTCCCCAACCTAAAATTTTCCAACCATAATTTTCTCCTTTTTTGGCTTCTCCAAACCAATCACCACCCTTTGCTCCATGATTGCTCATATAAATTTTTCCATCAAATTCTGAAAAAGTTAAACCCTGAGGATTTCTAACTCCAATCTGGTATATCTCTGGAAGCCAATCTGGCTTACCCTCAAACTTAGGGTTATCTTTTGGAATACTTCCATCCAAATTTATTCTAATAATGCTTCCTGGATGTTGAGTTGGATCTTGAGCAATCATATTCATGCCCCTTTCACCTGCAGAAGCAAATAAGTAATTTTCTTTGATAGCAAGTCTTGATCCAAAATGATATCCAGATTCAATAGGAGGATTTGCTTGAAATATATTTTTAAAACTTAAAGAATTCTTATTTAGATCTGCTTTTGCAATTGAGGTACTGGTTTTCCAGTTTCCTCTATTTTCTGAATATGAAATCCATAATTTCTTATCTTTATAAATAATATCTAAAAGACCACCCTGACCATGAACAAAATAGTTTAAATTATGTTTAACTTCAGAAATATTTTTTGAAACAATGTTTATTATTTTAATTTTGCCACCTTTTTCTGTAATAATTAATTCTTCACCACTAATGAAACTTGAACCCCATGGTTCACTAAAAGACCCTAATTTTTCAAAATTATAATTTTTAGAATTTGCTGTTGTGGAAATTAAAATAAAAAAAAATATAAAAATAAATTTTTTCACTTTATGAAAGTTTAGATCTACCGCCATCTACAGCTATAACTTGACCAGTGATCCAAGAACTATCTTCTGTAAGTAAAAATTTAGCAAGTGATGCTGAATCTTTTCCTTCCCCTAATCTTTTTAATGGATGAGCTTTTGCAATACCTTCTGCTAAAGCAGCATTTTTTAACATAGGTTCAGCAATTTTAGATTTTGTTAAGCTTGGTGCCACACAATTTACTCTAATGTTTGGAGCAAATTCTGCAGCTAAAGAAACAGTCAGACCTTCAACAGCTGCCTTGGCTGATGCAATAATTGCATGATTGGTAAAACCTCTTTGTGCAGCAACAGTTGAAAACATTACAATTGAACCTTTATTTTTTTTTAAACTTTCTTGATATCCCTTAATAGCTTCAACAGTAGAATAAAGATTAAGTTTCATGCACTTTTGAAAATCTTGTTCATTAATCATTCTAAGAGGTTTTAAATCTATAGATCCTACACAGTAGGCCAGCCCTTTGATTTCAGAAACATCTGATTTAACTTTTTCTACAAAACCTTCTTCAAGAACATCTGCGATAGTGTGTGAACACCCAAGCTTTTCTACAATTGGAGCAAGTTCACTTTCATTTCTTGCAACTAAATGAATATCATTTCCTGAATTTTTTAATTGTTCAGCTAAACTGGATCCAATGGAGCCAGTTGCACCAAAAATAAGATATTTTTCTGACATAAAAAATTTTATTAGTTATATTTAAATATGAAGTTATTTTTTATACTTGGCAATCAATTATTTCCAACAAAATACATAGACCGCTTCAAAAAAGACCATTTATTCTTTATGGCTGAAGATAAGGGCTTATGTACATATGAAAAGCATCATAAACAAAAAATTTTATTATTTCTATCTTCTATGCGTTCTTATGCAGACCGATTAAGAAAAAACAAATTTAAATTAGATTACTTTAAAATCGAAGATAAAGAATTTAATGAAGATTATTTAAAAAAATTAAAAAAAATAATTATACAAAAAAAAATAAAAGAAATTTCTAGTTTCGAAGTAGAGGATAAATTTTTTGAAAAAAAAATTTCACAATTTTTAAAAAAAGAAAAAATACACTGGAATGTTATCCAAACTCCTATGTTTTTAAATTCAAGAGCTGAATTTAAAAATTATTTATCAAAATCAAAAAAACCTTTTATGGCAACCTTCTACAAAGATGTTAGAAAAAAATCTGGAATATTGATGGGTTCAGATGATAATCCAATCGGGGGCAAATGGAGCTTTGATGAAGATAACAGAAATAAATTACCTAAAAATATTTCAATTCCTAAATTTCCAAAAATAAATGAAACCAGTCATACAAAAAAATTAAAACCTATTATTGAAAAGGAATTTAAAAATCACCCTGGGAGTACAAATAATTTTTGGTTTGCAACGGAATATGAAGATGTAGTTAAGCTATTGAATTTTTTTATAAAAGAAAAATCTAATCTTTTTGGTGATTATGAGGATGCAGTTGATCAAAAAGATAATATTCTATTTCACAGTGCATTAAGTCCCTATATAAATTTAGGTTTAATTACTCCTGAATTTGTTATCCAAAAAATTTTAGATTTTCATAAAAAAAATAAAATTAGAATGAATTCTTTAGAGGGCTACATTCGCCAGGTAATTGGTTGGCGAGAATTTATGCGTGGAATTTATCAGTCCTATTCTCAAAAAATGGAAACTGGAAATTTTTTTAAACAAAATAGAAAAATGAAAAGTTCTTGGTATGATGGAACCACTGGTCTTCCACCTTTGGATTATGCAATTAAAAATGCTGTTAATCATGGTTGGTCACATCACATTGAAAGGTTAATGATCTTATCAAACATTATGAACCTTTGTGAAATTAAGCCAACAATTGTTTACAAATGGTTCATGGAAATGTTCGTAGACTCTTCAGATTGGGTAATGGTTCCAAATGTTTATGGAATGGGATTATTTAGTGATGGAGGAATTTTTGCGACCAAACCTTATATTTGTGGATCTAGTTATTTTATGAAAATGATGGATTTTAAAAAAGGTGATTGGTGTAACACCATGGATGGTCTTTACTGGAGATTTATAGATCGAAACAGAAAATTCTTTTTAAAAAATCCTCGTCTATCAATGATGGTAAGAGTTTTTGATAAAATGAAGTTAGACCGAAAAAAAATGATACTTGCTGAGGCGGAAAAGTTTATAAAAGAACAGACACTTTAAAATGTTAAGAAGTTTATTTATAATATTTTTTTTTCAGCTTCTAGGAGAAGCTATTCAAAAATTTTTTGAAATTAATATTCCTGGGCCTGTAATAGGATTAATACTTTTATTATTGGTTTTTATTTTTTTTATAAAAAATGCATCACCATTTAGAAAAATAAAAAAAGAAGTTTCAGAAACAAGCCATCAAATTATTAAATATTTATCATTACTATTTGTTCCCATTGGAGTTGGAGTGGTTATGCATATCAATTATTTAGGGGATAATTTATTTAAAATTTTAGCGATAATAATTATTGGTACTTTGAGCACTTTAGTTTTTGTTGCTTATGTTATGGAAAAAATAATCAACTTAGAAAAAAATAATGTTAAAAGAAGATAAGCTTTATAAAATTTGGGTATATTTACAGGCAGAACCCTTATTTTGGATTACTTTGACTTTAGGTGCTTATCTGGTTGGTGATTATCTTTATAGAAAATCTAAACTTAATCCTCTTGTTAACCCTGTTGCAATAAGCATTTTAATAGTTTCTTCAGCATTATTGATCTTAGATGTTTCTTATGATCGATATTTTAATGGAGCTAAATTTATTCATTTTATGCTAGGACCAGCAACCGTAGCGCTGGCAATACCAATATATGAGAGAAAGAATCTCATTATAAAAGAAATAAAACCAATAATTTTTTCAATATTTTTAGGAATACCGTTTGCAATATTGGTTACTTTTTATTTAGCAAAATTTTTTAATCTAGATCAAGATATAATACTAACAATGATCCCAAGAAATGTAACTGCTCCTATAGCCATGGGTATTTCAGAATTAATTGGAGGCATACCTTCACTAACAGCAATTATCACAATTATAACAGGAATTATGGGTGCCTCTCTTGGAACATTTGCACTGAATCTATTTAAAATCAAAGATATGAGTGCTCGAGGTTTTGGTTTTGGATTAGCAAGTCATGGTATTGGCACTGCAAGAGCAATGAGTAAAAATAAAACAGCTGGTGTTTTTGCTGCTTTAGCAATGGGTTTGAGTGGCATTGCAACTTCAATATTTGTTTTAATTATTATTAAATTTATTTTTTAGTAAGTGAAAAAAGAAAATTTACCAACAAAAATTTGTCCAGTTTGCAAAAGACCATTTACTTGGAGAAAAAAATGGAAGTTGAATTGGGATAAAGTAAAATATTGTTCTAAGAAATGTTCTAAGCTAAGCTAACTTAGTGAATATAATAGTACTACAACATATTAAAATAGAAGATCCAGGCTACATTAAAGATTTAATGCTATATGATGGATTTAATTTAACTACAATAGAGTTAGACGAAGGTGAAAAAATACCAGAGGATCTTAGTAAATTTGATGGAATGTTTTGTATGGGAGGACCGATGGATACCTACATGGAAAAAGAATATCCATGGTTAATTGACGAGAAGAAAAAAATTAAACAGTTTGTTGTAGATTTGAAAAAACCTTATTTAGGTTTTTGTTTGGGTTGCCAATTATTGGGCGAGGTAGTGGGTGGTAAAGTGGTTAAATCAAATCCTGCAGAAATTGGTATTATGGATATTGATTTTTCTAAAGAAAAGGAAAACGATAATTTGTTTTCACAATTTCCTGATAAGATAAAAAGTTTACAATGGCATTCTTATGAGGTTCAAGGAATAGAAAACAATAATGATATAACTTTATTGGCTTCCTCACCGATTACTAAATATCAAATATTTAAATATCAAAACCACGCTTACGGAATTCAATTTCACATAGAAATAAAAGATACAACAGTCAATGAATGGGGATGTGTTCCAGAATACAAGAAAGCTTTAGAGGATCAGCTTGGTAATGGTGCTTTAGAAAAGTTTGATCAATCAGCAAGAGATAATATGAAAGATATGAATAACTATTCTACAATTCTTTATAATAATTTTAAAAAACTTCTATGATTTGCATAAAGGCTGAAATACCAAAAGAGCTAAACGATATAGATGATGAACTTAAAGCAATCTATCACAGCAAAGATACAGTTTGTTTTTACATTTTTAAAACAAGAGAATTAAGAAATCAATTTGTTGAAAAAACAAAGGGTATGAAAAAAAGTGAACGTGAAGAGATATATAAAAATTATGAATAATAAAATTTTTGAATGGGCAGGGGTCATTACAGCAATACTGTATTCTTTATTTGTCGCTTTAAATATAGGGATAGAATTTTTTGGTTTTTGTTTATTACTTTTGTCAGCTATTTTGATTGGAATTTGGGCTTACAGAGGTGGCCACAAAGGAATTCTCTTACTGCAATTTTTTTATGCTACTGCTGGAATTATAGGTATGGTTCGATGGTTTTAACTTAAGGTTGAAACAATTTTGGGAATATAATTTTTAAAGTTAAAAAAACCTTTATTACAATATTGCCAAGCTAACTGATCGAGGCTTCTATATAAAAAATCTAACTTTAAATTATTTGAATTTAAGTAGTCTAAATTTTCACCAACTGTTGGATACAAACCGTAACAATTTTCAATGTTTGTAATTTCGCTAACATCAATTACCTGACAATCAATAGATTGATTTTTTAATCTTTGTGCTTGGTCTTCTATTAACAGTGATTTAAATTTCATTAATTTTTCACTGAGTTTTATAGCTCTATTTTCATTCTTGTTGGAAACTAAGTAAATTTTCTTAAAGTTGTTTTCTTTAAAGTCACTGATTTCAAAAGATAGATTATTATCAAAAATTATAAGATTTTTTTCTTTAATATTTTGTGGGTTATTAAAATCTTGTTTTATTATTTGATAAGATTTTTCTGAAATTTTTGGAGGAGCATTTTCATTTAATTTTATGTTTTGAAATCTATTGTTTGTGAATTTTTTAATATTCCATTCACTAGCAAGATAATGTTTGCCTTGAGTTTGAACACCTGCAACCCATCGCCATCCCAGAGTATTTGATGCCGTGTCTCCATCATAAAGATTTTGCAAAAAAAATTCCGCACCTAATTGCCAAGGTAGTTCTAAGGTAAAAATCCAAATACTAGCAAACCACATTCTTGTATGGTTATGCAAATAATTATTTTCTTTTAGCTCGTTAACCCACTCATTAAAGCATTTAATATCTGTTTTCCCCTCAATTGCTGAGAGATAATTTTTATTATTTTGAAATTCATTTTTTATTTGGTTTAATTCAATAAGATAATCTGTCCAAACATTTGGTCTTAGCTCTAGCCAACCTTTCCAATAAGTTCTCCATAATACTTCTTGAATAAATTTTTCATTTTTTGAAAAAGAAAATTTGCTTAGGGCTTTCTGGATAACTTCTTTTTCATTAACAATTCCATGAGTTATGTATGGAGATAAGCAAGATATATTAGTTCTTTTTTCAGGACCAAAATCAAAATTTCTTAATTTAGAGTATTCTGCAAGACCATTATCGATAAAATTGTTTAATTGATTTAAGGCCTTTGCCCTCGAAGTTTCAAATATCATTTAAATCTAATTTGATTTTTTTTTCTTCAGACCTAATTTATCACTATGTCTTAATCTTAGGACAACAATTGCTCCAGCAATTAATAAAATCGCTACCGCTTCATAAACAAGTGCAGTTGGATCCATTTCTTTACCTTGTAAAATAATAAATCGCGCAAGCGCGGTAATTGCAATAAGCAGCGGAAGGGTAATACTAATTGATTGTTGGTTCCAAAACACTCTTACCATTGCTAGGACTTCTAAATAAAGAAACATTAATAATAGATCAGCTAATGTTACAGATTGATTTAAGAACATATTTTTCATCTCAATTCCAACAGCAATAACTGTACTTATTAAAATTATGACCATTAATGCTAACTGTAAATTTTTTGCTATCTTATCCATTACTTGTCCTTACTAAAAGGAAGCCATTTTTCAAAAACTGATTTTGATGGCCCATCATATGGAATTGAGTATGAATTTGGATTTGGACTTGTTAGAACTTCAATACCTTTTGAAAAAATAAATATAAATACAACTACAAAAACAATCACCATTATTTTAAAAGGATCAAAATTTTTTGTTTGAAAAACGCTTGCAGATTTCTCTTCTGCTCTATGAAATTGTTTAAAAGTCATATAGACGGCAAATATTAAACCTATGTGAGCTAAAAAAAGTCCAGCCCATCCAAATGCAAATGTTGTATATGAGAATATATATAAACTAAAAACTGTAGTCCAAATAAAACTTAGAACTAAAAGAATTTGAAGTCTAACTGTTTTGGGTAGTGCTCTCAAATCGTTTTTACTATCATCAAACAAAATGTTTGCAGCATCTTTCATCCAGTTTTTTAATGAGTCCACCTATTTAACATATAGTTTTAAAAAGTTATAACAAAGGAAAAATTGACTTAATTTTGGTTTAAGTTTGAATTTATTGCACTTTCTAAGTGAGTTACACTTTGAGCACCTGATATAAAATCATTTCCTATCTCATAAAACGGAACACCACTTATATTCTTTCTTTTAGCAATTAATATTTTTGAATTTACGTCCTCAATATTTTTATCATTGATAAAATTTTTAAAGATCTCTTCAGAAATATCATGTTGTTTTGCAATATTGGTTAAAACATAAATATCTCCTATGTCGAGACCATCAATAAAATAGGATTGATAAATTTTTTCTTTTATCTGGTTTTGTATATTAAATCTTTCACTCAAAATTATTAGCAAATGAGATAGAATTGTATTAGGAGTTTTTTTTATTTTATCTAAATTAAAATTCATTCCAGACTCTTTTGCTTTTAATTTCATATTTTCATACATAGGTTCTGCGAATTTTTTCCCACCAAATTTTATCTCAAGATATTTATCACGAGCTATTCCCTCTAGAGGCATATCTGGGTTTAATTGAAAAGGTATATGTTTAATTTCAAATTTTATGTTTGGAAATTTTTTAATCACTGTATTTAAATTTTTATGACCTATGTAACACCATCCACAAATGGTGTCTGCGAATATATTTATTTCCATTTATTTATGATCGAAGTTTTTTCTTATGAAAATTAATAAATCTTTCAACATTAGATTTGTTAAATGTTTTATTTTCTTCAAAGGAAACTTTTTTCATAGAGTAGGCTGAACTATTTGTAATTCGAGACTCTATTATTACATTTCCTTTATAAAGTTTAAGTTTTACTGAGCCATTAACTTTGTTTCTTTTAAGATCTACAATTTTTTGAAGTTTAAATCTTTCTTTTGAATACCAATAACCATTATAAATTAGCTCTGCATATCTTGGCATAATTTGATCTTTTTTGTGCATTGTTTCTTTATCTAGAGTTACGGACTCGATTGCTCTATGCGCATGAATTAACAAAGTTCCACCTGGTGTTTCGTATACTCCACGAGATTTTATTCCAATAAATCTATTTTCAACTAAATCAACTCTTCCTATTCCATTTTTTCCAGCAATGTTGTTCAATTTTTCTAATAGTTTTGAAGGAGACATTTTTTTTCCATTAATTGCAAAGGGATCTCCATTTTTAAAATTGATGGTAATAAATGAAGGCTTGTTTGGAGCTCTCTCAGGAGAAATTGTTCTTTGGAAAATAAATTCTGGCGCAGAATTTTTTGGATTTTCTAATACTTTCCCTTCGGTTGATGTATGAAATAAATTATCATCTACTGAAAAAGGTGGAGCACCTTTTTTATCTTTTGGTATTGGTATCCCATGTTTTTTCGCATAGTTAATTAAATCAGTTCTTGATTTTAATTTCCAAATTCTCCACGGAGCAATAATTTTTATTTTTGGTCCAAAGTAATGATAGCCTAATTCAAATCTTACTTGGTCGTTTCCTTTTCCTGTAGCACCATGTGAAACTGCATTTGCTTTAAATTTTTTAGCAACTCTTATTTGGTCTTTTGCAATCAGTGGCCTAGCAATAGAAGTTCCCAAAAGATACACCCCTTCATAAATTGCATGTCCTCTAATCATTGGATAAACGTAATCTTTTACAAAAGTATCTTTTAAATCTTGGATAATAATATTTTTTACACCAAATTTTTTTGCATTTTTATAAATTTTTTTTCTATCAATTTCTTGACCAACATCAGCAGTGTAACAAATTACTTCAGCGTTATAATTTTCTTGAAGCCATTTTAAAATTATGGACGTGTCTAAACCGCCTGAGTATGCAAGCACAATTTTATTTTTTGATTTCATTTAATTATGTACAAGCTTTTTTTGATGCATTGTAAGCTTTGGTAAATCCAAGCAAAGAATAATGATCAATTGTCTGAGATCCATTTTGATTGTAACCAGTAATCATTATTCTTGATCCTTTTTTCATTCTTTTAATCATTTTAATTTCAATTTTATTATCAGCAATCCATGCAAATCCTTGTTGCATGATATCAAATTTAAATTTACTTTTTCCAGATGCTGCAATAACAGAATTCTTGTTATTAAATTCATATCCAGGTGTAACACTTACTTCATTTGAAATATTTTCCTCTGGTCTAAAAGTTACAAATAATTTTGCATCTCTTTTGTTTGATTTTGGTGCTTGAAGCACAGGTGCTGATTGAGCAAAACATACTTTGCCATCAGGTTCGTATGCCACCATGGCCTCCCAATCTTTATATTTACCAATTTTTTTTACTTCCTGAGCAAATAGATGATTTGAACCTAAGATAAATACAGTTGATAAAATTATTATTTTTTTAATTAAGGACATGGGTTTGGATAAATTGTTTGAACTTGATTGATTTCTTCAATGACATCATCAGATAAATTTACATTTACACTTTCTATATCTGATTTCAACTGCTCCATTGTAGTTGCACCTATAATAACACTTGTCATAAATTCTTGGATTTCACAGAATTTAATAGACATTTGAGTCATATTTAAATTGTGTTTTTTGCAGATTTTAAAATAAAGTTCTACAGCAGCCTCTGTGTTTGGTTTTCTATATCTTGTCCAAAAATCAAAATCTCTTTCCATTCTTGATCCTTTAGGAAAATTCTTATTTCTGTACTTTCCTGTTAAATATCCACTTGCTAAAGGTGAATAGGCAAGGCATCCAATTTTTTCTCTAATTGAAACCTCGGCTAATCCAACCTCATAAGATCTATTTAGCAAACTGTATGGATTTTGAATAGACATCATCCTTGGTAAATTTTTATCTTTTGATAACTGCAGATAATTTAATGCCCCCCAAGGAGTTTCATTTGATAATCCTACATATCTTATTTTTCCAGCTTTAATATATTTATCTAATTCCCCAAGAACATCTTCAAATTGATTCCAATCATTTTCTTTATGAACATAACCAAGTCTTCCAAAATTATTTACATTTCTTTCTGGCCAATGAAGTTGATATAAATCAATATAATCTGTTTTAAGTCTTTTAAGACTATTGTTTAAAGCAGACTCTAAGTTTGGACCTGTAAAACTGTTTTCTCCATTTCTTAAATAATCTCTTGCTGGACCAGCAACTTTTGTAGCTAGAATAACTTCTTTTCTTTTTTTTGTTTTTTCAAACCAATTACCAATTATTTCCTCAGTATCCCCATAAGTTTCCTTACGAGGAGGAACTGCATACAATTCAGCAGTATCCCAAAAATTTACTCCATTGCTCAGAGCAAAGTCCATTTGTTCAAATGCTTCATCTTGAGTATTTTGTTCTCCCCAAGTCATTGTACCGAGACAAATTGTACTCACGTCAAGATCGGTATTTCCCAATTTTTTGTAATTCATTAATGTTTTATGTTAACTTTTTATTAATCCCTCAAGGTGTCTTGAATAATTATTAAAAGACTATTATATGTAGCATATTATGGAATTTGATAAAAACGGAATATTAAACAGAGCGAAAGCTGCGCAACAAACTGCTGCAGTAATGGATGAAGGCTTAAGAGCCTACATGTTAAAAGTTTATAACTATATGGCAACAGGTGTGTTGTTAACAGGGATCATTGCACTAATAACATTTAAGATGTCAGTCGTAACTGATCAATCAGGTGCAATTGTTGGATTAACACAAATGGGGAATGCGATTTATTTATCAGGTCTTAAATGGTTAGTAATGTTAGCTCCTTTGGGTATCGTTTTTTATATGAGTTTTGGAATTAATAAGATGAGCGCTTCAAAAGCTCAAACAACATTCTGGGTGTTTGCAGCTTTAATGGGTCTTTCATTGTCTTCAATCTTATTAGTTTATACTGGCTTGAGTGTTACTAGAGTATTTTTTATAACTTCAGCAACTTTTGGAGCTATGAGCATTTATGGTTATACAACTAAAAGAGATTTAACAAAGTTTGGATCATTTTTAATGATGGGATTAATTGGTATAATTATTGCATCAATCGTAAATATTTTCTTAAAATCTTCAATGATGTACTTCGTAATTTCAATTTTAGGTGTTTTAATTTTCGTAGGTTTAACAGCTTATGATACTCAAAAAATTAAAAACATGTATGTTGCAAGTGACTCTGGTGAAATAGTTGGAAAAAAAGCAGTAATGGGTGCTTTAACATTATACCTAGACTTTATTAATCTGTTTATAATGTTGTTAAGACTTTTTGGTCAAAGACGATAATTTATTTTTGAAGTTTCTTCCAATTAGTATTTTTAAGTAAAGACTTAAGTTCGTAAGAATTTTTTAAAATCTTACCGCTTGTATCTATGATTAAGTATTTTAAATTTTTATTTTTTGGCTTAAAGTTTTTACAGATTTTATAGAGTGCATTTTCTGCTGCATTCCTAAATACACTAAAGCTAACTTGTTTGCTTGATATGTTGAGACCATAGTCTTTCCAAGAGCCCTCGGAAACCATTTTTGCATAAAGATCTAAAATAATTTTAAGCTCATCTTTTTCAAAAAATTGTTTTTCCTCTATTTTATTATGTGGATTGTTTACTACTAATCTTAAATTATTACGCATCTATTTTATGTTTATTTATTAAAGGTACCTGAAATCCAGTAAATACTATTGTTATTGGAAGCATTCCCCATACTTTAAAATTAACCCAAAATTCTTCAGTTTGCGTTCTCCAAACAAATTCATTTAATAACGCAAGACCGAAGAAAAAAAACATCCATCTTCGATTTAAAATTTCCCATCCGATATCTGATAAAGGTATTGATTTACCCATAACTTTTTTAAGGACCGGTTCTTTCGTAAAGTATTTTCCAAAATATAAAGCCAATGCAAACATGATGTTTATTATTGTTGGTTTTACATAAATAAATATTGGATCATTAAAGTAGATAGTCAGACCTCCAAAAAAAGTTATTAAAATTCCACTTAACAAAGGCATTGGTGGTATTTTTTTTTCAAAAAACCAAACAACAGCTAATGCAATAATAGTTGCAACTATTAAGGGAGGAATTGCTACTGATAAATTTTTTCCACTGTTGTAATAATAGAAAAAAAATATTGCTAGAGGTCCAAAATCAGTAACAAATTTTAAAAAAGATTTATTCACTTAAAAGATATTAACATATTTGCCACATCACAAAACATTAATATTTTTTACATTGATTTTTATTTTTAAATACCCATACTAACTATCATGGCAATCCAGAAAGCTAAATTTTCAATTGGAGACATTGTAAAACATAAGCACTTCGAATTTAGAGGTGTCATTTATGATGTGGATTTCGAGTTTAATAATTCAGAGGAATGGTATCAGTCTATTCCAAAAAATGTTAGACCTAGAAAAGATCAGCCTTTTTATCATTTACTTGCTGAAAATGATGAAATTACTTACGAAGCCTATGTTTCTGAGCAAAACCTTTTAATGGACGATTCAGATGAGCCTATAAAACATCCGTTAATTGAAGAAATTTTTTCAGGCAAAAAAGGCTCAAGCTATTTCAAGCTTTCTAATTAGCTATCATTATTCAAACACATTTATTTCCAATCTAGGCCACACTAATTTTTTATAAATATTCATATTCTGATCAAGAGTGTTAAAAGTTAATCTTTCTTTATTATCTCCCCCTCTTCATTCTTGATCAGATAATTTTTCACAATAGTATTTTTAGAATAAATCCTTAAATTAGAGCTATGTTTAAACTTTTAGAACCAAATAAAATTTTTCAAATTACCTCGAAAGCACCAAAATATGTTTTATTTTTATTTGTTGTTGTCCTATCTGTTGGATTAGTTGAAGCACTTATATTGTCTCCAGAAGATTACAAGCAGAGTGACGCTGTTAGAATTATGTATGTTCATGTTCCTGCGGCATGGATTTCTCTTGGAATTTTTTCTTCAATAACTGTTTTATCAATTTCAGGATTTATTTTTAAAAACAAAAATTTTTTTTTAATATCCAAAAGTCTAGCACCCTCTGGTTTTGTTTTTAATATTATTGCTTTGGTAACAGGTTCTATTTGGGGGAAACCTACTTGGGGCACATGGTGGGCTTGGGATGCGAGGATTACTTCGATGTTAATTTTAGCTCTGTTTTATGCTTTATATCTAATCTCTTGGAGAATTTATGAAAATGAAGACAAAGTTTTTAAAATCTCAACTTTTATTACCATTCTTGGAATTATAAATGTGCCAATAATTAAGTACTCGGTTGATTGGTGGAATACACTTCACCAACCTGCCTCAATAAATATCTTATCTAAAAGCTCAATCCATTCATCAATGCTTTATCCTTTATTGATAATGACTGCGGCATTTGCTCTATTTTCGTTGTTAATTTTCTTGATGAAATATAATACAGAACTGATAAAAATTAAAAATAAAGGCTTAGATAGATTATGATTAACGAACTATTATTTATGAATGGATATGCAGTATACGTGTTATCTGCATTTGGTTTTACTTTATTAAGTTTCCTAAGTTTATATTTAGTAACAAAAGTTCAATTTATTAAAGAACAAAATAAATTCGTTGCTAAATTTGGATCACTTAACACTGAACAAGCTAATTCTGCAAAATCACAAAGAATAAATAAAGAAATTTTAGCTGACGCAACAAATAACTAATTTTTGATCGATGTATGGTCGAAAAGTTAAGTTAAGATTTCTGTTTGTTTCGACTATTTTACTAATTTTAATATTAACTGTTTTTTTAGTTCTAAAATCTTTAGAGGAAAACGTTGTTTATTTTCAATCTCCTTCAGAGATTAAGTCATTAACTGAGCTGACAAATAGCAAAATTAGAGTAGGTGGGATGGTTAAACAAAATTCTATTAGTATGAATTCTAATGAAGTGAATTTTATAATTACAGACTTTAAAAATGAGATTAATGTTACTTATTCAGGTGCTGTTCCAAATTTATTTGAAGAAGGAAAAGGAGTTGTAGCTGAAGGTGTTTTGAAAGACAGAAATTTCTTTTCAGCAACAAAAATTTTAGCAAAGCATGATGAAAATTATATGCCCCCAGAGGTTAAAGCTGCATTGGAGGAAAATTAATTGATTTATAGTGTTGTTGGATACTATTCACTAATTTTAGGATTGATTAGTGGTTCAATTTTGATTTATTTTTCAGTTCAAAATTTTAGAAATTCAGAAATTTTAGATACTAAAATATTATCTTTTTCATTTTTACAATTATTTTTCGTTGTTATTAGTTTTTTTGGTTTAGTTTTATCTTTTATAGTTTCAGATTTTAGTAATGAAACTGTATTTAATAATTCTCATACCACCAAACCTTTATTTTACAAAATTACAGGAACCTGGGGAAACCATGAGGGTAGTTTGTTATTGTGGTTGTTGGTTTTAACATTATTCATTTTCATTTTTTTATTAAGGACAAATAATCAATCAATAAAATATAAAACTCTAACAACAATATTTCAGCAGATAATAATAATTGGTTTTTTTATATTTTTATTAAAAACTTCTAATCCATTTAATTACTTGTTCCCAATTCCTGAGGAAGGTTTAGGTTTAAATCCAATCTTGCAAGATCCCGCATTAGCAATTCATCCACCTGTTTTATATTTAGGCTATGTTGGTTCATCAATAATATTTTCCTCTGCATTAGCAGCAACAACTTTAAAAATGGTTTCAGGAAGCTGGGCAACTCATATAAAACAATGGACTTTAGTTTCATGGATATTTTTGACATTAGGAATTTTATTAGGTTCTATTTGGGCATATTATGAACTTGGATGGGGAGGATTTTGGTTTTGGGATCCAGTTGAAAATGTATCTCTTATGCCTTGGTTAGCATTAACCACATTATTACATTGTATATTGGTTTTAGAGAAAAAATCGATTTTAACTTCTTGGGTTATAATATTATCTATAGCTACATTCACACTTAGTATGTGTGGAACTTTCTTAGTTAGATCAGGTATCCTTAATTCAGTTCATACTTTTGCTAATGACCCCGAAAGAGGTCTATTCATATTAATATTTTTGTTTGTTCTAATTTTTATTTCTTTATTTATTTTTTTCTTTTTTCATAAAGAGGACCAAAAAAATTCAATAAATCTTTTTTGGTTGAGTAAAGAAAGTGCAATTATATTGAATAATTGGTTTATGATGTATTTTTTATCTGTAGTTTTAATTGGTACAGTATATCCAATTTTTTTAGATGTAATTTCTTCAGAAAAGATATCGGTCGGTCCACCGTTTTACCATAAACTAATTATCCCTTTCTTAATTCCATTTTTATTTGCTATGGCAATTGGACCTCAATTGAAATGGATTAAATCTAACTTTGAAAGTAAAAAAATTCTTATATTCTTATTATTTATATCTATTTTAATATCTTATTTAGTTGTTAAGAATTTTGATAAAAATTTACTTGTAAACACTATTTTAATATCAAGCGCATTTTATTTGTTTTTTATTACTGTAAGGGATTTTTTTACAAAAAAATTTAAAAACATTTCTCAAAATATTGCTCACTTTGGTTTTAGCTTATTAATTTTAAGTATTTTATTTAATAATTTACTTTCTAGCGAAGTAATAACCAATCTTAAAATTGGTGAAAGTTATGAAAATTCAAAAATTAAAATTAAACTTGAAGAAGTAAAGCAGAGAGACGAAAAAAATTATAGTTCAGTGGTAGCAGATTTTAAAATAATTTCTTCAAATGGAAAAATTAATAAAATGTCTCCAGAGTTAAGAATTTATAATCAGCCAAATATAGTAACTAGTGAAGCTGATATCAAAACCACTCTGATGAAAGATAAATTTATTGTCATAAACTTAGTACAAAATCAGGAATATTTTAACGTTAGATATCAAGACAAACCTTTCATGCTTTGGATATGGGTATCAGTGTTATTATTAAGTATGGGTGGAATATTAAGTTTTTTCAAAAAGAAAATATGAAAGATAAATTAATACCTTCAATAATAATAATAAGTTTTATAATTATTTTTTTAATATTTTATAAAGGTTTGCAAGAAACAAACATTTACACTCCTAAGTCAGAAATAAAAAAAGATATTCCAATTTTTTCTAGTAT
Organism: Candidatus Pelagibacter sp. HIMB1623; assembly: GCF_052047695.1. NCBI lineage: Bacteria > Pseudomonadati > Pseudomonadota > Alphaproteobacteria > Candidatus Pelagibacterales > Candidatus Pelagibacteraceae > Candidatus Pelagibacter > Candidatus Pelagibacter sp. HIMB1623. The sequence continues at coordinate 261,293 of NZ_JBNAJN010000013.1, forward strand.
TAACTTTGATAGCAAAGAAAAAGTTAATTCATTAGAAATATTTAATTCAAATAAATTTTATATATTAAACATATGGGCCTCGTGGTGTGTACCTTGTAGACAAGAACATTCTTATTTAATGAGATTAAGTGAAAACAATAAAGTAACTTTAATTGGATTAAATTATAAAGATAATTTTAATAATGCTCAAAATTTTCTAACAAAATTGGGAAATCCATACGAAACAATAATATTAGATGAAGACGGTACAATTTCAATAGAGTGGGGAGCATACGGTGTGCCAGAAACTTTTTTGATACATAAAAACAAAATAGTTGCAAAATACATTGGACCATTAAATGAAGAATTAATTAACGAAATTAACTCAATTATAAAATGAAAATTTTAAAAATTATTTTAATTATTTTATTATTAATCCCAAATTTATTATTTGCTGATGATCAGCTTGAAAGAAATAACATTACCAAAAATTTAAGATGTTTAATTTGTCAGGGTCAATCAGTATACGACTCAGACTCTGATTTCGCAAATAGCATGAAAATTTTAGTTGATAAAAAACTTGAAGAAGGATTATCTGAAAATGAAATTTATGATTTTTTTAAGGAAAAATATGGTGAGTGGATTTTGTATGACCCCGGCTTAAATAAAAACACTTATATTCTTTGGATATTGCCAATATTGATATTTTTACTTGGAGGTGCAATAATCTTTAAAAAACTGAAATTTAAAAATTAATCCAAAATGTATCTAAAAAAAATACTAATTTTATTTTCATTTCTAACATTTACGATTTCATTAAATGCAGAAGAAATCAAAAACAGAGATTTAAATACTGAGTTTAATATTTACACAGGGATGTTTGATTTTAGTGATGATGGAAAAAAATCAACTTTAATAGGTTTTCAACATCAAAATGAAAACCTAAACAGAGATACTTTTTTGGGAAATTTATCACCTATTACAGGCGCTCTTATTACTGCAGATAATGCAGCTTATGTTTACACAGGAGTAGAGGCACAATATAAAATAGGATCTTTAAATTTTAATCCAAGTTTTACACCAGGATTGTATCACGAAGGTGATGGAAAAGATCTTGGTCACGTCTTAGAATTTAAGTCTGAATTACAGATTTCTTTAGATATGTCTGAGAGCAGTCAATTTGGTTTTTCATATAATCATATATCTAATGCAAGTTTAGGAAGTAAAAATCCTGGGGCAAATAGTTATATGTTTAATTTCTTTAAAAGCTTCTAAGTAAACTCTTATGAATTTAAATGATTGCTATAATTTTGATGACTTTAGAAAATTAGCCAAAAAAAAATTACCAGCTCCAATATTTCATTATATTGATGGAGGTGCTGATGATGAGATAACTTTAAACAGAAATACAGCTTCGTTTAACGACTGTGATTTAGTTCCTAATATTTTGAATAGTGTTGGAGAACCAGATTTATCCACAACAGTTTTTGGGAGAAAAATTGATATGCCATTATTTTTGTCTCCTACAGCAATGCAAAGCTTGTATGATCCAGAAGGCGATAAAGCTTCAGCTAGGGCAGCAGAAAAATTTAATACGATTTATAGCATGTCTACGATGGCATCATTTTCAATCGAAGAAGTTGCAAATGTTTCTAGTGGTCCAAAACTTTTTCAACTTTATATTCATAAGGATAAATCAATCACTGATGATTTAATAGATAGATGTAGTAGAGCAAATTTTGATGGTATGTGCATTACCGTTGATACATTAGTTGCAGGTAATAGAGAAAGAGATCATAGAACAGGTTTTACTACCCCACCTAAATTTACCTTAGATAGTTTATTAAGCTTTGCTATGAGACCTGGTTGGGTTTTTAAATATTTTACAAACAAAAAATTTGAATTAGCAAATATCAAAAACAAAACTGATAAGGGAACAAACATAGCTAAATCAGTAATGGATTATATTAATGAACAATATGATCCTGCAATGAATTGGAAAGATGCAGAATACTGTATTAAAAAATGGAATAAACCAATGGCACTAAAAGGAGTGATGTCTGTTGAAGATGCAAAGAGAGCAATTGATATAGGTTGTACAGCAATAATGATATCTAATCATGGTGGAAGACAATTGGATGGATCGAGATCCCCTTTTGATCAAGTTAAAGCAATTTCAGATGCGGTAGGAGATAAATTAGAAATAATTCTAGATGGTGGAGTAAGAAGAGGAACACATGTTTTAAAAGCTCTTGCTGCTGGTGCAACAGCTTGTAGTTTTGGAAAAGCTTTTCTTTTTAGCTTAGGTGCTGGAGGGCAAAAAGGTGTTGAAAGATTGCTAGAGAACATGCAAAAAGAAATTAGAAGAAACATGATTTTGATGGGATGTAAATCTGTAAAAGATCTCGACGCGTCAAAAATAATCTACAGAAGTTAAGATAAATAAAGAAAATTAAAATTTATCTTAATAGACAATCAACTTAATTTATGTATATTTTCCAACTTTATTATGAAACTAGCAGCATCACTTAATAGACTTGGAACAGAAAGTGCTTTTTCAGTTTTAGCAGAAGCTAAAAAATTGGAAGCACAAGGAAACCCAATGATACATCTTGGATTGGGTCAACCAGATTTTAAAACACCTAAACATGTAGTTGAAGCTGCAAAAAAAGCTTTAGATGATGGTCACCATGGATATGTACTTTCAAACGGAATTTTAGAGTGTAGACAAGCAGTAACTAGATGGATCAAGAAAAGATACAACACTGAAGTAGATCCAGAAAGAATTACCATAATGCCAGGTGGTAAACCAACAATGCATTATGCGATACAGTGTTTTGGTGAGCCAGGAGCAGAAATTATTCATCCAACACCAGCTTTTCCTATCTATGAGTCTATGATTAATTATACAGGCTCTACAGCTGTACCTTATGATTTAACAGAAGATAAAGATTTAAAATTTAGTGCGGATAAGATTTTATCTTTAATAACTGAGAAAACTAGATTGTTAATTATAATCAATCCTAACAATCCCACTGGAAGTTTTGTTGAGAAATCTGAAATTGATAAATTAGCAGAGGGTTTAAAAAAACATCCTCATGTTACTATCTTAAGTGATGAAATTTACAGTAGACAAATATTTGATAATAAAGAAATGCCAACATTTTTTAATTATCCAGAGTTAAGAGAAAGACTAATTGTTTTAGAAGGCTGGAGTAAAGCTTACTCAATGACAGGTTGGAGATTAGGTTGGAGTTTTTGGCCTGAAAATTTAATTGAACATATTAATAAATTACTAATCAATAGTGTTTCTTGTGTTAACGCTGCGGCTCAATTTGCAGGAATAGCAGCGTTAGATGGACCAGACGATTCAATTGATTTGATGATGGAAAAATTTACTCAAAGAAGAAAATTAATTCATGAAGGACTGAATAGTCTTCCCGGAGTAGAATGCAGTTTACCAGGTGGAGCATTTTATGCATTTCCAAAAGTTATAGGAACTGGAATGGATGGGTCTGAGTTTTGTAAAAAAGCTATGCATGAAGCTGGTGTTGCTATTGTCCCAGGCACAGCATTTGGAAAAACATGTAAAGATTACGTAAGATTTAGCTTTGCTGCATCACAGGATAACATTTCTAACGCATTGGAAAACATCAAAAAAATGCTAGGTTAAGCTATGTCTGAAATAGCTTTACCAAAAGTTGATAGGTCAATAGTAAGTAAAAAAGAAACTATTGTATCAAATCTAAAAAAATTCACTTTAAAAGAAAATGTTTTAAGTGAATTCGATGAGATTAAACCCTATGAAACAGACGCATTAGCAGCATATAAGAATCTGCCTTTAGCAGTAGTGCTTCCTGAAAACACAGAGGAAGTTAGTGAAATTTTAAAATATTGTCATCAAGAAAATATAAAAGTTATTCCACGAGGAGCAGGCACTGGTCTTTCTGGTGGAGCCTTACCATTAAATGATGCCATTATATTAGGTTTAGGAAAATTTAATAAAATTTTAGATATCGATTTTGAAAATAAATGTGTTGTTACGCAACCTGGTGTCACTAACTTGTCTATAACTCATGCAGTTAAACATAAAGGATATTATTATGCACCAGACCCTTCAAGCCAACTAGCTTGTTCTATAGGTGGAAATGTTGCTGAAAACTCTGGTGGTGTTCATTCACTTAAATATGGAACAACAACAAATAATATACTGGGTGTTGAAATGGTCATGATGGATGGGACTATTTGTAGATTAGGTGGAAAAACTTTAGATCAAGAGGGATATGATTTATTAGGATTAATATGTGGTTCAGAAGGATTACTGGGGGTAATTACTGAAGTAACTGTAAAAATTTTGAAAAATCCACAAACAGTAAAAGCAGCTTTAATTGGTTTTCCAACAATTGAAGATGGAGGAAATTGCGTAACAGATATTATTTCCAACGGTATTGTACCGGCTGGAATGGAAATTATGGATAAAGCATTAATAGATGCAACAGAAAAATTTGTTCATGCAGGATACCCAATGGATGCTGAAGTGTTAATGATTGTTGAATTAGATGGGACAAAGTCTGAGGTGGATGAACTATTTAAAAAAATAAAAGAAATTGCTGAAAAAAATAAATCGAATAGTTTTAAATTAAGTAAATCAGAAAAAGAAAGATTAGGATTTTGGTCTGGAAGAAAAGCTGCATTCCCAGCTTGTGGTGCAATGGCACCAGATTACTATTGTATGGATGGAACAATTCCTAGAGGAAAATTATCTGTCATACTTAAAGAAATAAGCAGATTATCAAAAAAATATAATTTAGGGGTTGCAAATGGTTTCCATGCAGGGGATGGAAATCTACATCCTTTAATTCTTTTTGACGGCAGTGATAAAGAACAGTTGAGAAGAACTGAAGAGTTTGGGGCTGAAATTTTAAAGGCGTGTGTGAGAATGGGAGGTGCATTATCTGGTGAGCACGGAATTGGAATAGAAAAAAGAGAATTAATGTGTGAGGCTTTTAATGATATTGATATCCAGCAACAGCTTAATATTAAAAAATGTTTAGATGAAAAAAATCTCTTAAATCCTGGAAAAGTTTACCCAATTTTAAGAAAATGTGCTGAGGAAGGAAGGGTTCATGTTCACCGAGGAGAAGAAAAATTCCCAGATCTTCCAAGATTCTAATCACTTGTTACCAAAAAGCGAACTTGAAGTTTCAAATATAATTAAAGAAGCTTACAAAAAGAAACTTCCAATTGATATTCATGGAGCAAATACAAAAAAATTTATAGGTTACAATGTCCAGGCTGCTAAAAGTTTAGATTTATCAAGTTTAAATGGAATAATCGAGTATTTACCAGAGGAACTTTATATTAAAGTAAAACCAGGAACTTTACTTGAGGATGTTGAGACCGCTTTAGAAAAAAATAATCAAGAGCTTTCTTTTGAACCAACTGATTTTGGTTACATCAAAAATGGAAAATCAAGCAAAGGAACTGTAGGTGGTTGTGTTGCCTGTAATTTTGCAGGATCTAGAAGATTTAAGTCAGGCAGCGTTAGAGATTTTGTTTTAGGTTTCAGAGGTGTAAATGGCAAAGGAGATATAATTAAATCAGGTGGAACTGTTGTAAAAAATGTTACAGGCTATGATTTATCTAAATTAGTCAGTGGATCCTTTGGAACATTGGTGGCATTAACTGAAATAACTTTAAAAATTTCAGCAAAGAAGCCTTCACAAAATACAATTGTTATTTATGAAAATGATTCAAAGGTTATCTCAGAATTATTTCAAAAGGTGCTTAGCTCGAGTAACGAAATTTCAGGTGCAGTTTTTATTCCTGACGAGCCACAAAATAAAAAATTTGATTTAAATAAAAGTAAAGCATTTAAATTTAATGATTTAGATCAAGAAGGTTCATTTTTTGCTTTAAGAGTTGAAGGTGATAAAAATTCAATAAAAGAGCGAATTAAAGATATTTCAAATGAGTTAAATTTAAAAAAATATAAAACTTCTAATTTAGATCCTCATCAATCTCCTCTTTTTTGGAAAAGTGTAAATAGTTTACAATTATTTTCTGAGACAAAAAATAATTTACTTCGAGCAGTTGTACCTCCAGCTAACTGTGAAAAAGTAATGAACAATATAAAAAATAAATTTAAGTATTTTATAGATTGGTCTGGATCACTATTCTGGATAGAGGTTCCTGGAAAAGATGATGATAAGTTAAAAGAAGTAAAAAAAATGATCCTTCAAAATAATGGATATGTAACAATAATCAAGAAATCAGAGGAGTTTGATTTTTCAGAAAAAATATTCACTATTGATGATACTAAACTAATGATTTCCAAAAAGATTAAGGAAAGCTTTGATCCAAAAGGAATATTTAACCCAGGTAAAATGTATAAGGATTTTTAATGCAAACAAATTTTTCAGAAACACAACTCAAAGATAAAGATAATCAATCTTCTGAGAAAATATTTAAAAAATGTGTTCATTGTGGAATGTGTAACGCAACATGTCCAACTTATGGAATTTTAGGAGATGAATTAGATGGTCCAAGAGGAAGAATTTACCTTATTAAAGATATGTTGGAAAATAATAAGAAACCAACTGAAAAAGTCGTTAAACATATAGATAGATGCCTTTCTTGTTACAGCTGTATGACCACATGTCCAGCCGGTGTAAATTATATGCATTTAATTGATCATGGAAAAAAATATATTGAAAAAAATTATGAGAGATCTTTTTTTGATAAACTAATTAGATATTTTTTATCAATCACTTTACCAAATGTTAAAGTATTTAGACTCTCAAGTTTTTTTGTTAAATTCGTAATGCCATTTAAATTCTTAATGCCTACAAAGATTAAAGACATGATTGAATTAATGCCAACTACTTTTCCAAAAAAAACTTTACCTAATAAAGAAATTTATAAAGCTATAGGAAAGAAAAAAATCGCAAGAGTTGCTCTGCTAACTGGATGTGTTCAAAAAGAAATTTCGCCACAAATTAATGAAGCCACAATAAGATTACTAAATCGACATGGAGTTGAGGTTGTGGTGCCAAAAAAAATTCGTTGCTGTGGATCTTTAAACCATCATCTTGGAAAAGAAGAAGATGCCCACCAAGATTTCAAAAATAACATAAATACTTGGTATGAAGAACATCAAAAGGGTAATTTAGATGCAATTTTATCTAATACATCGGGTTGTGGTACTACCATTAAAGATTATGGTTTTATTTTTAGAGATGACAAAGAGTTAAGTAAAAAAGCTAAAGTCATATCAGATCTCACCAGAGATATTTCAGAATATATTTTTGAAAGTTTAAAACTAAATATAAAATCAAAAGGAAAGAAATATAAAGTTGCTTATCACTCTGCATGTTCAATGCAGCATGGTCAAAAAGTTCATTCACAACCAATTTCATTACTTGAAAAGACTGATAATGAAATAATGGAAATTCCTGAAGGACATATTTGTTGTGGATCAGCTGGAACTTATAATATTTTACAATCAAAAATTGCAAAACAACTATTAAAAAATAAGGTAAATAATATAGAAAGTTTAAATCCTGATTTTATTTCAACAGGAAATATTGGTTGTATTACCCAAATTTCTCATGGTACTAAAGTCCCAATTTTACATACAATTGAAGTTTTGGATTGGTACACAGGCGGTCCCAAACCTGAAATTTTAAAATAGGGGTTTTATGAAAAAAATTTTAATTACTAGAAGACTGATCCGAGAGAGCGAAGATAAAGCATCAAAATTATTTGAAGCTAAATTTAATTCTAATGATGAACTTTATTCACAATCAAAAATTATTGAAATGAGTGAAGGATGTGATGGAATTTTATCATCTTTAACTGAAAAATTAGATGCTGATACAATAAATAAACTTCCAGATAGTATTAAAATAATTTCAAATTTTGCAGTTGGTTTTGGAAACATTGATTTAGATGCTGCTAAAAAGAGAGGTATTGCTGTCACTAATACCCCAGAAGTTTTGTCAGATGCTACAGCTGAGATAGGAATATTACTTATATTAGGAGCTTGTCGAAGAGCGTCAGAAGGAATTGAGTCTGCTAGAGAGGGTGGATGGAAATGGTCCGCAGATTATTTAATTGGAAAACAGTTAACAGGAACAAGACTAGGAATTTTAGGTATGGGTCGTATCGGTCAAAAAATTGCAAATATTGCTAAATCTTTAGGCATGGTTATTCATTATCATAATCGTTCAAAATTAAGTGAAGATAAAGAGCAGGGTGCAATTTATCATGACAGTATAAAAAGTCTTTTTTCAGTTTCAGATGTTTTATCTATCTGTTGCCCAGCTACAAAAGAAACAGAAAACCTAATAAATAAAGAGACAGTTGAGTTCTTCCCTAAAGGTGCTGTGATAACAAATGTTGCTCGAGGTGATATAGTTGATGATGAAGCTTTGATTGATGCATTGAATAGAAGAAAAATTTATGCAGCAGGATTAGATGTTTATAAAAATGAACCAAACTTAAATCCTGGTTATTTAAAAATCCCGAGTGTTTTTGTTTTGCCTCATTTAGGAAGCGCTACAAAAGATACTAGAATTGCAATGGGAAATCTAGCGATAGACAATATAGAAGAATTTTTTAGAACTGGTAATTGCGTTAATAAAGTTAACTAAATTTTAATGAATAAACCTGTTCTAGCTAAATCAAAAGCTATTATTATTTTTTTAGTTTTTGCTTTAGGGTATTTTATTTCTACTCTCTTAAGAGCAATAACTGCAACAATTTCACCTGAATTAGTAAATGAATTTAATCTTTCTGCAGGAGAGCTTGGATTATTAGGAGGCGGGTATTTTCTTGGATTTGCAAGTGTACAAATCCCATTAGGTTATATGCTAGACATGAGAGGTCCAAGAAAAATTGTTTCATACTTTTTATCATTAACCATTGTTGGTTTATTAATATTTGCTCTCGCTCAGAATTTTTTAACTCTTTTAGTATCTAGAATAATTATAGGAGTTGGTGTTGGAGCTTGTTTAATGGGGCCTTTGACTGCTTATCGGATTTGGTATCAAGATGAAACTCAACAACGTGCAAACTCATGGATGTTAATGGTTGGTGCAATTGGTATGTTGTCATCAAGTTTACCAGTTCAATTTTTCTTACCTATCATCGGTTGGAGAAATATATTTTTTCTTTTAGCTTTCATAACTTTGGTTTGTATAATTTTGATAATTATTTTTATTCCTCAGTGGACTTCAAAAGGTAATCAGAGAAGTGATGATGCAAAATTGAGTATTGTTTGGCAAAATAAATTCTTCAAAAGTGTTATTCCGATGGGTTTTTTTAGTACGGGAGGATTATTTGCTATCCAAACACTATGGGCTGGTCCTTGGATGATAAAAGTTTCTGGGTACACACCAGAAGAAAGTGCAAAAGGTTTATTTTTAATTTATTTTTTTACGCTGTTATCATTTTTAATATGGGGCTATTTTGTTCCGAAATTTTCAAAGAACGTTCATGATGCAATCAGATTGTTGAAATATGGTTCACCATTAAGTTTATTGGTATTGGGTGTAATTATTTATCTAGGTCCAAATACAGAGTCAATTCATTGGGCATTATTTATAGTTTCAGCTGTATTTTTGTCTTTAATCCAACCAGCAGTTGGTATGGCTTTTTCAATATCTAATGCAGGTAAGGCTCTAACTTCCTATAATTTATTAATATTTATAGGTGCCTTCTTTCTGCAATGGATAATCGGCCTTATTATAGATTTAGGATTAAGTTTAAATTATTCTGAAATTGCTTCATTTCAATTAGCAATGTCTTTTGTGCTAGTTACATCTTTAATTTCTTATTTATATTTTTTATTAAAAAATAATTAATTTAGATGCTTATAAATTGTAGTTCTAGATACACCTAATTTTCTTGATGCTGCAGAAATATTATTAGTCTCACTAAAAGTTGATCTAATTAGAATACATTTTTCTCTTTTAATTTTTGTATCCTCACAATTTTTACAAGCGTAAGTTTTGTTTTGTTTACCAGTTTCTATAAATTTACTTTCTTTAAAATTTTGACTTTTGACAACAAAAACAGATGAACCTAAATGATCTGTTATCTTTAGAGTTTTATTATTTAAGATATCTGATGCAATTGATGAAAAAGAACTTGTAAAAATTTTGTTAAAATTTTCATTTTTTAAATCAACTAGTCCATTAAGCATAATTTTTGCATTGTTGTTTGCACCCACAATTAATCCATCCCCATTTATCGCCAGCATCCCAACACTAGTTGTAGTTAAATATTCTTGTCTTGGGTGAAAAGAAATAATTAATTCGTTTTCAAACTTTTTAATAAACAATTTTGTTTCGATACTTCTAGTTGCAAGTCTTACTAAAGCTAGCGTATGTTGTTCTCTGGACATCGAGTCTGTTGAAGCATCAATAATACCAATAATTTTACCATCATAATTTATGATGGGACTTGCAAAGCACGAAATATTTTCGTGAGCAGTAAAAAAGTGTTCTTTACCTGAAACGATAGTTGGTTTTTTTAGTTCAACAGATAATCCAAGACCGTTTGTTCCACAAATTTTTTCTGCCCAAATTGAACCTGGTATTACTGTTTTACCAACGTCAGTTTGTAAACAAGATTTGTCATAAATTGTATCTAAGACTAATCCTTTCTCATCTGAGTAAGCCACCATAAAATTTGTTCCTGCTATTTGGGAATATAAAAGTTCTAGTTCAGGAATAATTATTCTTCTGATAGATTCATTTCGCTCTTTTATCTCTTTTAATTCGATTGATGAAATTACACTTTGTTTAGGATCATTAAACGGATCAAGGCCTTCACTGATACATCTCAACCAACTTTCATTAATATCTTTTCCCATCTCATAAGAGCTCATATTCCTTTTATGTAGGATATTTCTAAGTTCGCTGCTTGAGTGACTTAAGTTTGACATTTTAAAAGTTTATTTGTTTTTTTAGATACAACAACCAACCACAGGTTGTAATTGTTAACTTTTTGTACATATAAAGATGCCGTTGACTCCATTCTATATCAGAACTTTAATAGTGTTACTGAAATATTAAAGGAGAGATAATAATGAAAGCACAGGTTTTGCATAAATATGACCCTGAAATGAAAGAAAAGGTCTGGGTCACAGGTGAGGAGATGCCAGATCCTAAAATTGAAAAGGCGTCAGACGTTATAGTTAAAATTGGTGCTGCAGGAGTTTGCAGAACTGATTTACATATTATTGAAGGAGTATGGAAACACATCCAAGATCCAGATGGAAAATTATTACCATGCGTAATGGGACATGAAAATGCTGGTTGGGTAGAAGATGTAGGTTCAGACGTTACTGAATTTAAAAAGGGTGATCCTGTAATATTACACCCACTTATTTCTGGAACAGGAGGAACTTGTTTAGATTGTAGAAGAGGTAATGATATGCATGCTGAAGCAGGCGCATTTCCTGGATTAAGTATTAAAGAAGGTGGCTACGCTGAACTATTAAAAACTAGCGTTAGAAATCTAATTAAACTTCCAAAAGTATTAGCGCCCAAAGATGTTGCACCTTTTTCAGATGCAGGTCTTACAGCTTATAGAGTGGTAAAAAAAGCAACAAGACATTTGCTGCCTGGTCAGAGCTGTACAATTATTGGTGCAGGAGGTTTAGGTCACATCGCTATTCAATGTTTAAAAGCTATGTGTGCAGCAGATATTATTATTGTTGAAAAATCTGAAGCAGCATTGAAACATGCAATGGAACTTGGTGGTGACCACGGAGTTTTAATTGATGGAAACGAAATTGAAAAAGTTCAAGAACTAACAAAAGGAAAAGGTTCTGAAGCTGTAATTGATTTCGTAGGTGAAAAAGGATCTACTGCCATGGGAATTCAAATGACTTCCAATGGTGGTTTTTACTACATAGTTGGATATGGAGAAGAAATTAAATCACTTGCAGTTGATTTAATTATTTCTGAGAAAACAATTGTAGGTAATTTAGTGGGAACGTGGTCTGAATTATATGAATTAATGGAGTTAGCTGACAGAGGTAAAGTTAAGCTCTCTATGCAGGAGTATAGTTTAGACGATGCTAATAAAGCGCTTCATGATCTTAACGATGGTAAGGTTAAGGGACGAGCTGTTTTAGTTCCATAAAAAAAAAAGAGAGGTGATAATGAAAATAATAAAAACCTGCTTAACGGCTGTAATATCAAGTATGATGATATTTAGCCCTATGGCATATGCTGATAAGTGGAGTGATCAATTTCCACATATCAAGGCAACAGGAGATATTCCAGGTGATTGTTCTTATGAGGAAATGTCTAAGAAAAATTACAAAGGAAAAACTCTTAAAATAAATACTCACGCAATTCCAGTAATGGGAGAGCCTACAGCTCTTCATGCTGAACAGTTTGAAAAATTAACTGGAGCTAAAGTTGAAGTTACTCATACACCAGCAGGTGATTTGTATTCTAAAGCAATGGTTCCTTTTCAAGCTGGACAAGCACCTTACGATATTGTGTTTGGATTTTCTAACTTTATCAATGACTGGAAAAGATATTTAGCACCAGTTCCTAAGAAGTATATGAACTCAACAGAGATGAAAGACGTAACTAAATCTCATATGGGTGTATCATCTTGGGATGGAACTATGTACCAGTATCCAGTTGATGGTGACAGACACTATCTAAAATACAGAAAAGACGTCATTGACAATCCTGAAATGCAAAAAAAATATAAAGCAGAAACAGGAAAAGATCTAAAAGTTCCAACAACTTGGAAAGAATATGCTGAGATGGCAAAATTCTTTAATGGTTGGGACTGGGACGGAGATGGTGAGTTAGAATATGGTTCAGCTGAAGTTATGAAAAAAGACGACTTAATGTTCGCAGCTTTTTTCAGCAGATCAGTTGCATATGCTAAAAATCCAAGAACTCCGGGTGGTTTCTTTTTTGATTTAGAAACTATGAAACCAAACATTAATAATCCAGGTTTCGTTGAAGCTTTAACTGATTGGGTTGAGGCTACTAAATATGTTCCTCCAGGGGGAACTAACTTTGGTCTAGGTGATGAAATTGGATCATTTGGTGGTGGACAAACTTTATTTAGTTTTTCATGGGATGATGCATTTATTGCAGCGATGCAAGATGACAGCCCTATTAAAAATAAAGTAGGTGCAGCTCCTCTTCCAGGTGCTAACAAAGTTTGGAACAGAGTTACAAATAGTTGGGAAAACCAATACAACCAAGCTCCTTATATTGTTTGGGGTTGGGCAGTTGGTGTTGCTAAGAAAAGTAAAGTAAAAGATATGGCATTTGATTATCTTTGCTTCTTCTCAAACGGAGCAAACCACCAAGCTGACTTAGCAATTGGTAGATTTGGTGTTAACCCTTTCAAAAACTCTGACTTCGACCCTAATATTTATATTAATAGTATGGGTTGGGATCCAGAGATCGCTAACAGTTACACTCAAACACTTTTAGATATGGAGAAAAGTCAAAATAGAGTTTTCCCTCTAAGAGTTCCAGGTGTATTTGAGTTTACAAGTGCTGTCGCTACAGGAACTTCTAAAGCTTTAGCAGGACAATTGTCTCCTCAAGAAGCATTAGACGAAGTTGCTAAAGAGTGGGAAGCAATTGTAAGCAGAGTAGGTAAAAAAGCAGTAAGAGATGCCTACGCTGTTGGTGTTAAAATGGAAGATAACCAACTATAATAATACTTAAATTATGTGGCCATTTATTAAAATGGCCACATATAAAAAAAATAATATAATCCAACTTTATAAATGAACTTTAAGCATAAATATTTCTTTTTGTTTCCAGGTCTATTTGTACTTATTGGAATTTTAATCTTTCCAATTATTTTTGTAGTTAGACTAAGTTTATCTGGATGGAATAGTTATAATCCAGGTTTGGATTTTATAGGTATAGAAAACTATATACGACTTTTTACTGATGACCCAAGATTTTGGGAATCTTTTTTTAGATTAAGTTTTTTGTCTGTTACAACAGTAATTCTGCAGTATGTGATTGGATTTGCTCTTGCACATATGGTTTGGAAAGACATAAAATTTAAAAGATTTTTTAGAGTTTTATTTTTAGTCCCAATGATGACAACCCCGGTTATCATGACTGTTATTTGGAGAACTTTTTTTCATGAATCTTTGGGGCCAGTTAATGATATTTTATCTAATTTTGGTTTATCTCCGAAATGGCTAACAGATCCAGCTTTAGCTAAATTTACAGTAATTATAGTTGAGGTTTGGCAGTGGACACCATTTATGTTTCTACTTTTATTAGCAGGTTTATTATCATTACCTAAAGAACCATTTTTGGCTGCTGCAATTGATGGAGCTAGTCCAGTAAGAAAATTTATTTATGTAACTTTCCCACTAATGGCGCCTATATCAATTGGTGCAATAATTATTAGATTAATTGAGGCATCAAAAATTATGGATACCGTTTATGTACTAACATCAGGAGGGCCAGGTACCTCTACAGAAACGTCAAGTTTTTATATTTTTATTAAAGGATTAAGAGAGTTTCAAATGGGATACGCAGCTTCGATGTCTTTTACTTACTTAATTATTATGATCATAAGTTTAACAATTATTGCAAAGGTTTTAACTAAATTACTTTTAAAAGAATAAATTATGAGCAAGCTTTATACATTTTTAAAATATTTTTTTATTGTCTTTTGGGCAGTCTTTGTTGTTGCTCCTTTTCTTTGGGCCTTAACTACATCGTTTAAAGATTTTCAATCTGTAAATGGTGGAGTTACGTATATACCATGGGTAGACTTTGAACCTAATTTAGAGGGTTGGAAAGTTTTGATAAAATCTCCAGCTAAAGGTGGAGTTGATATAGTAGAACCTTATTTCAATAGTTTATTTGTAACCTGTACTGCAAGTTTAATTAGTATAATTCTTGGCACATTGTCAGCTTATGCTTTATCCAGATACGCCTTTAAAGCAGGCTTTGTAAAAAATAATGACATTACATTTTTCTTTATTTCTCAAAGAATTATGCCACCAATTGTTTTATCAATTCCATTTTTCTTATTTTTAAGTTCAATTAATTTATTAGATAGCCTCATAGGATTGATTGTAGTTTATATTGTTTTACTGATGCCTATTGCAGTTTGGATTATGGTTGATTTCTTTAATAAAGTTCCAAGAGAAATTGATGAAACAGCTTTGATTGATGGATGTAATCCTTATCAAGCTTTCTTAAAAGTGGTGCTACCTAATTCAATACCAGGGTTAATTGTTGCTGGTATGTTTTGTATTATTTTTGGATGGATAGATTTTTTCTTTGCGTTCATTTTAACTTTCACAGAAGTACAGTTATTGCCAGTTAAAATTGTTGCGCTGAACTCATCTGTTACTCCATGGTGGAGTTTGTCAGCATCTGCTCTGGTTTCAGTTGCACCATTAATTATAGTAGCCTTCATAGTTGAGAGATATCTATCTAAAGGAAATCTATCAGGAGCAATTAAATAATGAATTTAATTGGTAACAACTTAACATATAAACCAAGTGAAGAGTATCACCTAAACGAAGTGTCTTTTAATTTTAAAGAGGGGAATTTGTACACAATTCTTGGAAGAACTTTATCAGGTAAAACAACTTTATTAAAAACTATAGCTGGACTTTTAACTCCAGACAGTGGTGCTATCGAATTTGATGGTAAGGATTTTTTAAAGGTTCCAGTTTGGCAAAGAAATGTAGCTATGGTTTATCAACAATTTATTAATTATCCTCATTTAAATGTATTTGAAAATATTGCGTTTCCTTTGAGACAAAGAAAAATCGATAATGAAGAAATCAAAAATAAAGTAATGGAATCTTTAAAATCAGTTGGGTTAGTTGGCTATGAAAACAGAAAAATTCAGGAGCTATCTGGTGGTCAGCAACAACGTGTCTCTTTAGCAAGATCATTAGTTAAAAATGCTAAAATATTATTGCTAGATGAGCCTTTAGTTAATTTAGATTACAAATTGAGAGAACAGCTTAGAGAGGAATTTAAGAGTTTGTTTTCAAAAGGTTTAGCTGATGAAACTATCTTAATTTATTCTACTACAGACCCAAGAGAAACCATGGAATTAAATGGAGAAGTAATTGTTCTAGATGAAGGCAAAGTGCTACAAGTAGGTCCAGCAAAAGAAATATTTGAGAACCCAAGTTCTTTAAAAGTTGCTGAAATTTCTAACGACCCACCTATGAATATTATTGAAGCAGAAATATCTAATGAGCAAATAAGATTTGAAGGTATTGAAATAAAAGCGCCCAATCATCTATCAAAGTTAACAGATAGCGGACTAAAGATTGGTTTAAGATCTTCAGATATTGAACTTAATGAAAATGGTCATGAATTTGAAGTTGAGCTTGCTGAAATTAGTGGTTCTGAAACTTTACTCCATTTAAAAAGAGGAACTATAAAAATTATTATTTCTATAGAAGAGGTTTTGAATTTTAAAATTCATGACAAGATTAAAATAGATTTTAAAATAGATAGAGCTTATGCCTTTGCTGCTGATGGTAAATTAGCATCCTCACCATTTGGAGGAAGCAATGGCTAAAATTGATTTAAGTAATATCTCACATTCTTACAATCCAAATGATCCAAATCCAGTTTATGCATTAAATCCATTTTCGATGACTTGGGAGAATGGAAATAGATATGCAATCTTAGGTCCTTCTGGATGTGGAAAAACAACGATGTTAAATATTGTTTCTGGATTAGTAAGACCATCAGCTGGAAAAATATTATTTGATGATAAAGATGTTACAGATTTAAAAACAGAAGAAAGAAATATTGCTCAAGTTTTTCAGTTTCCAGTAATTTATAACACCATGACAGTTTTTGAAAATCTTGCTTTTCCATTAAAGTGTAGAGATTTTTCAAAAGCTAAAATAGATGAAAGAGTTAATTCTGTTGCAGAAACTTTAAATTTAAAATCTTTTTTAAACTCTCCTGCACGAAAATTAACAGCAGATCAAAAACAATTAATATCTTTAGGAAGAGGTTTGGTACGAGAAGATGTTGCTGCAGTTTTAATGGATGAGCCTTTGACTGTTATTGATCCTGATTTAAAATTTAGATTGAGAAGAAACCTAAAAGAAATAAACGAACAATACAAAACAACTTTAGTTTATGTAACACATGATCAAAACGAAGCCATGACATTTGCAGATAATATAATTGTGATGAGCGAAGGAGAAGTTGTACAAACAGGTTCACCTAAAGAATTATTTGAAAGACCAAATACAACTTTTGTTGGTTACTTTATTGGTTCTCCTGCTATGAATTTATTTGATAGTGAAGCAACTTCAGAAAATACTGTTAAAATAAATAATACAATAATTAAGACGAATACAAATTTGTCTAATTTAAAAAGTAAAAATATAAAATTAGGAATTAGATCTGAGTTTATTAAAATTGCAAAAAATCAAAGTGAAAATCTTGTTGATGTAAATGTTCAAAAAGTTGAAGATTTTGGAAATTACAAATTGATTACTGCAAGAATGGATAATTTTGAAATTAAGTCTAAGGTTAATAGAGAAACTGAAATTTCAGGTGAAAAAATCAAACTTCATATACCAGCTGAAAAGTGCTGTATTTACGAAAATAATAAATTAATTTAAGTTTTAAATTCTACTTATAATTGTAAAAAAATCCTATTTAACCCATTCTAGGTCACTTTTTAGAAAGACTCTAATGTAAAAATATGTTTTAGTGCTCGCCAAGTTAATTAACTAGAGGAGAATAAATGATTAAGAATAAGAAATCTTTGAAGAGTTCTAAAACTCCTTCAAGAAGAAAGTTCTTCAAAGCAGCGGCAGCAACTGGTGCAGCAACAGCAGCAGCAGTGGCTATGCCAAACATTGCTTTAGGTGACGGTCACGTTACTTTAAAAATGCAAGCTGCTTGGCCATCAGGTGCTAACATATTTTTCGAAATGGCTTCAGACTATGCGAAAATGGTTAGTGACATGTCAGGTGGTAAATTAAAAATTGATGTGCAACCAGTTGGAGCAGTTGTAAAAACTTCTGAAATTGGTCAAGCAGTTAGTTCCGGAGTAGTAGATATGGGTCACTGGGTGACAGCATACTGGTACGGAAAAAACCCTGCTGCATCTCTTTTTGGAACAGGTCCTTCATATGGAATGTCATCTCAAGAAGTTATGGGATGGATGGAGTATGGTGGAGGAAGAGCATTATATGAAGAAGCTGTAAAAAGTGTAGGATTTAATTACACAGGTTTCTTCCATATGCCAATGCCTGCACAGCCTTTTGGTTGGTTCAAAAAGAACGTAACTAAAGTATCTGATGTTAAAGGTATGAAGTATAGAACTGTTGGTCTAGCGACTAACGTTTTAACTGCTATGGGAATGGTTGTAAGACAGTTACCAGGTGGTGAAATCCAACCAGCAATGAAAACTGGTTTGATTGATGCTGCTGAGTTTAACAACCCAACATCAGACTCACAGTTTGGAATGCAAGACGTCTCTAAACACTATCACTTAGGAAGTTTCCACCAATCTCAGGAAATGTTTGAAATTCCTATGAACACTAAGAGACTAAACAGCCTTTCACCTGAACATCAAGCTATCTTGAGAAATGCTGCTTATGCTGCAAACTCAGATAACTACTTTAAAGCATTGGTTAGATATTCAACTGACCTTGCTAAGTTGATGAATGAGCATAAGGTTAATGTTTACCAAACGTCTGATGCTATCCTAGCAGAACAATTAAAAGGTTGGGATAAAGTTGTAGGAGAGTTTTCTGCTAAAGATGCTTTCTTCAAAAAAGTAGTAGACTCACAAAAAGCATACGCTAAGAGAACTATGAAGTATCTGTTGATGAATCAACCGAACTACAAATTAGCTTATGAAAATGAGTTTGGTCCAATCGAAAAAGTTAAAATCTAATTAACTTTAAAATAAATTTAAAAGGGGGTTTAAAAACCCCCTTTTTTTTACACGTATTTTAATATATTTCTTTGATATGAAGTCATTTATACAATTTGCAGATACTCTCAGCACATCAATGGGGAAAGCTTTTTCTTGGTGCATAGTAGTTTTAATGGGAGGAACTGTTTATGAAGTAGTTATGGCTTATGTTTTTAATTCACCTACACTTTGGAACTTTGATTTTAGTATGCAGATGTATGGTGCAATTTTAATGATGTCAGGCGCATATTGTTTAGCTACAGAATCACATGTTAGAGGTGACGTTATTTACAGATTATTTAGTCAAAAAACTCAGGCTTGGATTGATTTAGTTTTATACTTTATTTTCTTTTTTCCAGGTGTGATCGCGTTAGCTTTTTATGGATATGAATATGCTGCGCTTGCTTGGAAAATAAAAGAGACTAGTTGGAGTAGTCCAGCTCAAATCCAAATTTATATGGTTAAATCGATGATACCAGCTGCAGGTGTTTTATTAATTATTCAAGGCATCAGTGAAGTATTTAGATCTATTATATGTATTCAAACAGGACAATGGCCAGCACGAATGGTCGTTGCTGAAGAAACAGAACAAGTTTTAATGAGAACAGCTCAAGAAGAGGACAAAAAAAATGTTATTTAGTTTAACAAATCCAGAAATTGCAATTTTAATGATGGGTATGTTTTTGTTTGCAGTTCTTTTAGGTTTCCCGATTGCTTTCACTTTAATGGCTATGGGAATAGGCTTTGGATATTTTGCTTATTACGATGCAACAATGATGGAGCACATTTTCGATAATCGTATATTCCAATTGTTTGTTCAAAATACTTATACTGTTATGGACAACAACGTTCTTACGGCTGTGCCTTTATTTTTATTCATGGGATATCTAGTTGAAAGAGCAGGGATCGTAGCTAAACTATTTTTTGCGATTAGATTGGCCGCACATAGACTTCCAGCTTCAATGGCGGTAGCTGCACTAATTACTTGTACATTATTTTCGACAGCTACAGGAATTATTGGTGCTGTTGTAACTTTGATGGGACTGTTAGCATGGCCTGCAATGGTTAAAGCAGGTTATGATAAAAAATTTGCGTCAGGAATTATTTGCGCTGGTGGATGTTTAGGAATTTTAATTCCACCGAGTATTATGCTTATTGTTTATTCAGTAATAGCCCAACTATCACCATTAAGACTTTTTGCAGCAGCGATATTTCCAGGTCTACTTTTAGCAGGTCTTTACATTGCATATGCAGTATTTAGAGCGTGGTTAAATCCATCTATTGCACCTAGACCTCCAAAAGAAGATATTCCACCAACTGGTGAAATTTTAAAAGAAGTTTTGGTTTCTTTTGTTCCACTGTTTGGTTTAATTATGCTTGTATTAGGTACTATTTTGGCAGGTATTGCAACTCCAGCAGAAGCAGCTGCAGCAGGAGCTTTTGGGGCAATACTTTTATCTTGGTTTTATAAAACACTTAAATGGCAAAACTTTAAAGAGTCTGTTTTTTTAACAGCTAAAACAACTGCAATGATCATGTGGTTGTTTATTGGTTCCTGGACTTTTTCATCGGTGTTTTCTTATTTGGGGGGACACGAGGTTTTTGAACACTTCTTTACTTCTATAAATATTACGACTTGGCAGTTTTTAATTATCACTCAAATAATTATTTTTCTTCTAGGATGGCCTTTAGAATGGACTGAAATTTTGATTATTTTTGTTCCAATATTTTTACCCTTGTTAGAAGTATTTGGTGTTAATCCATATTTCTTTGCAATGTTAATTGCTTTAAATTTACAAACATCATTTTTAACCCCACCCATGGCTATGTCGGCTTATTATTTAAAAGGAGTTCAAAAATCTAATGTTGAACTTATGGATATATTCAGAGGAATAATGCCATTTTTAGCAATTGTAATATTTGCGATGTTTTTAATGTATATGTTCCCAGGAATAGCGCTTTGGTTACCGGAAATTTTATTTGCACAATAAAAGAAAATGACAGATGTTTTTTCATTAAAAGTTGAAGAACTTGCTGTAAAAATTAAAGAAGCACAAATTACATCAGTAGAGTTATGTAAAATTTATATAGACAGAGTAAATAAATTTGAAAAAGACGTAAAAGCATGGGCGCATTTAGATAAAAAACTTTTACTAGAAAAGGCATCAGAGGCTGATGAACATAGGAAATCAGGTAAACCACTCGGCCCACTTCATGGAATACCAGTTGCGGTAAAAGATATTGTTGGAACTGTTGATATGCCTACAGAATGTGGAACATCAATAAGAAAAGGGAAATCATATTCTCAAAATGCTGAAATAGTTGATCTATTAATATCTGCTGGAGCAATTATAATGGGTAAAACAGCAACATCGGAATTGGCATTTTTAGGTCCTTCAAAAACTACAAATCCTCATGATTATTCTAGAACCCCAGGTGGATCATCTAGTGGATCTGCAGCAGCAGTAGCTTCTTTTATGGCTCCGCTTGCAATTGGATCACAAACAGGAGGTTCAGTTATAAGACCTGCATCTTATTGTGGAGTTGTTGGTTATAAGCCTAGTTATGGTTTGATTAGTAGAAATGGTGTTCTAAAAACCTCTGAAAAATTAGATCACATTGGTGTTTTTGGAAGATCGGTAGAAGATGTTGCTCTCCTTGCTAAAATTTTAATCAAAAAAGATAATTATGATACAGCAACAGTTCATTACTCTAGTGATGAAATGTTAGCAGAAACAAAAAAAGGACCTTTGTTTGATCCTAAATTTATTTTTTACAAAACTGATCATTGGAAGCTTCTTGGAAAAAAATCAAGAGAAGCATTTGAATACTTTATAAAATCATTCAAAAATAATATCGAAGTTTTTGATACACCTTCGTACTTTAAAGATATTCATAAATACCATCAAATAATTCATGAGACAGATTTAGCTAATAATTTTTCACTCTATTATAAAAAATATAAGAAAAAATTATCTAAGTATATGCAAGATGCAATTTCAAAAGGTAACAAACATTCTGCAAAAGAATATGCAGAAGCTATAGATTTTATGAAAAGAAGTTATGAATCTTATAAGGAAGTTTTTGAGGATTATCATGGAGTTTTATCTCCATCTAGTCCCGGAGTAGCACTGAAAGGTTTAAAAAGCACAGGAACAGCAGAATTTAACAAGGTCTGGTCTTATTTAGGTACACCTTGTATATCATTACCTATACTTCAAGGTGAAAACAATTTACCTTTAGGTGTACAATTAATTGGTGCAAAATATGATGATCAAAGATTTTTAGGTGTTGCTAATTGGTTAGAAAAGGAATGTAATAATTAAATGCAAAAATTTACAACATTTTTAGGTTCTCTTCTTGCAATTGCTTTTTTAATAGGACTTGCAACAACGTTGACTAGATCATCTATGATTGGATTTTTTGATGTTCTTCCTGTTTATATTTTGATGGGTGGAGCAATTTTTATGATGGTTTACGAAGCGTTTTTCGATAAAAAATAATTTTTCTTAATATACAATTGTCTAATCAAAATAAAAATTTATTAGCTTTATCTCTTTTATTTATTCAACCAATATTTATGGCATCTAATTTAATTGTTGCTAGAGGTGGTGTTGAGTTTGTGCCCCCAATTTCATTAGCTTTTTGGAGGTGGACGTTTGTATTTTTAATTCTCTTACCTTTCACATATTCATCATTAAAAAAAAATTTCAAAGTTATTAAAAATGAATACTCAAAATTATTTTTTCTAGGAGCAATGGGATGTGGAGTTTGTGGGGCTTTTCCTTTTTTAGCGGGTAAAACGACAACTGTTACAAATATGGGAATTATTTATACCTCATCTCCTATTTTTATAATTATGATTTCTGCAATATTTTTTAAAGAGAAAATTAATTTATTAAAAATTATTGGTTTGATTTCATGTTTAGTTGGAGTTTTAGCAATTATTATTAAAGGAGATTTAAATTTACTTTTAAATTTAAATTTCACTATTGGAGATTTATGGATGTTGGCAGCTGCGATTGGCTGGGCCTTATATTCGATTTATTTATTTTACTGGAAATCTCAATTATCGATTTTTACTAGATTTTCTATGATATCTTTTTTTGGTGCAGTAAGTTTATTTCCATTTTATTTGGTAGAAGAAATTTATTTTGAACAAACTATATTTAATTCTGATTTTTTATTGTGGACTATATTTGCAGCCGTTTCACCAGGAATTATAGCATTTACTTTATATACAAAAGCTCAAGAAAGCTTAGGAGCTTCACTTACTGGTTTTACTTTGTATGTATTTACTATCTATGCAGCAATTTATGGATTTATATTGTTTGATGAAAATTTAGAAACATTTCATTATATTGGTACCGCACTTGTTTTTGTTGGAGTTTACTTAGCAAAGAAAAATTATGATACCAAAACCTAGGAAATTAATTTTGCAAATTGTATTTTGGATCTTAGTTATATATTTTATTTTACTAGCTTATCTTTTTATATTTCAAAGAAATCTAATGTATCATCCCCAAGAAAATAATTATTCAGGAGATAAAATAGAAGTAGAAATAGAAAAAGTTCAAATTCAAACAGCAGATAACATTAGCCTTTTAGGATGGTTTCATAAAAAAGATTTGAAAAAATTTAAGACTGTTGTTTATTTTCATGGAAATGCAGGAAGCCTAGAAAATAGAATTCATAAATTAAATCATTTTAAAAATATGGATGTAAATTTTTTAATTATCGCTTGGCGTGGATTTAGTGGAAATTTAGGAAAACCATCTGAAAATGCTTTATATGAGGATGGAAAAAGCGCAATTAACTGGCTTAAAAATAAAGGTTTGAGTGACAGTGATTTAATCATTTATGGAGAGTCACTTGGCACAGGAATTGCAACTGAGGTTTCTCAAAATAAAAAATATGCTGGTTTAATTTTAGAAACACCTTTCACTTCAATGATTGCTGCAGCTAAGAATTTTTATCCATACATTCCTGTCTCTCTAATATTGAAAGATAAATATAAAAATGATGAAAAAATAAAAAATATTAATATTCCAGTTTTAGTTATGCATGGCGAAAAAGATCAAATTGTTCCTTTTTCTATGGGAAAGAAGATGTTTGATTTAGCAAATGATCCAAAGTCCTCTTATTTTACCAAACATGACGATCATATGATGGAATTTGATAATAATATGGTTTTCCAACTAGGTTCATTTATAAAAAGTTTAAATTAAGCCACAATCAAAACAATTTTATTCCAAAAATTCAAATTAATTTCTAACCATGAAGAAATTATTCATTTATATTTTTTTGACTTTTCTTATTTCAGGAACTTCTTTTTCTAAAGAAAATTTGTCTTCAATTGAAAATTTATTTTTTATTGATCAAATGAACTCGCATGATGAAAATTTTGCTTTGTATTTTAAACCAAGAGAAAAGGCTATATTAGCAAAAGGTGAAGTAAGTAATTACATCAATGATTACCCTAAAGATCTCTATATATATGATTATAAAACAGAAGTATCATCACCATTGATTTCTTATGAATGGTTTCCAAGAAAAGCAAAAAATTTTTTGAAGGAATATAATTTTCCAGTTTTTCCAGATGATTTTGCTTATTATCTATTAAAGGATAACAAAACATTGGTAATGATTAGTGCTGTTAAAAGTTTAAAAGTAAATTTCAAATACGATATTGTTGAAAAGAAATTAGATCTATATCCAACTAATGGAAAGTTTGATTTCATTATTTCCTCTATTGCAAAGGACTGCGGACACTACAAATTTAAGGATAATTATAGATGTAGTTTCTATAAACCTTTAATATCTAGTAATTTAATTAAGTAATTTGTGTAAACGCATCAGCAAATTTTTCAGCTTCAAAAATTTGCAGATCATCTTCCTTTTCACCTAAACCAAGTGCAATAATTGGTATTTTATACTTTTTAGCTACAGCCAGAAGTATTCCCCCCTTAGCTGTTCCATCTAATTTTGTCATTACTAAGCCTGTAATTGGGATAATTTTATTAAATTCTTCAACTTGATTTAAAACGTTTTGACCTGAAGTTGCATCTAAAACTAAAATCACATCATGAGGTGCACTTTCATCTATTTTTTTTGTAACGTTTGCTATTTTTTTATATTCTTCCATTAGGTTTTTTTTATTTTGCAGTCTTCCAGCAGTATCAATTAAAACTTGATTAAAATTGTTTGATATAGAAGTTTCTATTGCCTTATAGGCTACAGATGCAGGATCAGATCCTTGTGAAGATTTTGTAATTTCAACATTAATTTTTTTTGCCCAATTTTCTAATTGCTCTATAGCAGCAGCTCTAAATGTATCTGATGCTGCCAACATAACTTTATTTCCATTTTCTTTTAATATTTTACTAATTTTACCAATAGTTGTTGTTTTACCAACGCCGTTAACTCCAGAAACTAAAATGGCATTAAGTTTTTCTTTATTTTTAAAAAATTCGTTATTTTCTAGAGGTTTCATAACTGAGATAATATAGTCTTTAAGAATATTATTTATCTCAGCAGTTAAATCTTTGTTTGGATCTATTTTTGTTTTTGAGATTATTTCTCTAATTTCTGAGGCAGAAGCTACCCCAACATCTGATTGAATTAAATAATCTTCAATTCTGTCTAAAGTTTTGTCATCAATTTCTTTTTTGACAACTATATCTCTTAGGCCCGATGTAAAAGCTGAAGCACTTTTTTTAAATCCTGATTTAAATTTTTCGAAAATACCCATTAAATTTCTATATCGATTTCTTTTATATCAGAAACAGGACCTTTCATGTGGATACTATTTTTTTCATCTATAGATATCGTCAATCTTCCAGTAGAAAATTCGATGTTAACTTTATCGCTAGCAAGTCCTGCCTGCTTAGCAGCAAAGGCAGTAGCACAAGCTGCAGTTCCACATGCTTTTGTCAAACCAGCTCCTCTTTCCCAAACTTTTACCTTTATTAACTCTTTATTTATTATTGTAGCTATTGTGACATTACATTTTTCTGGAAACAGTTTGTGGTTTTCTATTTCTGGGCCAATTTTTTCTATTTCGAATTGTTCGTTGTCTTTTACAAAAAAAATTATATGAGGATTTCCCACATTAACAGCCGTTCCTCCAAAAAATTCATTATTACTTGAATCAACAATTTTAATATTTAAGTTTTTAGTTTCTAATTCTTCAGATAATGGAATTTCATTCCATTTAGTTCTGCCCAAACCAATTTCAGTAGATACTAATTTTTCTCCTAAAATATGAGATTTTAAATGGCCAGATAAAGTTGTTAATATAATTGTGTCTTTATTTTTTTCTTTTCCTAATAGCTCAGCCACACACCTTGTGCCATTTCCACATGCACCAGAAACCCCACCATCAGAGTTAAAAAATTTTATTGAAGCATCGTAATTTTGGTCTTTATTAATTAATATAAGTTGGTCGCATCCTATAAAGTTTCTGTCACAAATTTTAATTATTTGGTCTTTCGTAAGATTTGTAACTTTTTCTCTATTATCAATAATTACAAAATCATTGCCTAAACCGTCCATTTTAAATGCTTTAATATTCATAATTAGATATTTAACTTATTTATTGACTTTTTGAACCTCTATTATAGGTTGTTGCCGTTTCCGCAAAAACATTAACTTTGCGGTGTCTTTGGAAACAAAGAGATCGACACTAGTCAGCGAGAGTTCGCCCACTAGTGCGTTACTGCTATGCGTAACAAAAAAATATATGTTTGAAAACTTAACAAATAAATTTGAAGAAATTTTTTCTTCTTTAAAAAAAGCACCCTCTCTGAATGAAGCTCAGGTAGATGAGGGCTTGAGAAGTATTAGGCAAGCATTGCTTGAGGCAGATGTTTCTTTAGATGTTGCAAAAGAATTTGTTGAAAACGTAAAACCTAAAGCTTTAGGACAAGAAATCATAAGATCAACTTCTCCTGGAGACATGGTTGTAAAAATTGTCTACGATGAGCTAGTAAACTTATTAGGTTCTAGCAATGCAGATATAAATTTAAATGCTGTACCACCAGTTCCTATGATGATGGTTGGTTTGCAGGGTTCGGGTAAGACAACTTCTACTGCAAAATTAGCTAAATATTTAGAAGATAACAAAAAGAAAAAAGTGATGATGGTCAGTTTGGATATTTATAGGCCAGCAGCACAAGAACAGCTTAGATCTTTAGGTGAACAGAATAATATTTTGACACTTCCAATTATTGAAGGTCAACAACCAACTGATATTTGCCAAAGAGCCATGAGTGCAGCAAATCTAAATGGAGCAGATATAATTTTGTTTGATACAGCTGGGAGAACTCAAATTGATTTACAAATGATGAGCGAGATCAAACAAATTGAGAGCATTATTAATCCAGCAGAAACTTTTCTTGTAGCGGACTCCCTTACAGGTCAAGTTGCTGCTTCAGTTGCAAAAGAATTCAAAAATACAGTTAACTTATCTGGAATAATCTTAACTAGAGCTGACGGTGATGCGAGAGGTGGAGCTGCCGTGAGTATGAAATATGTATCAAATGTTCCTATAAAATTTTTGGGTATAGGGGAAAAAATAGAGAATTTTGAGGTATTTCATCCAGATAGAATAGCAAATAGAATTTTAGGAATGGGAGACATTGTTTCCCTTGTAGAAAAAGCTGCACAAGATTTAGGTGAAGAGAACATTAAAAAAGCTGAAGAAAATTTAAAAAAGGGTCAATTCTCTATGGAAGATTACCTTTCTCAATTAAGACAAATGAAAAAAATGGGAGGCATTGAGGGGATCATGTCTTTTATGCCCGGAGTATCTAAAATTAAATCTCAAATGGATTCAGCAGGGATTGACGAAAGTATTATAACAAAAAACGAAGCTATCATTTTATCAATGACAAAAAAAGAGAGAGAGAATCCAAAAGTAATTGATGGTTCAAGAAAAAAAAGAATTGCTAATGGCTCTGGCACAGATCCAGCCACTATCAATAAATTGCTTAAGCAATTTAAAATGATGTCTGAAATGATGAAAAAGATGTCAAAAGGAAATCTGAAAGGTATGTCTGATCAAGGGATACCACCAGAGCTATTTAATAAACTAAAATAATAAAATAAGGAGAACAAATGTTAAAACTTAGATTATCAAGGGGCGGCTCTAAAAAGAGACCAGTTTACAAAGTTGTTGTAGCTGACAGTCGTTTCCCAAGAGATGGAAGATTTATAGAAAAAGTTGGTTTTTTTAACCCACTACTTCCTAAAGATAAAAAAGAAAGAGTAGGTCTTGAAGCTGAAAGAATTAAATATTGGCTAGGTCAAGGCGCTAAACCAACAACAAGAGTTGCAAGAATTTTAGGTGAAAATGATTTAATCCCTATGCCAGCAGCTGGAAATAATCCAAATAAAGCTGTTCCTAAAAAAGAAAGAAATAAAAAAGAGGAAGATGGTGCAGAAGCTCCTAAAGCACCAGCAGCAGAAGCAGCTCCAGCAGCAGAAGCTCCAAAGGAAGAAGCTCCTAAAGCAGAAGCAGCACCAGCAGCAGAAGCAGCTCCAGCAGCAGAAGCTCCAAAGGAAGAAGCTCCTAAAGCAGAAGCAGCTCCAGCAGCAGAAGCAGCTCCAGCAGCAGAAGCTCCAAAGGAAGAAGCTCCTAAAGCAGAAGCAGCTCCAGCAGCAGAGGCAGCTCCAGCAGCAGAAGCAGCTCCAGCAGCAGAAGCTCCTAAAGAAGAAGCAGCTCCAGCAGCAGAAGCTCCTAAAGAAGAAGCTCCAGCTGAGGAAAAAAAATAAACTGAGGAAAGTATATGTGGCAAGCTCAAGTGTTTACACTTTATCCAGATATTTTTCCTGGTCCTTTGTCTAAAGGTCTATATGGAAAAGCAATGTCTAAAAATATTTGGAATTTAAAAGTAGTAAACATTAGAGATGCTGCTGATGATAAACACAAAACTGTAGATGATACTCCTTATGGAGGTGGTTCAGGTATGTTGATGAAAGCTGATGTATTAGCAAAATCATTAGATCAAAATAAAAATGAGGGAGAAAAAATAATATATTTATCTCCAAGAGGAAAAAAATTTGATCAAAATTATGCCAAAGAACTATCAAAGGAAAAATCGGTTTCGATAATTTGTGGACACTTCGAAGGAGTTGATGAAAGAGTGTTAAGCACGAGAAATATAGAAGAAGTTAGTATTGGAGACTTTATTTTATCAGGAGGAGAGTCAGCAGCATTTGTGGTGATTGATAGTATTTTGAGACTTTTACCCGGTGTTCTGGGAAATGAGAATTCTACGGTAAACGAAAGTTTTGAAAATGGATTATTAGAGTATCCTCAGTTCACAAAACCTCAAATTTGGGAGGAAAAAGCGGTTCCAGAAGTACTTTTGTCAGGAGATCACAGTAAAATTAAACACTGGCGTTTATCTCAATCTGAGGCTATAACACGCGTCCGAAGACCAGATTTATGGGAAAAATATAAGAAGAATTAATTTGATAAATATAACTATGAAAACAATTGAAGAGATAAATCAACATAACGTTAAAAAAATACTTTCAGAAAAAAAGATACCTGAATTCTACCCTGGAGATGTAGTTAAAGTAGGTGTTAGAATTACAGAGGGAAAAAAAGAGAGAATTCAATATTTTGAAGGCGTTTGTATTGCAAAAAAAAGCAGAGATTTAAACTCGTCTTTCACAGTTAGAAAAATTTCTTTTGGTGAAGGTGTTGAAAGAACATTTCCACTTTATGGAACTCTAATTGACTCAATTAAAGTTATTAGATCAGGAAAAGTAAGAAGAGCAAAATTATACTATCTAAGAGATAGAACAGGTAAATCAGCAAGGATTGCAGAAAAAATCAGAAAAAAAATTGGTATTGATGTTGATGCAAAACCTGAAACAGTTACTGAAGAAAATGTAGCTCCACCGACAGAAGCTCCAAAAGAAGAGGCTCTTAAAGTAGAAGCAGCTCCAGCAACAGAAGTTCCAAAAGAAGAAGCTACTGCTGAACAATCAACAGAAAGTACTTCAGAAAAAAAATAATTTTTTTTTCAATGTCCACTACTCTTTACGATAAAATTTGGAATGATCATCTAGTAGATCAGCAAGAAGATGGAACAGCTTTATTGTTTGTCGATAGACACTTAATTCATGAAGTTACTAGTCCACAAGCGTTTGAAGGTTTAAGAAATTCAAATAGAAAAGTTCGTCATCCTAATTTTACTTTAGCTGTTGCTGATCATAATGTTCCAACAACAGATAGAACTAAAGGGATATCAGACCAGGAATCGAAATTACAAGTTGATACATTAGAGTCAAATTGTAAGGAATTTGGTGTGCAGCTTTTTGGTATGGATGATAAACGACAAGGAATTGTTCATATTATTGGACCAGAACAAGGCTTTACTCAACCAGGAACAGTTATTGTGTGTGGAGATAGTCATACGGCAACACATGGTGCTTTTGGCTCATTAGCTTTTGGTATTGGAACATCTGAAGTTGAACATGTTTTAGCAACGCAAACACTCGTTCAAAAGAAAGCAAAAAATTTTAGAATTAATGTTAATGGAACACTACCATTAGGAGTAACATCTAAAGATGTAATACTTCAAATCATTGGAAGGATTGGTACTGCAGGTGGAACAGGTTGTGTAGTTGAGTATGCTGGAGATTTAATAAGATCTTTAAGTGTTGAACAGAGAATGACTATTTGCAATATGACCATTGAGGGTGGTGCAAGAGCTGGATTAATTGCTCCAGATGAAAAAATATTTGAATATTTAAAAGGTAAACCCATGTCTCCAAAAGGAGAAAATTGGGAAAAGGCATTGGTATATTGGAATAGTTTAAAAACAGATGCTGATGCAACTTTTGACAAAGAAATAAATCTTAATGCAAATGAGATTTTACCGATGATTACTTGGGGGACTTCACCTCAAGATGTAATTACAATTGATGGAAAAGTACCTAATCCTCAAAATGAAAAAGATGAGGATAAAAAGAACTCAATTGAAAGAGCACTAAAATATATGGGATTAACACCTGATATGGCAGCAACTGATATTAAGATAGATAAAGTATTTATTGGAAGCTGTACAAATGGAAGAATTGAAGATTTAAGAGAAGCTGCCAAAATCTTAAAGGATAAAAAAATATCATCTCATGTAAATGCCATTGTAGTTCCTGGGTCAGGATTGGTTAAAGAACAAGCTGAGCAAGAAGGTTTAGATAAAATCTTTGTAAATTCAGGGTTTGAATGGAGAGAGCCAGGCTGTTCTATGTGTTTAGCAATGAATGCAGATAAATTAAAACCAGAAGAAAGATGTGCATCTACTTCAAACAGAAACTTTGAAGGAAGACAGGGAAGAGGTGGCAGAACGCATTTAGTAAGCCCTGGGATGGCAGCTGCAGCTGCAATCTCTGGTAATTTAGATGACGTAAGAAAGTATCAAAATTAAATGCAAAAATTTAATACACTAAAAAGTATTCCAGCTTATTTACCAATCGTAAATATTGATACAGATATGATTATTCCTAAGCAATTTTTAAAAACAATAAAAAGAACGGGACTTGGAAAAAATTTGTTTTTTGAAATGAGATATGACGATAATGGAAAAGAAATTAATGATTTTGTATTAAATCAGGAACCATTTAATAACTCAAAAATTTTAATTGCAGGAAACAATTTTGGATGTGGTTCATCAAGAGAGCATGCTCCATGGGCATTGTTAGATTTTGGAATTACTTGTGTAATTAGTTCAAGTTATGCTGATATTTTTTATAGTAATTGTTTTAAAAATGGAATTTTACCAATAATTCTTGAAGAAGAAAAAATAAAAGAACTTTCTGAATATGCAAATAGAAAAGAAGAAATTTCTGTAGACTTAAATGATCAAAAAATTATTTACGGAAACAATGAAATTAAATTTGAAATAGATCCATTTAAGAAAAAATGTTTGTTAGAAGGATTAGATGACATTGCTCTTTCTTTAAAAAAATCTGATAAAATTCAAAATTTTGAAAATCAGTTAAAAGATAAAAAACCTTGGGTTTTTAATGATTAAAGTAAAAAAAAGAAAAATTCTATTATTACCAGGTGATGGTATTGGACCTGAGGTAATTGGAGAAGTTAGAAAAATAATTAATTGGTTCAATGATAAAAAATCTTTAGACTTTGAAATAGATGAAGATCTTGCGGGTGGATGTTCTTACGATAAACACGGTACACCTATAACAGATGAAGTTTTTTATAAAGCTTTAGAGAGTGAAGTTGTTATGCTTGGTGCAGTTGGAGGACCTAAGTGGGATAATATTGAGTTTTCAAAAAAACCGGAGAGAGCTTTATTAAAATTAAGAAAAGAATTAAAATTATTTGCAAATTTGAGACCTGCCATATGTTTTGAACAGTTAGTTGGTGCATCAACACTTAAACCAGAAGTAGTTTCGGGTTTAGATATAATGATTGTAAGAGAATTAACAGGTGGAATTTATTTTGGTGAACCAAGAGGTATTAAACCAATAGAAAATGGTGAAAGAAAAGGAATAAATACTCACACTTATACCACTAGTGAAATTACTAGAGTTGCAAGAGTTGCATTTGATCTTGCTAGAAAAAGATCAAATAAAGTTACATCTTGTGAGAAATCTAATGTTATGGAAGCTGGACAACTATGGAAAGAAGAAGTTCAGGAACTTCATGAAAAAGAATACAAAGATGTTGAGCTAAGTCATATGCTTGCAGATAACTGTGCAATGCAATTACTTAGAAATCCAAAACAGTTTGATGTAATTGTTACTGATAATTTATTTGGTGATATGCTTTCAGATCAAGCTTCAATGCTAACAGGATCTCTAGGGTTATTACCTTCAGCATCCTTAGGTGCAAAAAATAAAGATGGTGAAATGAGAGCAATGTATGAACCCATACATGGTTCAGCTCCTGATATTGCAGGAAAAGGGCTAGCAAATCCAATCGCAACAGTATTAAGTTTTGCAATGGCTTTAAGATATTCTTTAGATCTTGATAATGAGGCTGATGCATTAGAAAATGCGGTACAAGCTGTATTAAATGATGGACTAAGAACAAAAGATATCCTTTCTGAGGGGATGAAAGAAGTATCTACTTCGCAAATGGGTGATGCGATAATTTCAAAATTGCAATAAATCTCTAAGTATTCTAAGCTTTTCAAATGCCAAATTATTCTGCACCTGTCAAAGATATGATGTTTCTCTATGAAAAATTAAGAGATAACAAAAATTATAATGAACTTGAAAGATATAATGAAGTCACATCAGATTTGGTAAAAGATATTTTAGAAGAAGCAGCTAAAATTAATCAAAATTTAATTTTACCACTTGCTAAAGCAGGTGATGAAAATCCAGCAGTTTTAGAAAATGGAGTTGTTAGAACTCCACCAGGATATAAAGAAGCTTATCAGAAATATATTGAAGATGGATGGATATCATTGTCTTGTGATCCAAAATATGGAGGACAAGGAATGCCCAAAACAGTGAGTGCTTTTTTTGATGAAATGATGTCTTCAACCTCACTAGCGTTTAAGCTTTATAGTGAATTAACTATAGGCGCTTATAATTGTCTTTTACGTCATGCAACTGATGAAATGAAAGATATATACCTTCCAAAAATGGTTGAGGGTAAATGGAGTGGCACAATGTGTTTAACGGAACCAGTATGTGGAACTGATTTGGGTATGTTAAAAACTAAAGCTGTAGAGCAAAAGGATGGTACTTATAAAATTAGTGGTCAAAAGATTTTTATTACCTCAGGAGATCATGATCTTACAGAAAATATTATACATTTAGTAATAGCTAGAGCGACTGACTCTCCTGCAGGGACAAAAGGGATAAGTTTGTTCCTTGTACCAAAGTTCCTTTTGAAAGAAGATAGATCTCTAGGCCCTAGAAACGGAGTGTACACTGGTTCTGTGGAGCATAAAATGGGCATCAAAGGCTCTGCAACATGTGTTTTAAATTTTGATGAAGCAACAGGATACATGATAGGTTCAAAAAATAAGGGACTTAACCAGATGTTTACAATGATGAACTTAGAAAGAATTGTCGTTGGAATACAAGGATTAGGAATATCCGAAATAGCTTATCAAAATTCACTTTCATATGCCAAGGAAAGAAAACAGGGTAAAACACATAACTCAAAGTCTACGAATGGTGCTGATTTTATTATTGAACATGCTGACATAAGAAGATCTTTGTTAAATATGAAGTCAATTATTGAAGGTGAAAGAGCTTTATGTTTTTGGCTGTCACAACAAACTGAAGTTAGCCTTCATCATCAAGATGAAAAAATTAAAAAGGAAGCTTCTGATTATGTTTCTTTGATGACACCAGTAGTAAAATCATTATTTACTGATTTAGCCATGGAGATTACGAGCGATGCAATGCAAATTCATGGAGGCTATGGATTTACTAAAGATCAAGGAATTGAGCAACTATACCGTGATAATAGAATAACTCCAATTTACGAGGGCACAAATTCTGTTCAAGCTGCCGATCTAGTGTTTAGGAAATTATCAAATAAAAATGGAGATATAATAAATAAATTTTTAGATATGATTAAAACTGAATGTGAAAGTGAAAATGAGAAAGTAAAACCTTTTTTAAAAGAACTTAACCACTATATAGATGTATTATCTAAATTTACTGTCTGGATTAAAGATAAAACAACAACAGAAAAAGATGATGCAAGTTCTGCAGCGAACGATTATTTAAAAACACTCGGTTATGTTTCATTAGGATATTCGTGGATAAAAATTTTACAGGTAAGTTTTAGAGATTTAGATTCAAATAAAGATTTTTATATAGATAAAATTAATACAGCTACATTCTATTTTGAAAAAGTATTACCAAGAGCAGAATATCATTATAAATCTGCAGTTTCAGGTAGCTCAAATATAATGAAATTTAAATTTAATTAATAATGAATCATTACGATATTAATCTGGATAGAAATAATGCAAATTATGTTCCATTAACACCACTAACATTTTTACAAAGAGCCAAAGATGTTTATCCTGATTATGAGGCTATAGTTTATGAGGATAGAAGCTATACTTGGAATGAAGTTTATAAAAGAGCAGTAAAATTTGCCAGTGCACTTTCTAAAATTGGTATTCAAAAAGGAGATACAGTATCTTTTTTAGCTTTTAATACTCCTGAAATTTTTGAGGCACACTACTCAGTTCCAATGACAGGAGCTGTTTTAAATACAATAAATATAAGATTAGATGCTAATACAATTAATTATATTTTAAATCACAGTGATGCGAAGGTATTGGTTGTAGATAGACAATTACATGTAGAAGTAAAAAAAGCTTTAAAAAATTTAAATAAAAAAATCACTGTTATAGATATTAACGACAAACATGCTGATCAATCGAAATTGGAAAAAATTGGAGATTTAGAATACGAAAGTTTTTTAAATACTGGAGATGAGAATTTTGATTGGAAAATGCCTGATGATGAATGGCAGGCAATATCTTTAAGTTATACTTCAGGTACAACTGGCAACCCCAAAGGTGTTGTTTACCATCATAGAGGTGCCTACTTAATGTCTACGGGAAGCACTGTTGCTTGGAACATGCCTAATCGTTTAAACTTTTTAACAGTTGTTCCAATGTTTCATTGTAATGGATGGTGCTATCCATGGACAGTTCCAATGTTAAATGGAAGGACAATTTGTTTAAGAAATATTGATGTTAAGAAAATTTTTGAGCTTATTGATAAATATGACATTACTCATTTTGGAGGAGCACCAATAGTTTTAAATATGATAACGGGAGCTCCCGAAAGTGATAGAAAAAAATTAAAGCATAAAGTTTATGTCTTAACTGCTGGAGCACCTCCTCCAAGTATTATTTTTAAAAAAATGAAATCTCTTGGATTTGAAGTTATGCATGTTTACGGCCTTACAGAAACCTACGGTCATGTTACACAATGTGCATGGAATGATGGATGGAATGATTTAGATGAAGATAAACAAAATGAGATTAAGGCAAGACAAGGAGTAAGGTATCCCAATACAGAAGGAGTAACAGTTTTAGATCCAGAAACGATGAAAGAAGTTCCTAAAGACGGAAAAACTATCGGTGAGATCATGATTAGAGGAAACGTAGTAATGAAAGGTTACTTTAAAGATAAAGAAGCTACCGACAAAGCTATGAAAGATGGATGGTTTCACAGTGGTGACTTGGCAGTTATGTTTCCTGATGGATATGTGAAAATTCAAGATAGATCTAAGGATATTATTATCTCAGGGGGAGAAAATATTTCATCAATAGAAATTGAAAATACCTTATCTAAACATCCTTCAGTTTCAATAGCAGCAGTAGTTGCTAAACCAGATGAAAAATGGGGAGAAGTACCTTGTGCTTTCATCGAGATGGTTCAAGATAAGCCTGTTACTGAAAAAGAATTAATTGATTTTTGTAAAGAAACTTTGGCTGGATTTAAAGTCCCCAAAAAGGTCGTTTTTTGTGAACTACCTAAGACATCAACTGGAAAAATACAGAAGTTTGAACTGAGAAAAAAAGTTTAGGAATCTAATTGATATTTGAAATCGAAAATAAAAGTATTTTTGCTTCAGACAATGGCAAAGGTATAGATAAAAACAGAGATACCATTGTTTTTCTTCATGGAAGTGGCTTATCCCATATTGTTTGGTCATTAAGTGAGCAATTTTTTTCAAATAATAATTTCAATGTATTATCTATTGATTTACCAGGACATGGAAATTCTGAGGGGCCATGTTTAAAAACTATTGAGGAAATAGCAGAATGGTTGGAACTTGTATTTGATGCCTTAGATCTTCAAAATTTAATTTTAGTTGGTCATTCACAAGGATGTTTAGAAATACTTGAGTATTCCCATAGATACAAAGATAGACTAAAAAAAATAGTCTTTGTAGGTGGATCTAACAAAATGCCTGTTCATCCTGATTTGATTGAACTCGCGGAAAACGGAGATTCTGATGCAGTAAAGTTAATGATGAAGTGGGGATATGAAGGCTCAAAAAAATTTATAGGTGGAAATCCAGTTGAAAGAATTATTCAATCTCCAAAAGATATTAGTGAAATACTTGCTGTAGATCTTATAGCTTGTAATAATTATAAAAATGGTTCAAACGCAGCTGGGTCTATTGATGTTCCATCAATGTTTGTTTTTGGTTCTTTAGATAAAATGGTTAATTTAGAATCTGGTAAAAAATTTTCTCAATTAATCAAAAATTCAACTATTCATGTAATAGAAGGATGTGGACATATGATTATGATTGAAAAAGCATTTGAAATGCGAGACAAGGTTTTAGAATTTTTAAATAAATGAAAAATTATTCAATAG
Organism: Candidatus Pelagibacter sp. HIMB1623; assembly: GCF_052047695.1. Lineage (NCBI taxonomy): Bacteria > Pseudomonadati > Pseudomonadota > Alphaproteobacteria > Candidatus Pelagibacterales > Candidatus Pelagibacteraceae > Candidatus Pelagibacter > Candidatus Pelagibacter sp. HIMB1623. The sequence goes on from NZ_JBNAJN010000013.1 coordinate 298,583, forward strand.
CAAAATCTAGAAGACTTAGAAGTACGCCTTATACTTCAAGAATAGAAAAACAAGGTGTAACAGCTTATACAATCTATAATCACATGTTGCTGCCAGCAGCATTTGGATCTGTAGAAGATTCTTATCATCACCTAAAAGAACATGTTCAAATTTGGGATGTTGCAGCAGAAAGACAAGTTGAAATTTCAGGAAAAGATTCAGGTAAATTAGTTCAATTAATGACTTGTAGAGATTTATCTAAATCTAAAGATGGCAGATGTTATTATTGCCCTATTATAGATGATCAGGGTGGATTAATTAATGACCCTGTAGTGCTTAGATTAAATCAAGAGAAATGGTGGATATCTATTGCAGACTCTGATGTAATTTTATTTGCAAAAGGATTAGCGATTGGAAATAAATTTGATGTTAAAATTTTTGAACCAAATGTTGACATCATGGCCGTTCAAGGTCCAAAATCATTTAAGTTAATGGAAAAAGTTTTTGGTGAAAAAATAACTAAATTGAAATTTTTTGGATTTGATTATTTTAATTTTGAAGGAGTTGATCATTTAATTGCACAGTCAGGTTGGTCTAAGCAAGGGGGCTATGAGATTTATGTTCAAAATACTGAGTCTGGTCAAAAGTTATATGATCATTTATTTGAAGCTGGTAAAGAATTTAATGTTAAGCCTGGATGCCCTAATTTAATAGAAAGGATTGAAAGTGCTCTTTTATCATTTGGAAACGATATGGATAATAATGATAACCCGTTTGAGTGTGGTTTCGATAAGTATGTTAACTTAGATAGTGATGCAAAGTTTTTGGGTAAGGAAAAATTAATAAAAATAAAAGAAGAAGGAATTACCAAAAAATTGATGGGTATAAAAATTGATATTAATGAAATTAGTGTAACAGGTTCTCTGGATTTGAAAGATGAAAACAACAACCTAATTGGAGAATTAAGATCTGCTTGCTATTCACCTCACTTCAAAAAAGTAATTGGTATAGCTATGATGCAAAAAGGATACTGGAATCTTGAGCAAAATGTAAAAGTTGTTGTAAATGGACATAATTGCGCTGGAAAAGTTTGCGATTTACCTTTCATTTAGTATAACAACCCCATCATGAATATAGCTATAGTCGGAGCCACGGGCAATGTTGGAAGAAAAGTACTAGAAGTACTTGAGAGGAAAAATTTGCCTATTTCAGAAATTTTTTTAGTTGCATCTGAAAGAAGTGCGGGTTCAAAAATTAATTTTAAAGGAAAAGACATAGAAGTTGAAAATTTAGAGACTTTTGATTTTTCAAAAGCAAAAATTACTTTTTTTGCAGCAGGTGGAAAAATTTCAGAAGCTTATGCCTCAAAAGCAGCAAATCACAGCATTGTAATAGATAATTCTAGTTATTATAGAATGGATCCTGATGTTCCTCTAATTGTACCCCAAGTAAATGCGGATGACTTAAAAAATATAAAAAAAAATATTATTGCTAATCCTAATTGCTCAACTGCACAATTAGTCTTACCACTAAAACCAATCCATGATTTATTTAAAATAAAAAGAGTAATTGTAGCTACTTATCAGTCAGTATCTGGTGGTGGTAAAGCACCAATGGATGAATTAGTAGAACAGACTAAGCTAGCACTAGAAAACAAAGCAATTGAATCAAAAAATTTTACAAAACAAATTTCATTTAATTTAATTCCACATATCGATGTATTTGCTGATGACGGATACACAAAAGAGGAATTAAAAATGACCAATGAGACTAAAAAAATTCTAGATCAAAATATTGAATTATCAGCAACTTGTGTAAGAGTACCAGTTTTAGTTTCTCATTCTGAAGCAGTAAATTTAGAATTAGAAAAAGAATTTACAATTGATCAAATTAAAGAATGTCTTGAGAAAATGGAAGGTTGTAAAGTTATTGATGAGAGACAAGATGGTGGATATTCAACACCACTTGAAGCCGCTGGAAAAGATGAGACATTCATTTCAAGAATTAGAGAAGATAAGACTAAAAAGAATTGCTTAAATATGTGGATTGTCTCAGATAATTTACTTAGAGGTGCAGCTTTAAATGCAGTTGAAATTGCGGAGACATTAATAAAAAATAATTTTTATGGAAAGTAAAAGACCCCTTTCTCCTCATATACAAATTTATAGATGGCACATATCATCTCTTGTATCTATTTCACATAGAATAACTGGAATAATTAATATCATAGCAATAACTTTAGTTTGTGTCTGGGCTTCATGGTTAGTTTTGGGAGAACCTAAATATGATTTGATAAATCTTTTTTTAAATTCGTTTCTTGGAAAATTTGTTGCAATAGGATTAACTTGGTCTTTTAGCTTTCAAATACTTAGTGAAATTAGACATTTGATTATGGATATGGGTTATGGCTATGAACTAAAAACTACTCGTATAACAGGCTTGATTGTAATCTTTGGTTCACTAATTTTAACTATTTTATTTTACTTAATTGGAAAAAACTTTTTTTAATATGAATTTAGCTACAAAAAAATGGGTGTTTTTAAAATTATCATCAATAATTTTAGTCCCTTTAATGCTTTGGTTTATAATTAATTTCATATCAGTTTATGATGGAGATTATTCTGAAGTAGTTAGTTTTTTTTCAAATAAAACAAATAAGTTTATATTTAGTATATTTTTAATTTTTTCTTATTTTTTTTCTGCCTTAAGTATTAGTGAGGTTTTTGAGGACTATATTTCTAACGAAAAAACCAAATATGTCGCAAACAGACTTCTCTATATTTCTGCTATAATCATCCCATTATTAACAATAATAATTTTACTTAATCTAAAATAATGAGTGCTTATAATATTATAGATCATGAATATGATGTAGTTGTCTTAGGAGCTGGTGGATCTGGCTTGAGAGCTGCTGTTGGATTAAGCGAAGCTGGATTGAAAACAGCCTGTATTTCAAAAGTATTTCCAACTAGAAGCCACACATCTGCTGCACAAGGAGGTATTTCAGCTGCACTTGGTAACATGGGAGAAGATGACTGGAGATGGCACATGTATGATACGGTTAAAGGTGCAGATTGGTTAGGAGATCAAGATAGTATTGAGTATTTATGTAAAGAAGCTCCAAAAGCAGTTTTAGAGCTAGAAAAATATGGAGTTCCATTTAGCAGAACTGAAGAAGGAAAAATATATCAAAGACCTTTTGGTGGAATGACAAAAAATTATGGAAATGGAATTGTACAAAGAACATGTGCTGCTGCAGATAGAACTGGTCATGCAATTCTTCATACGCTTTATGGACAGGCCTTAAAACATAACACAGAATTTTTTATTGAATATTTTGCATTAGATCTTTTAATGAAAGATGGGGCGTGTAAGGGATTAATTGCGTGGAATTTAAATGATGGAACAATCCATAGATTTAGAGCACATACTGTGATTATAGCAACAGGTGGATATGGGAAAGTCTATTATTCAGCTACTTCTGCACATACTTGTACAGGAGATGGAAATGCAATGGTTTTAAGAGCTGGATTGCCCCTTCAGGATATGGAGTTTGTTCAATTTCATCCAACAGGAATTTATGGTCATGGTACATTAATAACAGAAGGTGCTCGAGGAGAGGGTGGTTATTTAACAAATTCTAAGGGTGAGAGATTTATGGAAAGATATGCTCCAAATGCAAAAGATTTAGCATCTAGAGATGTTGTTAGTAGATCGATGTCTATTGAAATAAATGAAGGAAGAGGCGTTGGAAAAGATCAAGATCATGTTCATTTAAACTTAAGTCATTTGGATAAAGAGATTATTGAAAGTAGACTTCCAGGAATTACTGATGCAGCAAGACTGTTTGCAAATGTAGATGTAACTAAAGAGCCTATACCAGTTGTACCAACGGTTCATTATAATATGGGAGGAATTCCAACAAATTATAAAGCAGAAGTTTTGACTGTTAATGGTTCAGAAAAAACTGTTCCGGGTCTGATGGCTATAGGAGAAGCAGCATGTGTTTCTGTTCATGGCGCGAATAGACTTGGCTCTAATTCACTAATTGATTTAGTAGTATTCGGAAGAGCAGCAGCAAAGAGAGCAGCAGAATTAGTTAAGCCTGGAACGCCTCATGAAGAAATACCTGAGTCTGAGACACAAAAATGTTTAGACAGATTTGACAAATTAAGAAATGCAGATGGAAATAATAGTACTGCAGACCTTAGACTTTCAATGCAAAAAACAATGCAATCTAAATGCGCAGTATTTAGAACAGAAAAAAATCTAAAAGAAGGTGTTGATGATATTAGAAAAACTTATGATGGAATGGAGTCTATTTCTGTTAAAGATAGATCTTTAGTGTTTAATACCGATTTAGTTGAAACTTTAGAATTTGATAATTTAATTAGACAGGCAGTAACAACAGTTGAATCTGCATATCACAGAAAAGAAAGCAGAGGAGCGCATGCAAGAGATGATTATCCAAAAAGAGATGATGAAAAGTTTATGCAACATACCCTTGCTTGGTGTGACGGAAAAAATACAAAAATTAGTTACAGACCAGTTCACAAGTCAACTTTGACCAATGAAGTTCAATATTTCCCACCACAAGAACGGGTATACTAATGGTACAATTAAATTTACCAAAAAATTCTGAAGTCAAAAAAGGTAAATATTTTAAAGACAAAACAGGTTCTAAAAATCTTAGAAAAGTAAATGTTTATAGATGGGATCCGTCTACTGAAGAAAATCCTAGAATTGATACTTACGAAGTTGATATGGATAATTGTCCATCAAAAGTTTTGGATATTTTAAATAAAATTAAAAACGAAATTGACCCAACACTAGCTTATAGAAGATCTTGTGCTCATGGAGTTTGTGGTTCTTGTGCTATGAACATGGGTGGTAAAAATGGTTTAGCCTGCACAACACCTCATTCAGAAATTGATGGAGATATAGACATATATCCACTACCACATTTGAAAGTTAAAAGAGATTTAATTGGTGATTTAGACGGATTGTATAAACAGTATGAATCCATTGAACCTTGGCTAAAAAATAATTCAAAAAAAGAAACAACAGAAATTTATCAATCCCAAGAAGACAGGGCAAAACTTGATGGCGCTTATGAGTGTATTATGTGTGCATGTTGTTCAACATCTTGCCCAAGTTATTGGTGGAATGGAGATAAATACTTAGGTCCAGCAGTGCTTCTGCAAGCATATCGATGGATAGTTGATAGTAGGGATGAAGAAAGAAAAGCAAGATTAAAAAAAGTTGCTGATGAATTAAAACTTTACAGATGTCATACTATTTTAAATTGTACAAATGCTTGTCCTAAAGGCCTAAATCCAGCAAAAGCAATTGCAGAAATTAAAAAAATGTTAGCTACTGCTAATGTTTAAATAGACTATTAGGTTTTTTTGATTTAAAAGACCGTATTCATGAAATTAATAGAGCACTTTGTTAATGGAAAAATAATTCCAGGTTCATCTGATAGAAAAGGAAAGGTATTTAATCCTGCAACAGGAGAACAAGAATCAGAGGTAAGACTTGCAAGTAAGTCTGATTTAGATCAAGCTGTAGAAGCAGCAAAAAAAGCATTTGAAACTTGGTCTGCAAAACCCTCATTACAAAGAGCAAGGATAATATTTAAATTTAAAGAATTAATAGAAAAAAACTCTGATGAATTAACAAAGTTAATAGTATCAGAACATGGAAAAGTTTTTGAGGATGCTAGAGGATCTTTAACAAGAGGGCTTGAAGTAGTAGAGTTTGCTTGTGGAATTCCTCATTTGTTAAAAGGTGAATATTCAGAAAACGTTGGAACAAATGTTGACAGTTGGTCAATGAGACAACCTTTAGGGGTAGTAGCTGGAATTACTCCATTTAACTTTCCTGCAATGGTACCAATGTGGATGTTTCCAATAGCAATTGCTTGCGGAAATACATTTATATTAAAACCATCAGAAAAAGATCCTTCATGTGCAATTAGATTAGCTGAGCTACTGAGTGAAGCTGGATTACCGGAGGGAGTATTTAATGTTGTTAATGGTGACAAAGAAGCTGTTGATGCAATTTTAGAAAATAAAGACATTAAAGCTGTAAGCTTTGTTGGATCTACTCCAATTGCAAAATATATCTATGAAAATTCAGCCAAAAATGAAAAAAGAGTACAAGCACTTGGAGGTGCAAAAAATCATTTAGTGGTTATGCCAGATTGTGACTTGGATGGTGCAGTAAATGGATTGATGGGTGCAGCTTATGGATCTGCAGGTGAAAGATGTATGGCTCAATCTGTTGCAGTCGCTGTTGGAGATATTGGTGATGAACTTGTTTCAAGACTTTCTAAAAAAGCAGAAGCTTTAAAAGTAGGTCCAGGTATGGATAAAACTTCTGAAATGGGACCTTTGGTTACAAAAGAGCATTTAGAAAAAGTTAAAAGTTATGTTGATTTAGGAGTTGAAGAGGGAGCAAAACTAGTTGTTGATGGAAGAAACTTAAAACTCCAAGGCTATGAGAATGGATTTTATATTGGTGGTTGTTTATTTGATCATGTTAATAAAGACATGAGAATTTATAAAGAAGAAATTTTTGGCCCAGTGCTATCTGTTGTTAGAGTTAAAACTTTTGAAGAGGCTGCAAAACTAATCAATGATCATGAATACGGAAATGGAGTAAGTATTTATACTAGAGATGGTGATGCAGGTAGAACATTTGCTAGTAAAATTCAAGTAGGAATGGTTGGTATCAATGTTCCAATTCCAGTTCCTATGGCCTTTCATAGTTTTGGTGGTTGGAAAAGATCATTATTTGGAGATAGCGGCATGCATGGCATGGAAGGAATAAAATTCTATACTAAACTTAAAACTGTAACATCACGATGGCCTTCAGGTGTGCGTACAAACGCAGAATTTGTAATGCCAACAATGAAATAAAAGGAAATAAATGAAAAAAATATCTTTAATTGGCGCAGGCCAAATAGGTGGAACATTAGCACATTTGATTGGAATAAAAGAGCTTGTTGATGAGGTTGTTTTATTTGATGTTGCAAGCGGCATAGCTAAAGGAAAAGCTTTAGATATAGCTCAATCATCATCAGTTGATGGATTTAATGTAAAATTATCAGGCACAGATGATTATAAAGATATTAAAGATTCTGACGTTATTATTATTACGGCAGGAGTTCCTAGAAAGCCAGGAATGAGTAGAGATGATCTTCTTGGAATAAATTTAAAAATTATTAAACAGGTAGCTAAAGGAGTAAAAGAAAATGCTCCAAATGCTTTTGTAATTTGCATCACTAACCCTTTAGACGTAATGGTTATGGCTTTCCAAAAGTTTTCAGGTTTACCTGCAAATAAAGTTGTAGGTATGGCAGGAATTTTAGATAGCTCGAGATTTAAATTATTTTTATCTTTAGAGTTTGGTGTGCCTGTGAAAGAGATTGAAGCAATGGTTATGGGTGGTCATGGGGATACTATGGTTCCAATGCCAAGATTTACAAAAGTATCTGGCAAACCTTTATTAGATCTCGTTAAAGAGGGAAAAATTTCTCAAGACAGAGTTGAAGAAATCAATCAAAGAACTAGAGACGGTGGAGCAGAAATTGTTAAGTATTTAGAAAAAGGTTCTGCTTTTTATGCTCCTGCAGCATCAGGAGTTCAAATGGCTGAGTCATATTTAAAAGATGAAAAAAAATTATTACCTTGTGCAGTGCAGTTAAATGGTGAGTACGGAGTAGAAAATGTTTATGCAGGAGTACCAGTTGTAATTGGTAAAGACGGAGTTGAGAAAATTGAAGTAGTAGATTTAGATGAAAAAGAGAATAAAGAGTTTATGCATTCAATTGATGCTGTTAAAGCTCTTTGGGAAGCTGCTTCTAAAATAGATCCAGATCTCTCAAAATAATAATGAACATTCACGAGCACCAAGCAAAAGAAATTTTAAAGAAATATGGAGCAATAGTTCCAGCAGGAGTTTTTTCAACAAATGTTGATGATTTAATTGAAAAAGCAAAAAATTTAAAAACTGAAAAGTATGTTTTAAAGGCTCAAATTCATGCTGGTGGTAGAGGTAAAGCAGGAGGAGTTAAAATTCTAAACACACTTGAAGAATTAAAAAACTCGGCAAATGAGCTGCTTGGAAAAACATTGGTAACTCATCAAACTGGACCAGAGGGTAGAGAGGTTAAGCGATTATATGTTGAAGAATCTTCAAACATAGAAAAGGAATTCTATTTATCATGTTTAGTTGATAGAGCGAGTTCAAAGATTGCTTTTATTTCGAGTGATCAAGGTGGAATGGATATTGAAGAAGTAGCAAGCTCAAATCCAGAAAAAATTATTACAACTAAGGTTGATATAGCTGAAGAAATATCAGATGAAGATTGTGAGGCAGTAATTAAAATTTTTGATTTAAAGAGTGGTGCAAAAGAGCAAGCGATTTCATTAATCAAATCAATTTATAAAATGTTTATTAGTACAGATGCAAATATGGTTGAGGTAAATCCTTTAATTTTAACAAAAGAGGGAAAAATTGTTTGTCTAGATGCAAAAGTTAATTTTGACTCTAATGCATTATTTAGACACCCTGAAATTCTAGAATTAAGAGATCTAAATGAAGAAGATCCTACTGAGATTGAAGCGAGCAAACATGATCTAGCTTATATCAAACTTGATGGAAGTATTGGATGTATGGTTAATGGCGCTGGATTAGCAATGGCAACTATGGATATCATTAAATTATATGGTAAAGAGCCAGCTAATTTCTTAGATGTTGGGGGCGGAGCTTCAAAAGAAAAAGTTTCTGCAGCATTTAAAATTATTCTTTCAGACAAAAATGTTAAGGGAATTTTAATAAATATTTTTGGTGGAATAATGAGGTGTGATGTACTTGCACAAGGAGTTGTGGATGCTGCAAAAGAAATAAATATTAGCGTACCTTTAGTGGTTCGTCTTGCAGGGACAAATTTTAAAGAGGGAAAAGAAATTTTAGATAATTCGGGTTTAAAATTAATTTCAGCAGAGAACTTAGATGATGCTGCTAAAAAAATTGTTGAGGCTATTCAATAAATGTCAGTTTTAGTTAATAAAGAAACTAAAGTAATTTGTCAGGGTTTTACAGGTGCACATGGAACTTTCCATTCTGAGCAAGCAATAAAATATGGAACAAATTTAGTAGGAGGTGTTACTCCTAAAAAGGGAGGTCAAAAGCATTTAGATAGACCAGTATTTAATTCTGTAGCTGAAGCCAAAGATGCAGTTGGGGCAGATGCCACTATGATTTACGTGCCTGCAAAATTTGCTGCAGCAGCAATTATAGAAGCTATCGATGCTTCAGTTGAATTAATTGTTTGCATTACCGAAGGTATCCCAATTCAAGATATGCTTAAGGTAAGAAAAAAATTAGATAGATCTCAAAGTAGACTTATAGGTCCAAATTGTCCAGGTATAATTACTCCTGATGAATGTAAAATTGGAATTATGCCTGGTAATATTCATAAAAGAGGTTCAGTTGGTATTGTTTCAAGATCTGGAACCTTGACTTATGAGGCTGTGGCTCAAACAACAGAAAATGGTTTAGGGCAATCTACATGTATTGGGATAGGAGGAGATCCAATCAATGGTACGAATTTTATTGATTGTTTAGATTTATTTTTAAACGATGATGAAACACAATCAATTTTAATGATTGGAGAAATTGGTGGTTCTGCTGAGGAAGAAGCGGCCGAATTTCTAAAAAATCATAAAATTAAGAAACCAACAGTAGGATTTATCGCAGGAATTACAGCTCCACCTGGAAGAAGAATGGGACATGCAGGGGCAATTATTTCTGGAGGCAAAGGTGGTGCTGAAGATAAAATAAAAAAAATGGAAGAATGTGGAATTACTGTAGCAAAATCTCCATCAATAATCGGCAAAACTTTATTTGATAAACTGTCTAATTGAAAAAATATTTTTAGAGAGATATATTAAATAAAAAAGATGTCATCATCAAAAAATCTCGACTTCGAAAAAAGCTCATTTTTACATAAATCAAATAGTGCATTCATTGAACAAATGTACTTAAAATTTATCAATAAAGATAAAGATCTTCCAGAAAGTTGGTTAAATTATTTCGAGGGAATAGGCGATGAATTAAAAGTGATTGCTAATGAAATAAATGGACCATCATGGAGTCCAGAAAAAACTAAAGTAAATATTGATGAGCTGCAAAAAAAAATTGAAGAAGACGAAAATAACAGTCTAAATAATGAAAAAATAGACACTTCAGAAAAATTTAATTTCCAACTACTTGCAGACTCAAACAAAGATTCGATAAGTGCTGTTGCTTTAATTAGAGCATATAGGTTAAGAGGGCACTTATTAGCCGATCTTGATCCTTTAGGAATGAGGGAGTCTGAATATTTAGACGAGCTTCACCCAGAGTTTTATGGTTTTAAAAAAGAACAATACGATAAAAAAATTTTTCTAAATGGAGTGATAAATAAAAAGTATGCGAATATTAGAGAGATTTTAAAGTTTATGAAAAAAACCTATTGTGGAAAAATAGGTTATGAATTTATGCACATTTCTAACCCAGAGGAAAGAATGTGGTTTAGAGATAGGATTGAACAAGACGAAACTGCACTACAGTTTACAAAAAATGGAAAAGAAGCGATATTAAATAAATTAGTGCAAGCAGAGGGATTTGAGAAATTTTTAGCTACAAAATATGTTGGGACAAAAAGATTTGGTTTAGATGGTGGAGAAAGTTTAATACCTGCACTTGAACAAATAATCAAAATTGGTGGTCAAAAACAAATTAAAGAAGTTAAAATTGGAATGTCTCATAGAGGTCGATTAAATGTTTTGGCCAACGTATTACAAAAATCTTATAAAAGAATATTTAATGAATTTGCTGGAGAATTTAGTGATGAAACTGAGGATAGTGCTGGAGACGTAAAATATCATCTTGGAGCATCTTCTGATAGACAGTTTGATGGTAATTCTGTTCATGTTAGTCTTACGGATAATCCTTCTCACCTTGAAGCAGTAAACCCTGTGGTTCTTGGTCAAACTAGAGCCAAACAATTTTTTCATAAAGACAAAGAGAGAAATAAAGTTATCCCAATATTAATACATGGGGATGCAGCATTCGCTGGTCAAGGAGTAGTTGCAGAATGTTTTGCTATGTCGGGTCTTCCAGGACATAATACTGGTGGAACTATTCATATAATTGTTAATAATCAAATTGGTTTTACAACAAGTCCTAGGTTTGCAAGATCATCACCTTATCCATCTGATGTTGCTAAAATGGTTGAGGCACCAATTTTGCATGTCAATGGAGATGACCCAGAAGCAGTTGTTTATGCGACTAGAATCGCAACAGAGTTCAGATTAAAGTTTAATAGAGATGTTGTTGTAGATTTAATTTGCTACAGAAGATTTGGTCATAATGAGGGAGATGAGCCATCATTCACTCAGCCATTGATGTATCAGAAGATAAAAGCTCACCCAAGTGTTTATAAGATTTATGGAAGTAAACTAGTTAGTGAAAATACAATTACTAAGGAATTATTAGATCAAAATGTTAAATCATTTAAGGATTTATTGAATGATCAGTATAAAAGTGCAAAAGATTATAATCCTAAAATAGAATGGTTTGAGGGAACATGGTCTAGATATAAACCTGAGAAAGGTAAAGATAAAAGAGGAGTTTCAGGTTTCGATGAAGATAAGTTGAAATTTATTTCAGAAAAAATTAATTCAGTACCAGTTGAAAAAAATATTCATAAAACTATTTCTAAAATTCTTAATGTTAGAAAAGAGTCAGTTGAAAAAGGGACTGGAATTGATTGGTCATCAGCTGAAGCACTTGCTTTTGGTTCGTTGTTGGTTGAAGGATATCCAGTAAGATTGGTTGGGCAAGACTCTGGTAGAGGAACTTTTAGCCAAAGACATTCGGTTTTAAGAAATCAAGTTGATAACTCTAGGTATGTTCCTTTAAATAATATTTCAAAAGATCAAAAACAATTCGAAGTTGTTGATAGTTTTTTATCTGAGCTCGCAGTTTTAGGATTTGAATATGGATATAGTTTAGTTGAACCAAACACTCTTACAATTTGGGAAGCACAGTTTGGAGACTTTGCTAACGGAGCTCAAGTAGTCATTGACCAGTTTATAGCATCTGGTGAGAGAAAGTGGAATAGAGCTTCAGGGATTGTAATGTTGTTACCGCATGGATACGAAGGACAAGGTCCCGAACACTCGTCAGCTAGATTAGAGAGATTTTTACAGTTATGTTCAAATGATAATATGCAAGTCATGAATTGCACGACTCCTGCAAATTATTATCATGCTTTAAGACGTCAAATGCATAGAGATTTTAGAAAACCATTGATAATAATGACACCAAAATCCTTACTTAGAAATAAATATTGTGTTTCTAATTTAGAAGATTTTAATAAAGAAAATACATTTCATAGAGTTTTATGGGATCATGCGATTGATCCAAAATCAAAAGGATTTATTAAACTTAAACAAAGCTCAGAGATTAAAAAAGTTATTTTATGCTCAGGAAAAGTTTACTTCGACTTGCTAGATGCTAGAGAAAAATTAAAAAGAGATGATGTTATTATGTTTAGAATAGAACAACTTTATCCTTTTCCAGCAAAAGCTTTAGTAAATGAACTTAAACCTTATGCAGAAAATGCAGAATTTTATTGGTGCCAAGAAGAACCTAAAAATATGGGTGCATGGTTTTCAGTTAGAGATTATATTCAATGGACATTAGATACTTTAAAGGCTAAATATAATAAAATTTCTTATATAGGAAGAAGCCCTGATGCAACTCCAGCAACTGGATATGCAAAGAGGCATAATTCTCAGCAACAAGAAATAATAAATAAGGTATTCGAATAAATTAAAATGAGTGAAAAAATTGTAGTCCCAGTTCTTGGTGAAAGCATAACAGAAGCAACAGTAGCAAAATGGCTAAAAAATGCTGGTGATAGAGTAGAAGCTGATGAGCCAGTAGTTGAACTTGAAACTGATAAAGTAAATTTAGAAGTGCCATCACCCATATCCGGTGTTTTAACAGAAATTAATTCAGCAGATGGATCAGTCGTTGAAGTTGGTGCGTTACTAGGCTCTGTATCAGAAAGTGAAAATAAAGTTGTTCCTCCAAAAAAGAAAGATGAACCAAAAAAGTTAGCCGAAGAAACTAGAGAAACAAATGTAATTAAATTAGATACCAACAAAAAAGAACCCAAAGTATTTGAAGAACCAAAAACAGAGCAGAAGAAACCTGAGCCATTAATACTAACAGAAGAAGTGGTAGAAAATAAGCCTGTTGTTGAGGAGATAAGAAATGAAACTTTATCACCAGCTGTTAGAAAAATTGTAGCTGAAAACAATATAGATATTGCTTCAGTTCAAGGATCAGGAAAAGATGGAAGAGTATTAAAAGGTGATCTCATTAGTTTGATGGGAGCAAATCCAAAACCTTCAGAGAGAAAAATTCAATATGGTCAAGAAGAAAGAATTAAAATGACTAGATTGAGACAAACTATTGCCAAAAGACTTAAACAAGCGCAAGAAAATGCTGCTCTATTAACTACTTTTAATGAAGTTGATATGTCTACTATCATGGAGATGAGAAAAGAAAATCAACAAGATTTTCAATCAAGATATGGAATTAAATTAGGTTTTATGTCTTTTTTCGTTAAGGCTTGTGTGGTTGCATTAAAACATTTCCCTGCAGTTAATGCTGAGATTGATGGCGATGAGATAATATATAAAAATTATTACAACATAAGCTTCGCAGTTGGTACAGATAAAGGATTGGTAGTTCCAGTTTTGAGAAATGCAGACGAACTTTCGTTTGCAGATATTGAAAAAAATATCAAAGATATTTCTGAAAAAGCTAGAGATGGAAAATTAACAATCGAAGATCTGCAAGGTGGAACATTTACTATTAGTAATGGTGGAGTATATGGTTCAATGTTATCGACTCCAATTCTAAATTTACCACAATCAGGTGTTCTAGGTATGCATAATATTGTTGAAAGACCCGTGGTAGTAGATGGTGAAATAAAAATTAGGCCAATTATGTATCTGGCTCTATCTTATGATCACAGAATTATTGATGGCAAAGAGTCTGTTTCTTTTTTAAAAATGATTAAAGAAAATCTAGAAGATCCTAGAAGATTATTTTTGGATATTTAAATGTCAGAAAAATTTCAAGCTGTAGTTATTGGAGGAGGTCCTGGAGGTTATGTTTGTGCAATTAGACTTGCACAATTAGGTTTAAAAACAGCATGTATAGAATCGAGAGGTTCATTAGGCGGAACTTGCTTAAATGTTGGCTGCATACCCTCAAAAAGTTTATTAAATCTTTCGGAAGAATTTCATAAAGTAAAAAATTTATCTAATAAGGGCATAGAGATAGGTGAGGTGAAACTTAACCTTCAAAAGATGATGAAAAGTAAAGATAAAGCTGTAACAATATTGACCAAAGGTGTTGAATTTCTTTTAAAAAAAAACAAAGTTACTTATTTTAAAGGTCACGGAAGTTTTAAATCAAAAAATCAGATCTCAATTAAAGATGATAAGAATAATGAGACAATTATTGAGTCAGAAAAAACAGTAATAGCAACCGGATCTGTGCCAGTTTCATTGCCTGGAATTGATATTGATGAAAAAGTAATTGTTTCCTCTACAGGGGCTTTAAAATTAGAAAAAGTACCAAATAAAATGGTTGTAGTTGGAGGTGGCTACATTGGTTTAGAGATGGGTTCAGTTTGGTCAAGATTAGGTTCAGAAGTTCAGGTCGTAGAATTTTTAGATCATATTACACCTGGAATGGATAAAGAAATTTCAACTGAGTTTATGAAAATTTTAAAAAAACAAGGCATTAAATTTAATATGCAAAACAAAGTTGAAACAATTCAGAAAAATAACAATGGAGTAGTTGTTTCTACAGTAGATAAAGATGGAAAAAAAAATACTTTTGAATGTGATGTTGTATTAATTTCTGTTGGAAGAAAACCAAATACTGAGGGATTAAATTTAGATGCAGTAGGAATTGATTTAGATGAAAGAAAAAGAATAAAAACTGATAAAACTTTTAAAACTAATGTTGAAAATATTTTTGCTATTGGCGATGTAATAGCAGGACCAATGCTTGCTCACAAAGCTGAAGATGAAGGAATTGCTGTAGCAGAAAACATTGTTGGTCAGTCAGGTCATGTTAATTATGATACTATACCTGGCGTTGTGTATACAACACCAGAAGTAGCTTCTATTGGAAAAACCGAAGAACAACTTAAGGAACAAAATCAGAAATATAAAGTTGGCAAGTTTTCGTTTATGGCTAACTCCAGAGCAAAAGCAATAGATGATGCGGAAGGTTTTGTAAAAATATTAGCAGATGAGCAAACAGATAAAGTATTAGGAGCTCATATTATAGGACCTCATGCAGGGGAATTGATTGCTGAAATAGGTGTTGCAATGGAATTTGGTGCAAGCTCAGAGGATATAGCAAGAACATGCCATGCTCACCCAACTTTTTCAGAAGCAGTAAAAGAAGCTGCATTATCAGTAGATAAAAGAGCAATACACTCTTAGAATCCTATATTATCCTACATAATCTAAAATTATCCTTGGTAATAGAGGATAGTAATTAATTTAGACAAATTAATTAAACATTTTTCATTTGTTGTTATTAAAAGCTTTTTTAAACTTTCACATTTAATTTAATGGTTATCTTAATGGTAACGTGGCCAAAAACTCTATGGTAAAGTTATGGTCAAGAGAGTGTATTGTTCTTTTATCGTTCTTGAGTGAAGGTTAAGGATTTGGTAATCTTGGAAGATGAAATACTATTGCCTTCCTCTTTTATCCATTTAAAAAAAAGTTTAACAGTATCATTCTCAAGAATATTTTCTTTTACTCTTATATAATAACCATATTCATCTAACTGAATATTAGATAGATAATGTAAATTCCCTGAGTTAATTTCAGGGGATACCAGATTATCCCAAAGTGCTATACCTTGCCCATCAATAACTGCTTGGACACGGCTATTAGAATCTGAAATAGAAACTCCTTGTATTGATTTTTTAAAATCAATACCAGCATGACTAAACCAATCCTGCCAACCTATACTTTCAGATGAGTCAAACAATAGAGGTGTTGTCAAAATAATTTTATCCAATCCCTCTTTTTTAACTCTTTCAGCAATTTGACTATTGGCCGTTGGACAAGCTGGACAACTAATAAGTCTTTCATGTGGTGAATTAATCATCCCCTCTTTTCCCCAACAAATAGAGATGTCAGCTTCAATATTATCCATTTCATTTATGAAATTTAAAGGCACAAAACGAAGTCCAATTTCTGGATGTTTAGCAGTAAACTTCATTAAACGTGGTGATAGCCATCTACTAAGAAAATAAGATTGTAAAGCAATTGTAAGTGGAGTGGGCTTCTTAAATTTTAATAATTCAATTTCTTGATCAATTTGATCCAAAGATAATGTAGAGACATTTAATAATTTTTGTCCCTTTGAAGTAAGATGTAAACGCGCATTGCTTCGCTCAAAAAGTGTAAAACCTAATTGGTTTTCCAAAGTTTTAATTTGATAACTTATAGAACCTTTTGATTGATTAAGTTTTAAAGCAGCCTCAGTCATACTAAGGTTCTTAGCTACTACTTGAAAAGTACGTAGCATATCATAAGAGTACAAAGGCATATATATCGTTCAAATTATTTAAACAAATTGTTTAATATTTTAGTTTTGAAGTCAATAAATTACTAGCTTAACTTAATAATTATAAATCTATACTTTTTAATATAACAATTTTTTTGAACGTATAATTAATGACACTTACACTTAAAAATACAAGATTTGTTGCAAAAGCCATTTTAAGTGAAGGGCAGCGCCCACGTGAATTGTCCCGTACAATGCCACCTCATCCACTTAGCTATATGGAGTTGCCCTACGATCCAGAATACACTTTATATAACTCAAGACTTACCCCTGAAAAATTAGATACAGCAACTGATGATGAAATGTATTGGGCTGTTAGAACAAATGTAATTTTTAGACACACAGGAGAATTACCAATTGAAATCAGTGGACCAGATGCAGAAAAACTTCTTAATAAAGTATTTACTCGTAATGTCAGTAAACTAAAACCAGGACGATGTTCATACCAATTTGCTTGCTACCATGATGGCGGCATGATTACAGACGGAGTGCTCTTACGGTTAGAGCAAAATAAATTTTGGATGGCACAGGCTGATGGTGATTTGTTCAGCTGGTATAAAGCTCATGCTGAAGATTTAGATGTAAAGATAACCGACCCAAATGTTTGGATAAGTCAAGTTCAAGGACCTCGTTCGTTAGATTTATTAAAAGAAGTAATAGATAATCCATTACCTGATCCTTTCAGATATTTTGATTGCGCAGAAATGAGTATAGCAAATCAAACATGTTGGATAAGCCGTTCTGGCTTTACTAATGAACTTGGTTGGGAGATTTATCTTTTACCAGATACTGATATTGCAGCAATAGGCAATCATATCATGGAGGTAGGAAAGAAATTTGATATTTTATTAACTGGCACTCCTGTTTTTCGTGCAAGAAGAATAGAAGCTGGGTTATTAAATGCAGGTTCTGATTTTGGAGAAAACACAACTCCATTTGAAGCAGGCCTTGGTAATTTTGTCGAGTTCGATGATCGTAATTTTATAGGCCGTAAGGCTTTAGAGGCATCAGATAAGAAATGTCGTACTTGGGGAATGAGAGTTAATAATGGTGTGGCTCAATTAGGAAAGAATATCTTATTAGATGATAAAATTGTAGGACATGTTTGTTCGTCAGGTTATTCACCCTATCAAGAATGTGGAGTTTGCATTGTAAGAATGGATGATGCAGTAAATGGTCCAGGAACAAAAGTTAAAGTTAAATGTGTAGATGGCTCACTACAAGATGCTGAACTTTGTAGATTGCCAATGTATGATGAGGAACGTTTAATTCCTCGTGGAAAATTAATTGATATTCCAACAAAACCAATTTCATCAAAATAATTATGTATAAAGTTAAACTTACTAATTCTCATTTTAAAGCTCAGAATGATGCAGAGATTAGAGATATAACTATTGGAGATTTATTAAAAGAGATTTCAGATACCCACCCTAACGCAGTTGCTATGGTAGATGTGATGGATGATGGTGAATGTGGAAAGTCATGGAATTATTCAGATTTATTTAAACAATCTGATCTCCTTGCAAAAGCTCTAACTACGAGGTTTAAAGTAGGAGAGAAGGTTGTTGTATGGGCTCCAAATATTCCTGAGTGGATCTTTATGGAGTATGCTTGTGCATTATCTGGTTTAGTTCTTGTTACTGCAAACCCTTCATTTCAAGCTGCAGAATTAAAATATGTAATAGAACAATCTGGTGCAGTTGGTTTGTTCTTAATTAATGAATTTAGAGACAACCCAATGGGTGATATTGCAAAAGAAGCAATGAAAGGTAACAATCTAATTCGTGAAGTAGTTAATTTAGAAAATCAAGAAAGTCTTTATGCAAACAAAAATCAAAATACAAAATTACCAGAAGTAAAACCAGAGGATGCTGCTCAAATTCAATATACTTCAGGAACCACAGGTTTTCCAAAAGGAGCAGTGTTAAGTCATAAAAATCTTTTAAATAATGCTAGACTCTTTTGCGCTCGAAAAAATGTAGGACCTCATTCAGTATGGGCAAATTTTATGCCACTATTTCATACAGCAGGATGTGCAACAGGTGCATTAGGTTGTCTTCAGGCTGCTTGTAAAATGTTATTAATTAAAAGATACAACGCTGATAACTTTGCAAAGTTAATTGAACAACAAGGCGTTACAACCTGTTTTGCTGTTCCCACAATGTTGTTCAATCTACTAGAATCTCTTGAAAGTATCCCTCGAAATATGTCTTCACTTGAAGCCATATCAACAGGTGGTGCACCTGTACCACCTGACCTTGTTCGTAGAGTAAAAGAAAAGTTAGGCTGTCATTTACTCAGTGCTTTTGGACAAACAGAGCATAGTCCTATGATTTGTCTTAATCCAATTGAAGCAACTGTTGAGCAAATAGTTGAAACAGCAGGTCAACCACTTCCTCATACCGAAGTTTCAATTCGTTCAACAAACGATAATAAAGTGCTTCCAATTAATGAAGTCGGTGAAATATGTGCAAAGTCTTATGCTGTGATGATTGGATATAATGATAATCCTAAAGCAACAAATGATGCAATAGATAAAGAAGGTTGGTTACATACTGGTGATCTTGGTAAAATGGATGAACAAGGTTTTGTACGTGTTACTGGAAGAGTTAAAGATATGATAATTCGTGGAGGTGAAAATCATTTTCCTGCTGAAATAGAAGCAGTTCTTGTAACACATGCAGATGTTAATCAAGTAGCAGTGATAGGTTTGCCAGATGAAAAATGGGGTGAGATAATAGCTGCATTTATATTGTCTGATACTACGCCAAAAGTAGATAGCTTAAAAAGTCATTGTCGTACTCACTTGTCGCCACAAAAAACCCCTTCAATATGGGTACAAGTGCCAAATTTTCCATTAACAGGTTCAGGTAAAGTTCAAAAATTTACAATCAAAGATCAATATCTTGATGGTAACTATGGTAAGGTTTTAACATGAGTGTTCGTATAGAAAAAAAAGGTACAGTGTGGACAATTATTCATTCTCGACCTAAGGCGCGAAATGCAATTGATCCTGAAAGCGCAAAAGCTATTTACAATGCTTTCAATGAATTCAATAAAGATAAAACTGCTCACGTTGCAGTGCTATGGGGCGAAGGTGGAGCTTTCTGTTCAGGTTGGGATCTAAAGTACGCTTCTACTCTTTCTGGATCAGATGCACTTGAGCCTTATAATTTCCCAGATGCTGGAGAACCGCCTATGGCAGTCATGGGAATAAGTCGTCTTGAATTATCGAAACCTGTTATAGCAGCAGTTTCAGGTGCTGCAGTTGCGGGTGGTATGGAAGTTGCAATTTGGTGTGATATTAGAGTTATGGAAGAAACATCTTATATGGGGGTGTATAATCGTCGATGGGGTATACCTCTTATTGATGGTGGCACAGTTCGATTACCTCGTTTAATTGGAGAGGGACGTGCTATGGATTTAATTCTTACTGGTCGAAGAGTTGAGGCAGATGAAGCTTTAAAGATTGGGCTTTGCGAATATGTTGTTCCAGAAGGTGAAGCGCGAAGTAAAGCTGAAACTTTGGCTCACACTTTAGCAAAATTTCCTCAAAGTTCGATGCTCAAAGATCTTAAGTCAGTGAGATCTCAGCATGGGCTTTCAATTCGTGATGCTATGAAACAAGAATGGTCTGGAAGCAAAGAAGAAATCATAAAAGGTATTAAGGGTGCTTTAAAATTTGTAAATGGCAAGGGAAGAAGTGGAAAATTTGAAGATGAATAATGATTTGTTAATTAAATTAACTACAATGAATTGTAGATAATGAAAAAATTTTTAGGGATCGTGGTTTTTAGTTTTTCACAAGGTTAACTTTCTATTTCTTTGTATAAACCAAAAGCAGTAGGGACTCCTAAATTTATTTTACTGGGTAAGGGTCAATTGAACTTTCAAATTTTGAGATCTGCATGGTACCTCTATTGCTCCAATAGTGCTCCAATGACATTGGTGTGGTATAGTAAATTATTGCTTTACTCAATATTAAAAAAATATTAATATTTTTTATGAAATTTAAAATTAATAAAATGATTTTTTATTTTAAAAAAAATACTTCTAAACATTGTTTTATGTTTAGTACAACTTTCCCTCAAAACTATAATAAAGTTTCATAGCTAAATAATTCTCTTTAAATTCAAAGTTTTTTAAAATTAACAAAAAAAATAATTAAGGGGGATAAATGACAAAACCAAATTCAAGAACATCAGCATTAGCTGAAAAGCATAAAAATTTAGGATCAGGTCTAGAAGACTGGAATGGAATGGGTACTGCTTGGTCTTATAATACTGACCCAGATAAAGAACATGATGCAATAAGAGAAGGTGCTGGCATTATTGATATGTCTGGATTAAAAAAAATAAGAGTTAGTGGCAAAGATTCGGAAGAAGTTTTAAACCACGTTTTTTCAAGAGAGATTAAAAAACTTCAACCTGGACAATCTAGTTATGGAATAGTCTTGAATGATAAAGGTTTCATAGCTGATGATGCTATCGTTTACAAAAATGAAAACGAATTTATTTTTGTGCATGGTTCAGGAGAAAGTATGGAACTTATTCAGAAAAGTGCAAAAGGGAAAGAGGTAGATGTAAAATTTGATGATGACTTACATGATATTTCTCTTCAAGGCCCTAATGCTTTAGAGGTTTTAAAAAATCATACACCTATAGATTTAGAGTCTTTAAAATATTTTAATCACCACGAAACTGAATTGTTTGGAAAAAAATGTGTCTTATCTAGAACAGGCTATTCAGGTGAAAAAGGTTTTGAGTTATTTGTCTCTGGCACTGATGCAGTTGCTGTTTGGGATAATATTTTAGAAGCAGGTAAAAATTTAGGAGTGATGCCCGCGTCATTTACAGCTCTAGATAAAGCCAGAATTGAAGCCGGGTTATTATTTTATGGATACGACATGACTAATGAGCATTCACCTTGGGAAGTCAATTTGCATTGGACAATGTCTAAAGGCAAATCTGGTTATCGTGGTTATGATGCAGCAATGAACGTTAAAGATAAACTAAATTTTACAAATGTAGGTTTAGATATAGATCATAACGAAGGATTAGCTGGTGGTGAAGAAATTTTGGTTAATGATAAAAAAGTTGGTGTTGTTAACAGTCCTTGTTACTCAAAGAGAATGGGTAAATCTTTGGCATTGGGTCATATCGATGTTGATTGTTCTAAACCAGAAACAGCAGTTGTAATAAATACTTCTGATAAGAAGCTAAATGCAATTGTCTCTAGTTTACCGTTTTACGATCCTAAAAAAACTAGAACACACTCATAATTCATATGACAAACAAAACTAATCATATTACTTCTGTAGATCAATCAGACAGAAAAGTTCCTTACAATTTAAGACAATCAGGTGATACCCCAGTTCAAATGTTAATTTGGAATAAGGTTCGTAAATCTCCTTTTTGGCATAAATCAATTAACCATGGAGCTTGGAGAGCAACTGTTTATAACAGAGTGTTCCATCCATTTGGCTATTCTAAACCAGAAGATGGTGGTCCTATGGTTGAATACGAAGCTTTAATGAATGATGTAACATTATGGAATGTTGCTGTCGAAAGACAAATTAGAGTTAAGGGTCCTGATGCAGAAAAATTTGTAGATTATGTAATTACAAGAGATGCAACTAAAATTTCACCTATGCGTGCAAGATATGTGATTTTGTGTAACCAATACGGAGGTGTTTTAAATGATCCTATTCTTCTAAGAATATCCGAAGATGAATTTTGGTTTAGCCTTTCCGATAGTGATATTGGAATTTATTTACAAGGTATTAATCATGACAATAAATTTGATGTTGAAATTAAGGAAATTGATGTTTGCCCCCTACAAGTACAAGGACCAAAATCAAAAAACTTAATGCATGATTTGGTTGGTAGTCAAATAGATGTTTCCAATATGCCTTTTTATGGTTTAGCAAAAGCAAAAGTAGCAGGAAGAGATTGTATAATATCTCAAACTGGATTTTCTGGAGAAGAAGGTTATGAAATTTATCTTTTAAACTCAACTTTATACGCAGATGAAGTATGGGATGAAATTGTCTCTAAAGGTAAGAATCATAATTTGATGGTAACAGCACCATCACATTGCAGAAGAATTCAGGCTGGCATTTTATCTTGGGGCCAAGATATGGATAATGAACATAACCCTTTTCAATGTAATTTAGGTTATCAAGTTTCATTATCTGGAAAGGGCGAATGGGATAAAAAAGGAGACTATATTGGAAGAAAAGTCTTAGAAGAAATGAAAAGTGATTTGAAAGACGGCAAAAAACCCTTCAAACTTCAACTAGTTGGTTTAGAATTTTCAGGGAAACCTGTTCTAGACTTTGCAACTGACTTTTGGCCGATATTAAATATTGAAAGTCAAGAACCAGTAGGATTTGTTACATCGCCTTGGTATCACCCTGATAAAAAAACAAATATAGCAATGGGGTATGTTCCGTATGAAGGTGATCTATCAAAAAACAATTTTCCAATTGGAAAGTTAGGTAAAAAATACTTAATTGAATTACCTGAAAAATATCAATCTTCCTCAACAACTGAAGAAGCTATAGTAGTTCCAATACCTTTTACCAAATCAAAAAATCCAAACACTAGGGAGGTAATTGATAATATTGGTTAACTTTGAAATTGGTTTTACTTCAAACTGTAAAAATATTGACTCTATCAATCACAAGCCACCTCTCAGGCTTAGGGAATGTATAATTCTAATTAATAAATTGACCATAAAAAAGATTTAAAATAGATTCAAAAAGTACTGGAATTGATAATTAAACTTTAATATTTCAATTAGTTTAATGGTTTATTAATGGTACAGAAAGATGGAAGCTAATAGTGCGTTTAGAATTATTGTTTATCAATAGAAATAGAGTGGTCGTAAAAAAACCGATACGCTCTTAATTTTTTTTCATATTATAAAAATATGAAATATCCGATTCTGTTACCTAATATTTTTAATCATCCATTTACATATGAGAGTGATATTGATTTAAAATTAGGCGACTATGTTTTAGTACCTTTTGGAAAATCAAAAATTACAGGGGTGGTTTGGGATGAGTTTGAAAAGAGTAATAATAAAAAGTTTAAAGTAAAAAGTATCTTAAGGAGATTAAATGTAACTCCTTTAAACTCCAATACCATAAAGTTTCTGAATTGGTTTTCTGTTTATAATATCATTCCAAAAGGAATGGCATTGAAATTAGTATTATTGAGCAGTAGCGCTATAGAAGATAAAGAAAAAAGTTTCTATGATTTTTTTAAAACTGAAATTAAAAAAAATTTAATAAAACTAACAGCTGATCAAACAAAAGCTTTTGAACAAATGAGTAAGAACAACAAGAAGTTCAGAGTGCATGTTTTGCAAGGAACGACTGGATCTGGAAAAACGTTAGTATATTTTGAGGCTTTAAAAAACCTTGTAAAACAAGGCTATCAGGGGTTAATTTTGCTTCCAGAAATCGGTTTAACCAGTCAATTTGAAAAAAAATTTAATGAGTATTTTGGATTTAAAGCAGCAATTTGGCATTCAAACATTTCAAAAAAAAAGAAAGAAATAATATGGAGTGGAATATCAAATGGTGAAATAAAAGTAATTATAGGAGCTAGATCATCTTTATTTTTACCATTTAAAAAATTAGGTATCATAATTGTAGATGAAGAACATGATCAGTCTTTTAAGCAAGACGAAGGAGTAACTTATAATGCTAGAGATATGGCTATTTCAAGAGCGTCTTTTGAAAACATTCCTATTAATTTAATTACCGCAGTTCCTTCAATAGAGACTTTCGAAAATATTCAAAAAGGCAAATATTCCTTATCTAGACTTAATGAAAGATATAAAAATGCGTCTTTGCCAAATTATGAAATTATTGATTTGAATCAAACTAAACTTGAAAAACAATCATGGTTATCAAATAAAATTGTTGAAAAAGTAAATTTTCATCTTGATAAAAAAGATCAAATTTTATTTTTTTTAAATAGAAGAGGTTTTTCTCCTCACGCTCTATGTAATAAATGTTTTACTAGTTATTCTTGTCCCAATTGTAGTATCAATCTTGTTTATCATAAAAATAAAAATAATCTTTTATGTCATTATTGTGGATTTAAAACTTTATTAAAAAGAAAATGCTCAAAAGATGGAGAATGTGATTTTATATTTAGCGGACCAGGAGTAGAGAGAATTTCAGAAGAAGTTAAAAAAAAATTTCCAAATAAAGAAGTTGAAATTTTTTCTAGTGACACAATGAACAAAAAGGACTCTATTTCTAAATTAGATAAGATAATTAATAATGAAATTCATATATTAGTAGGTACTCAATTAATTTCAAAAGGTTTTCACTTTCCAAATCTAAATTGTATAGTTGTAGTTGATATTGATCTATCCTCTCAAGGTCATGATTTAAGAGGAGCAGAAAAAAATCTACAGCTTTATCATCAATTATCGGGACGTGCTGGTAGAACAGGCAAACCAGCAACAGTTTATTTTCAAACACACAATCATAATAAAAATATGATTTCTGAAATTACTAATAAAAATCCTGATTTATTTTTACAAAGAGAATTAGATATTCGAAAAAAAAACAAACTCCCTCCTTATCAAAGGTTTATTTCTTTAATTTTGACAAGTGAAAATCAAAAGAAGCTTGAGATGGAAGCTTTTAAATTCAAAGATTACTTAAAAAGCAAAGTTCAAGCAAATATCCTAGGTCCAGTGGATGCTCCTTTGTTTAGATTGAATAAAAAATTTAGGATAAGATTTCTTATTAGAGGAAATAAATCAATGAAATTGCAAGGCTCTATTGCTGATGCTATCCCAAATTACAAATTTTCATCAGGAATAAAACTTTCAGTTGATGTTGATCCAATTAACTTCAATTAATCCCAAAAAAAAAGAGCTTTTTCACTAATCCGTCACTTGAAGACATAAAGGTCATATGCTAATTAAGGCGTGATTTTAAAATAATCTTCAACATAACAGAGGTATTAAGTTGAGCAAAGATACAGGATTTTCAATTACTTCAGCAGAGAGATATTCTCTCGCGCTTTTTGAATTATCTAGCGAAAGTAATTTACTCTCTTCTATAGAAGAACAAGTATTATCAATATTAAAATTATTAGACCAAAGTGATGATTTTTCAAATTTGATTAAAGATCCTACTACAAGCCAAGATGACTTACTAAGAGTTGTAAATATGATTTCTGAAAATTATAAATTCGAATCTTTGTTAAAAAATTTTTTAAGTTTCTTAATTAAAAAAAGAAGATTTTTCTTCATCGAAAGAATTTTAAAAAGTTTTATTGAAATTTGTTCTAAAAAGAGGGGTGAGTTAAAGGCAGAACTAAAGTCTGCAAAAGAATTATCTAGTGAAGAAATTTCTAATATAACTGAAGAATTAACTAAAAATTTTAGTTCAAAAATAAAATTAAACTATAAGCATGATGAGAGTTTAATAGGGGGTTTGGTAGTACAAGTTGGAAGTACTATGGTTGATACCTCAATTAAAAATAAATTACAACAAATCGAAAATAGAATGATAGAGGCATAAATGGAAATAAATCCTTCAGAAGTTACAAAGATATTAAAAGAGCAAATAAAAAATTTTGGAGATAAAGCTGAAGTTTCAGAAGTAGGTCAGGTTTTATCAGTTGGAGACGGTATCGCTAGAATTTACGGTCTTGATAATGTTGAAGCTGGAGAGATGGTTGAATTTTCTGATGGTTCAAAAGGGATGGCTCTAAACTTAGAAAGTGAAAACGTTGGTGTTGTAATTTTTGGTGATGATAGAAATATAAAAGAGGGCGATGTTGTTAAAAGAACAGGAAATATTGTTGATACACCAGTTGGAAAAGAATTATTAGGTAGAGTAGTAGATGGATTGGGTAATCCTATTGATGGAAAAGGTCCATTGGATAAAGGCGTAAAGAAAAGCAGGGTTGAAGTAAAAGCTCCTGGAATAATCCCAAGACAATCAGTTAATGAACCAATGCAAACAGGGTTAAAATCAATTGATAGCTTAGTTCCAATTGGTAGAGGACAAAGGGAATTAATTATTGGTGATAGACAAACAGGAAAAACTGCTGTTGCAGTTGACGCGATCATAAACCAAAAAAAGATTAATGAATCAGGTGACGAAAAACAAAAATTATATTGTATTTATGTTGCTGTAGGTCAGAAAAGATCAACTGTTAGACAAATTCAAAAAACATTAGAAGAAGCTGGTGCAATGGAATATACAACAATTGTTGCAGCAACAGCATCAGACTCAGCGCCACTTCAGTTTTTAGCTCCATATACTGGTTGTGCTATGGGTGAATATTTCAGAGATAACGGAATGCACGCGTTAATTATCTATGATGATTTATCAAAACAAGCAGTTGCTTATAGACAAATGTCACTTTTACTTAGAAGACCTCCAGGACGTGAGGCTTATCCAGGAGATGTATTCTATTTACATAGTAGATTATTAGAAAGAGCTGCGAAATTGAGTGATGAACATGGTGGAGGATCTCTAACAGCACTTCCAATTATTGAAACTCAAGGTGGAGACGTATCTGCGTTTATTCCAACAAACGTAATTTCAATTACAGATGGACAGATTTTCTTGGAAACTGAATTATTCAACCAAGGAATAAGACCTGCAATTAACGTTGGTTTATCAGTTTCAAGGGTAGGTTCGTCTGCACAAACTAAAGCTATGAAAAAAGTTTCAGGATCTATGAAACTTGAACTTGCTCAATATAGAGAAATGGCGGCATTTGCTCAATTTGGTTCAGATTTAGATGCTTCTACTCAACAGTTATTGAATAGAGGGTCAAAATTGACTGAGCTTTTAAAGCAAAAACAATATTCTCCAATGACAGTTGCTGAACAAGTAATTTCGGTTTTCTGTGGTGTTAAAGGATATCTTGATGATATCGATTTAAAAGATGTTGCAGGTTTTGAAAGTAAGATCATAGAGAAATGTAAATCAGAAAAACCTGAGATAATTGATTCAATACAAAGTTCAGGAAAACTTGAAGAAGATAAAGAAAAGTTATTGGTTGAATTAATTACTCAATTAAAGGAAACCCTTAAATCATAATTAGTTATGGCAAGTTTAGACGACCTAAAAAAAAGAATAGCTAGTGTAAAATCTACTCAAAAAATTACAAAAGCTATGAAAATGGTTGCGGCTGCAAAACTAAGAAAAGCACAAGAAAGTGCTGAAAAGGGAAGGCCTTATTCAGAAAAAATGAATAATGTAATTTTAAACCTTTCCAGTGGAATTTCAGATAAAGAAAATGCACCAAAGTTATTAGCTGGTACAGGACAAGACAAAGTTCATCTTTGTGTTGTTATGACATCAGATAGAGGTCTTTGTGGTGGGTTTAATTCCAACATAATTAAGAAAGCAAAAAGTTACTTTTCTAAAATTTTAGATGAGAATAAAGAACTTAAAATTATTACTGTAGGTTCAAAAGGCAATGACCAACTTAAGAGAACTTATGGTGATAAAATAATTGAAAACATTTCCTTTAAAGAATCAAAAAATGCTAATTATTTTGATGCAGATAAAGTTGGAAAAATCATTATTGAAAAATTTGAAGCTGGTGAGTTTGATGTGTGTACAATATTTTATAATAAATTTAAAAACGTTATTACTCAAATCCCTCAAGCTCAACAAATAATACCTTTGAATAATGAAGAAAGTGAAAATAGTTCAGAGGAAAGTTATGAATTTGAACCAGACGAAGATGAAATTTTAAGCAATTTGTTGCCAAAAAATATTTCAACCCAAATATTCAAGGCAATGTTAGAGAATTCAGCTAGCGAGCAAGGATCCAGAATGAGCGCAATGGATAATGCAACCCGAAACGCAGGTGAAATGGTTGACAAACTTACTATCGAGTATAATAGAAGTCGTCAGGCAGCAATTACTAAAGAACTAATAGAAATCATATCAGGAGCGGAAAGTTTATAATTATGAGCAAAGGAATAATCACACAAGTTATTGGAGCAGTAGTAGACGTAAAATTTGAGGGAGAATTACCAGAAATTTTAACAGCATTAGAGTGTAAAAATGGAGACAATAGATTAGTTTTAGAAGTTGCTCAGCATTTAGGAGAATCTACTGTTAGAACAATCGCAATGGATGCTACTGAAGGATTAAAAAGAGGAGATGAAGTTGTAAATACGAATGCTCCCATCCAGGTACCTGTTGGACCAGAAACACTTGGTAGAATTATTAATGTAATTGGTGAGCCAATTGATGAAAGAGGTGAGGTTAAAACAAAAGAAAGCTGGCCTATTCACAGAGCTGCACCTGAATTTAATGATCAATCAACTGAAACTGAAATATTAGTTACTGGTATTAAAGTTATCGACTTATTAGCACCATATGCCAAAGGAGGAAAAATTGGACTATTTGGAGGTGCTGGTGTTGGTAAGACAGTTTTAATTATGGAATTGATTAACAACGTTGCAAAAGCACATGGTGGATTTTCAGTTTTTGCTGGAGTTGGAGAAAGAACTAGAGAAGGAAATGACCTTTATCATGAAATGATGGATTCAGGGGTAATAAAAAAAGATGGTCCTGGTTCTAAAGCAGCTTTAGTTTATGGACAAATGAACGAACCTCCAGGAGCAAGAGCTAGGGTTGCTCTTACTGGATTAACAGTAGCAGAATATTTTAGAGATCAAGAAGGACAAGACGTGTTATTCTTCGTTGATAACATATTTAGATTTACACAAGCAGGTTCAGAGGTATCAGCTCTTTTAGGAAGAATTCCGTCAGCTGTAGGATATCAACCTACTTTGGCAACCGATATGGGTAACCTTCAAGAAAGAATTACAACAACTAACAAAGGATCAATTACTTCTGTTCAAGCAATTTATGTTCCAGCCGATGACTTAACTGATCCAGCGCCTGCAACATCATTTGCTCACTTGGATGCAACCACAGTACTTTCAAGACAGATAGCTGAGATTGGTATTTATCCTGCAGTAGACCCATTAGATTCTACTTCAAGAATTTTAGATCCAAGAGTTGTAGGTGATGAACATTATAGAGTAGCAAGAGATGTTCAAAGAATTTTACAATCTTATAAATCTCTTCAAGATATTATTGCTATTCTTGGTATGGATGAATTATCTGAGGAAGATAAATTAGTTGTAGCAAGAGCAAGAAAAATTCAAAGATTTTTATCTCAACCATTCTTTGTTGCAGAAGTATTTACAGGTTCACCAGGAAAATTAGTTGATCTTGAATCTACAATCAAAGGATTTGATGCAATCTGTAAAGGTGAATATGATCACCTGCCAGAAGCAGCTTTCTACATGGTTGGTACAATTGAAGAGGCTATTGAAAAAGCTCAAAAAATGGAAAAAGAAGCTGCAGCTTAATGAGCGAAGAATTTAAAATTGAGATAGTAAATCCTGAAAAATCTTTTTTGGTTAAAGAAGATGTATCAGAAGTAGTAGTACCTGCTTTTGAAGGAGAAATGGGGATATTAAAGGATCACATTTCAATTATCTCATTTTTAAAACCAGGCATCATCAAAGTAAGCTCAAAATCTGGTGATGAAAATTATTATGTTGAGGATGGTATAGTAGAGTTTAAAAATAATAATTTATCTATTCTAACTAGCTCAATTTATAATTTGTCTGATATGGATAAATCTGTTCAACAGGATTTACTGAAAAAAGCTGAAGAAGAGTCAGGAAAGTCAGATATTAATGATCAAGCTAAATATTTAGTAGATCAAAAAATTGAAGTTTTAAAAACTCTTAATTAAGAATTTTTTTTACTTTATCTTTAACTTCTTTGTACACGTGTAGTTTAAAATCAACCACTAAGTCTGTTATTTTGTCTAGCTCTACCCATTTCCACTCTAAAAACTCAGGGTGTTTAGTTTTGATATTTATTTCACTATCTGACCCAACAAATCTCATTAAAAACCATTTTTGTTTTTGACCTCTGTACTTTCCTTTCCAAATCAAACCAAGCAATCTATCTGGAAGTTGATAAGTTATGGTTCCATCTAATTCTTTTACTAATTCAACATTTTTAATACTGGTCTCTTCCTCAAGTTCTCTGTAAGCAGCTTTTAAAAAATCCTCACCTTCATCTACACCGCCTTGCGGCATTTGCCAAAAATTTTTGGGGTTATCTATTCTTTTGGCAACAAACACTTTGTTCTCTTTATTTAACACAACAATTCCTACTCCACTTCTTAGTGGAAGATTATGTAAATCTTTTTTCATTTTATCCGTTGAGTAATTTAATTGCGTAATTTAGTTGATTATCAGTGTCAGTTCTTATTTTAAAATTATCACCTTCTTCATTCACCTCAATGTCTGGACGTACACCAACCTCAGATATAGATTTCCCAGATGGAAGATAATATTTTGCAACAGTTAAACGTATTGCGCCTCTATTTTTAAGAGGAATAATAGATTGAACTGAACCTTTACCATAACTGTTTTCACCTATAACAATTGCTCTTTTGTGATCTTTTAAAGCTCCTGCAACAATTTCTGATGCTGAAGCTGATCCATAATTTATCAGTACTAATAATGTTTTTCCGTCAGTTATGTCTCCTTTTTTTGCAAACCATTTTCTATTATCAGATTTTTTTCTACTTTTAGTAGAGACAATTTCACCATTTTCTAAAAAGAAATCAGATATTCTTATTGCTTGGTTTAGTAATCCACCTGGATTATTTCTTAAATCCAAAATAAATGAATTAAGATTTTTATTTTTTTTTAATTTCTTTATTTGTTTTTCTATTTGATCACTACTGTTTTCATTAAATGAAGTTAATCTAATATAGCCAATATTTTCTTCTAATAATTCTGACTTAACTGATTGAATTTCAATTATCTCTCTAGTGATATTAAATGTTAGTGCTTTTTTTTCTCCTCTTCGTCTAACTGTTAATTCTATACTTGAACCTACTGGGCCTCGCATTAAATCAACAGCTTCACTTAGAGATTTCCCTTGAACTTGGGTATCATTAATTTTCACAATGTAATCACCAGCTTTTAATCCAGCTTTTGACGCTGGTGTGTCATCAATAGGTGAAATAACTTTAACAACTC
Organism: Candidatus Pelagibacter sp. HIMB1623; assembly: GCF_052047695.1. Taxonomy (NCBI): domain Bacteria; kingdom Pseudomonadati; phylum Pseudomonadota; class Alphaproteobacteria; order Candidatus Pelagibacterales; family Candidatus Pelagibacteraceae; genus Candidatus Pelagibacter; species Candidatus Pelagibacter sp. HIMB1623. The sequence goes on from NZ_JBNAJN010000013.1 coordinate 330,389, forward strand.
CTGCTTCCATACTTACCTCAATTCCAAGGCCGCCAAATTCACCGCTAGTTTCAGTTTGCATTTCCTCTAGAATTTCAGGAGACATATAAGAGGAATAAGGGTCTAAAGATTGAAGTAAGCCATTGATAGCAGAGTCCATGCTTTCAGATTGATTGATCTCATCAATATATTCTCTATTTATTTTTTCTAAAACCTCGCCAAATAAATCTATCTTTTTGTAAATATCTACTTCAGAAGAGTTTGCTGAACTTAAATAAAAAAATGATAAAAAAATAATTGAGTAATATTTAATTATTTTCATATCATTATTTTTTCTTTAGGAATAAATTCTGACCAGATTTTTTCTAATTCATAAAATTTTCTTTTCTCTGGATGAAAAATATGAACGATTAGATCTATACCGTCTACCAATTTCCATTCACCACTTTCTTTACCCTCAATTTTAGAGTCTTTAATTCCATTATCTTTAAGCTTTTCTAACACTTGTTCAGATAAAGATTGTATATGTCTAGATGATGTACCGCTTGCTATTATCATATAATCTGCCATCGAACTTTTATCTTTAAGATCAATAGTTACTATGTCCTCAGCTTTGTTAAGATCTAATGTGGTAATTACAATTTCTTTGAGATCTGAAATTTTATCCATTAATTAAATTTAGACTATCAAATTTTTCTTAATTGAGAAGATGAAATGTTGACTTTATTAAACTCTATAAATTTGAGGGTGGTATTACTGAGAGCCTTAAATGTCTTTGATTTTAATGAGTTTTTTTTATAGCCATGTCTATCGAAAACTAAAATATTACACTTTTGTGAAATAGATTTTGATTTATACCATTTGTGAAAATTTATTAAGTTATCTGCTCCCATTAAAAAATAGATTTCAATATTTTTATTTTTTTTTAAATGATTAATTAAATCGATTGTTTTATTTGAATTAATTTTATTTTCGTAAAATCTCACTTTTATAAATGAATTTTTACCAATAATTTTTTTACAGAATTTTATTCTTTCAGTAACTGAGGTTTCGCTCTGGTTTTTAAATGGATTTTTTTTTGTGATTGCCCAAATAATGTTTTTAAGCTCAAATCTTTTTTTTGCTTCTTTTGAAATTGCTAGATGACCTTTATGAGCAGGATCAAATGATCCTCCTAAAATTCCTATTTTTGTCTTGTTTGATTTCAAGTTATTTTCTTATTTTACCGTTACTTGTAATTTGATATTTGTATGAAATAAGTTGATTAAGTCCTACAGGTCCTCTTGGTGGTAGTACATTGGTAGAAATTCCAACTTCTCCTCCGAACCCAAATTCACCTCCATCTGCAAATTGAGTTGAAGTGTTATGCATAGCAATAGAGCTTTTGACTTCTTTTAGAAATTGATTAGCTGTTTTTTTGTTTTTTGTAATTATTGAGTCTGTATGCATTGTTCCATACTTATTAATATGACTTATAGCTTCATTGAGGTTGTTTACTATTTTAACAGAAACTGCTGAGCTTAAATATTCTGTAGACCAATCTTTTTCAGTAGCTTTAAAAATTTTACCTTTATAAAATTTAGCCAAAGTCTTTTCTCCATAAATTTTACAACCATTTTTTTCTAAATTACCCAGGATTGTATTGCTAAATTTTTTAACAATATTTTTATGTAGAATAATGGTTTCGGTCGCCCCACATATGCTGGTGTTTCTTAATTTTGCGTTAGTAACAACTCTATTTGCCATCTTTAATTCAGCGTCTTTGTCGACATATGTATGACAAATACCCTCAAGATGACCAATTATAGGAACCTTAGAAAGTTCTTGAACTTTTCTTACAAGATTTTTTCCACCACGTGGGATTATAACATCAATATATTCTTTCATTTTGGAAAGCATTACATCAACCATCTTTCTGTTTTTAGAGTCTATAAATTGTATAAAGTTTTCATCTACTTTATTTTTTTTGAGCGCTTTTCTAAAAAGTTTTGACAAAATTCTATTTGAATTGATTGCCTCAGAACCTCCTCTTAAGATTACTGCATTACCTGATTTGAAACATAAACCCGCAACATCTGATGTAACATTTGGCCTACTTTCATAAATTACACCAATAACTCCTATTGGAATTGATACTCTACTAATATTTAATCCATTAGGTCTTTTCCACTTTTCTAGAACATGATTAATGGGATCTTTAAATTTAATAATACTAATAATAGAATTTCTGATGTCGTTTATTTTTTTTTCATTTAAATGAAGTCTATTAATTAAATTTTCTTTTAATCCTATTTTTTTTGCGTAATTAATATCTTTAGTATTTTCTTTAATTATTAAATCTTTGTTTTCGTTAAGCATTTTGGCATAGGAGGCTAAAACACTATTTTTAACGTTTGTGTCTATTTTATATTGACTTGCTTTTCTTGCTCTTTTACCGATTAAATTCATATAATTATTCATTTATACTTCTACCATATCATCTTTATGAATAACTTCAGATTTTGCAACATACCCAAGTAATTTTTGAATTTCATTCGAATGGTGTCCCATAATTTTTTTTACTTCATCAGAAGAAAAAGAACTTAAACCCCTAGCACATTCATTATTTTTTTTATCTAAAACTTTTATATGATCACCTTTGTTAAATCTTCCTGATACATTTTTAATACCTGCAGCTAGTAAACTTTTTCCAAGCTTTAACGCTTTTTTGGCTCCATCATCAATTACAATATTTCCTTTAGGTGCAATTGAGCTAATTATCCATTTTTTTCTAGCATGAAGTTTAGAGACCTTTGGGCTGAACCATGTACAATTATTTTTTTCAATAATTTTTGAAATAGGATTTGAATACAGTCCGTTTGCAATAATCATACTGCTGCCAGCTAATTGACAAATTTTAGCAGCTTCAATTTTTGTTTGCATTCCTCCACTTCCATATTCATTAATTCCTTTGATATTAATTTCTTTTAAGTCTTTGTTTATATCATTTACTATTTTTATTAGTTTAGCGTCTTTATTTACTTTTGGATTTTTTGTAAAAAGGCCATCTACATCTGAAAGTAAAATTAACGTATCAGCGTTTGTAATTTGAGCTACTCTAGATGCCAATCTATCATTATCTCCATATTTTATTTCAGTTGTTGCAATTGTATCATTCTCATTAACAACTGGGATAAATCCAAGTTCGAATAAATTTTCGAATGTTCTTTTGGCATTTAAGGACCTTCTTCGTTCCTCCGTATCTTCTAGAGTTAACAAAATTTGTGAAATATTTAATTTGAATTTTGAGAAGGTCTGAGAGAATAAATTCATTAGTTCAATTTGGCCAATAGATGCAATTGCTTGACTTTTATCTAACTTAATATTTTTTTTGTTAAAATTCATTTTTTTACATCCAAGAGCGATGGCACCTGAACTAACAATGACTATTTTTTGATTTTTATCTTTTAGTTTTTTGATGTCCCTCGCAAAGCTTGAAAGCCATTTTTTTCTAATTTTTTTATTTTCATCAACTAATAAAGATGAACCAATTTTAATAACAATAATTTTCGAGTTTTTAAGATACATAGGATAATAATTTTGCCTTAATTTTTGAAACCGACTCTTTATTTAAAGTTGTCATAGTCATTATCTCACAATTTTTATCTTTAGAGAAATCATCAATTACATCTTTGGCTGTGTCTTCATCAATTAAATCTATTTTGTTAAACACAATTAACTCTCTCTTTTCAAGCATTTTAGAACTGTAATTTTTAAGTTCATTTTTAACCTGATCATAAGATTCCTTAAGATCAAGATTAGTAATATCAATTAAATGTAATAAAGATTTGCATCTTTCTATATGTTTTAAAAACTGTATCCCAAGTCCAACACCTTCATGGGCACCTTCTACTAATCCTGGTATATCGGCTATTGTGATTTCTTTATCATCATAGCTAGCAACACCTAAGTTAGGATTAAGTGTTGTAAATTTATAATTAGCAATTTTAGGATTTGCGTTTGTAAGTGCTGCCAACAAACTTGATTTTCCTGCGTTAGGTAATCCGATAATTCCGATATCAGCTATTGTTTTAAGTTGTAACCAAATTGTAAACTCTTCTCCCAAAGTTCCTTTCGTAAATTTTCTTGGAGCTCTGTTTGTAGAACTTTTAAATCTAGTATTTCCCAAACCACCTTTGCCACCATTAGCAGCAATGTACTCTTCTCCTTTTTTATTAAAATCAAATAATAGAGTTTTGTTATCTTCTTCAAATACCTGGGTTCCAAGAGGAACTTTTAAAACCAAATCATCACCACTTTTACCTGTTCGATTTTGACCAGAACCATTCTCTCCACGCTGAGCTTTATGATGTTGTTGATATCTGTAATCAATTAAAGTGTTTAAGTTTTCTTCTGATTTTAAAATGACAGAGCCACCCCTGCCTCCATCGCCTCCATCAGGTCCTCCAAACTCAACATACTTTTCTCTTCTAAAACTTGGTGAACCATCACCGCCGTTTCCAGCCTTAATATAAATTTTAACTTGATCGAGAAATTTCATAATACAACATTTTCTTGGTTGTACTATTAATTGGGTTTTACTGAAACGTAAGTTCTATCTAATTTAGATTTTTTGAATACAACTTTACCTTTGATAACAGAAAAAATTGAATGATCTTTTCCCATTCCAACATTTTCGCCAGGAAAAATTTTTGTTCCTCTTTGTCTAACAATTATATTTCCAGGTATTACAGTTTCTCCACCGTATTTTTTAACACCAAGTCTTCGACCAGCACTATCTCGTCCGTTTCTCGATGATCCACCTGCTTTTTTTGTTGCCATAATTTACCTAATAACTATTTACTTGCAGCTTCCTTAACTTCTTCTTTTTTGGGAGCTGGTTTAATTTTTTCAGCTTCAGATAATACTTTACCATCTTTTGAAAAAATTTTGTTAATTCTTATCAAAGAAAATTGTTGTCTGTGTCCATTTTTTCTTCTTGAATTTTGTCTTCTTCTTTTTTTGAAAATTAGAATTGTTCTATTTTTACTATTTTTAATTAAGTCTGCCTCTACCTTGGCACCTTCAATATTAGGAGTTCCAACCTCAATATTTTTATCATCCCCATATGCTAGGATTTCATTAAATTCTATCTTAGTTTCAGGCTTTGAATCTGGTAATTTTTCAATTTTTAATATTTCACCAGATTTAACTTTGTACTGTTTTCCACCTGTTTTTATTACTGCGTATGACATAGTATGAATATTAATTTTAAGTAACCGCAATATAGTTACCGGAAGCCTATAGTCAAGCTGAATTAGTTAGAAATTATCCTTTAAATCCCTTAATTTTGAAAAGGATTTTAGGTCATTAGCTCTTAAAAAAATATTACAATCAATTTCATCTTGTAAGGTTGATGGAATAGTAGGCAAATTATTATTTCTTTGTTGTTTTATAAATTCTATTTTCTTTAACAAAGAAGAGTTTTCAGAATCATGTTCCAAGCAGAATTTTGAATTATTTAAAGTATATTCATGGCCACAATAGATTTTTGTTTCTTTAGGTAAAGATTTTAATTTATTTAAAGAGTTATACATTTGCTCATATGTACCCTCAAAAATTCTACCACATCCAAGTGAGAAGAGAGTATCTCCAGTGAATAGTAAGTTTTCTTCAAAAAAATAAAAACAAATATGTCCTGTTGTGTGTCCAGGAATATGAATAATTTTAGCTTTAAAATTTCCGCTATTCCAAATTTCATTATCTTTTAACAAGATATCAATCTCTGGTATCCTTTTTGCATCTCCATTAAATCCTAAAACAACAGATCCAAATTTTTTTTTTAATTCAGTATTACCCCCAACATGATCATAATGATGATGAGTATTTAAGATATATTTTAATTTAATATTTTTATCGTTTAAGTAATTGATTATTGGTTTAGCTTCACTTGGATCAACAACACATGCTTCCTGTTTGTCATTATCAATAATTAAATAACTATAATTATCTTGTAGGCAGGGTATAATTTCAACTTTCATTTATTTTTCTATTAAAAATATTCCAAGATCAGCAAATAAATTTTTAGTTCCTAAATTACTATTTGTTATATTTGAAGTGTTGTTACTATTTAAAGCTAAAGTTTTTATCATTTTAATTTCTTTAAATTTTATAAAATTTACAAAATCTTTAATTGTGCACATATGTAAATTAGGTGTACTGTGCCATTGTTCTGGCAAAGATTTTGTTATTGGCATTGTACCTTTAAATAATAGATGCAATCTAACTTGCCAATTACCAAAATTTGGTATCGTTACAATTGCTTTTTTTCCAACTCTTAAAAGTTCATCTAAAACAATTTCAGGGCTTAAAAATGCTTGGAGTGTTTGACTCAATACTACATAGTCAAACGATTTATCAGGAAATTGTTTTAAGTCTTTCTCTGCGTTACCTTCTATTACAGTTAATCCTTTTGCAATACATTCTTGTACTTTTTCCTTAGAAATCTCTAGTCCTCTTACATTTATATTTTTATGTTCTTTTAAAAATTGCATCAAAGTTCCATCTGCACAACCTACATCTAGAACTTTTTTATTATCTTCAATTAAATCTGATATTACTTTAAATTCATTTTTCATTGTTTAACTCTGCATAAGATTTGTCTAAGAAATTCTTCAGTGCGTTTAAAAAATCAGGAACATCTAATAAAAAAGAGTCGTGACCTTTATCAGATACAATTTCTACGAAACCAACATCTGCTCCAATAGAATTTAAAGCTATAACAATATCTTTATTTTCTTGGGTTGGATAAAGCCAATCAGAAGTAAAAGAAATAACAAAAAATTTAGCTTTTGTATTTTTAAATGCATCAGACAAATTTCCATTAAATTGTTTAACTAAATCAAAATAATCCATAGCCCTAGTTATGTAGAGGTAACTGTTTGCATCAAATCTATCTACAAACACAGATCCTTGGTATCTCAAATAACTCTCAATTTGAAAATCTGCATCAAAACCAAATTTCAAATCTTCTCTTTCTTGCAATTTTCTCCCAAACTTTTCCTGCAAACCTTTTTTTGAGAGATAAGTTATATGAGCTGCCATTCTTGCAACAGCAAGCCCTTTACCTGGGTTGGTGTTATTAGCTTCATAATTTCCATCTTTCCAATCGCTGTCAGCAGTGATTGCTTGTCTTCCTAGTTCATTAAAAGCAATATTTTGTGCTGAATGACTTGAGGTTGTAGCAATGGGTATAACAGTTTTAGCTTTATCAGGAAAGTTGGTGATAAATTGAAGAACCTGCATGCCTCCCATGGAACCTCCGGTAATTGCAAATAGTTGATCAATTCCAAAGTGTTCAAGTAAATTATATTGTGCATTCACTATGTCATTAATTGTAATAACTGGAAAATCAGTTCCAAAAGTTTTCTGTGTTTCAGGATCTTTATGGCCTGGTCCATAAGATCCCATACATCCACCAATTACATTTGAACAAATAACAAAATATTTATTGGTATCTATTGCTTTGTTTGGACCTACAGCAAAACTCCACCAACCATCTTTTTTAGTAACAGGATTTAAACCAGTTACAAATTGATCTCCAGTTAGTGCATGAAATACTAATATAGCGTTGTCTTTATTCTCATTTAAAGACCCATAAGTTTCGAATGCAATTGGAAAATTGTTTATAGTTTTACCGCAATCTAATTTAAGAGGTTTTTTTATAATTAATGTCTTAATATTTTTTTCTGTATTCATTTTAAAGCCTTTAGATGAATTGTGAGAAAAAAAACTATTTTAGCGGTTTTTTTTAAGCGCTCGCAATTCAGTTAAATCAGCGCGTAAATTTTGTACAAGAACTTGTAATTTATGTCAATTTTTTAAAATAAGATCATATTCTCTATAAATATTTGTTTTTTTATCTATAAAGAGCTCATAAAAATAAAAAAAATGAGCACACCTAAATTTAAAAAATTTAACATAGAAGCTTATAAGCCTGGCAAATCTAAAATTAACAAAGTTAAAAAGGTCATTAAATTATCAGCTAACGAGTCTGCTCTAGGGATGAGCCCATTAGCAAAAAAAGCAATATCTCAAAAAAATTTAGTATTAGATAAATATCCAGATGGAAAATCTACTAATCTTAAAATGGCAATATCCAAAGCGTACAAATGTAATTTTGATAAGATCATATGTGGAGCAGGCTCTGACGAGGTAATTCAAATGTTATGTCAATTATATCTACATTCAAAGGATGAAGTGATTGTTCCTCAATATAGTTTTTTAATGTACAGGATTTATGCAAAAATTGTTGGTGCAAAAGTTGTATTTGCAAAAGAAAATAATTTTAAAGTTTCAATTGAAGAAATATTGAAAAAAGTATCTAAGAAAACCAAAATAGTCTTTATTGCAAATCCAAACAATCCAACAGGAACATATTTAACTAAAAAAGAGATATTAGAACTTAGAAGAAAGTTGAATAAAAATATTTTATTAGTAATTGATGACGCGTACTCAGAATATATGAAAAATGATGATTACAGCTCTGGTTTAGAATTATTTAAAAATAAAGACAACGTGTTTATATTACGAACATTTTCTAAAATGTTTGGTTTGGCCTCATTAAGAATTGGCTGGGGATATGGATCGAAAAAGATAATTAGAGCGTTAAATGTTATTAAACCACCTTTTAATGTAAATGGTTTGGCTCAAGTTGCGGCCGCAGAGTCTTTGAAGGATAAGCAATTCATTCAAAAGTCAATTAGACATAATTTAAATTATGCAACTAGACTAAAAAAATTTCTCGAAAAATATAATATTTTTTCAAATGCTGTATCGGCAAATTTTTTACTATTAAATTTTGATGACTGTAAATATTCAGCAAATTTTCTTTACCAAAAATTAAAAAATAAAGGAATTATATTAAGATCTACTGAAGATGGTTATCATATTAAAAACAAATTGAGATTAACTATTGGCTCATCTAGAGAAAATTTAATATTCATGAATGCAGTAAGAAAGATTTTTAATTAAATGAAAAATATTTTAATCATAGGTTGTGGTTTACTTGGATCTTCAGTTTTAAGATCTATACATAAAAATAAATTAGCAGATAAGATATACATTTATGAAAAGTCAAAAAAGAATGTATCAAAAATCGAAAATCTTAAACTACCTGGAAAGGTAGTAAGCTCATTAAAAGAAGCTGTAACAAAATCTAATTTTATTATTTTTTGTACACCCATGAGTGAATACAAAAATATAATTATGAAAATAAATAATTATATTTTACCCAACACATTAATTACTGATGTTGGTTCTTCAAAAATCGAATCATCAAAAATAATAAAAAAATTTTTAAAAAAAGGAATTGCATGGACTTCCAGTCATCCAATTGCTGGTTCTGAGGTAAGTGGACCACAGCACGGAAAGAGCAATATGTTTGAGGATAGATGGTGTATTTTAATTAAAGAAAAAAATACAATTAAAAAAAATTTAAATTTTCTAAAAAAATTTTGGGAGAAAATTGGATCAAAAGTAACAATTATGTCACCTGAAAAACATGATAAAATTTTTTCAATAACTAGTCATTTGCCTCACTTAATTGCATATAATTTAGTTAAGTCAGCTCAGGATTTTGAGAAAAAACAAAGCTATGATTTAATTAAATACAGCGCAGGAGGACTAAGAGATTTTTCAAGAATAGCAGCTTCTAATGAAATTATGTGGCGAGATATTTTTTTTAACAACAATAAAAATATTTCAAATGCTATTGATTTGTTTATTAAAAATTTGAAATCATTTAAATCTGATATTAATTCAAAAAATAATAAATCGATTATTAACAAGCTTATTCAAACTAAAAAAGTCAGATCAAAAATTATTAAACTTAAACAAGATATTAATAAGCCAGATTTTGGAAGAAGCTAAATTTTAATTTTAGCTATTTTTTTAACTTTAAGTTTTGCAGTTTTTTCAATTCTTTTAATTGTTTTAAGTATAGGCATAATCAATACTTTTTTTTCAGGTCCATATGCATGTATTAATTGCTTGGGATTTAAACACATTGCTACATGTCCTTTCCAAAAAATGATATCTCCTTTTTGATAATTTCTTTTTATTTTTCCTTTTAAATATTTAATTTGATCCTTCGTATCTCGAGGAAAAAACTTGTTATTATAATAGTAAAATATTTGTAATAAGGCAGAGCAATCTATTCCTCTATAACTTTTTCCACCCCAGATATATTTTATATTCAAAAATTTTTTAAAAATTTTAATGAAGCTTTTTTCTTTATAATTTATATTTTTTATATCTCTTTTTTTGATCCACTTATTTTTATCAATTCTGGCATAATTTTTATTAGTTTCTTTAACCGACAACTTTGATCCAAGAGACAGGAAAATATTTGTTTTTAAATTTGGTTTTTTATAGATATTTGCTTTTAAGCTACTTACTTTATAATTAGCTTTAAATTCTTTTGAATAATCTTTATTTTGAATATAACCAGTATAATTGTCAAAATTAGATTTTATTTTTATCCAATTTTTATTTTTAGATAAAATTTTAAATTTTTCTCCATACAATATTTGTGAAGTTACTTCTGAAAATTTAGAAGGTTTTTTATAAATATTAGAAAAACTACCTATAAAACAAAATTTATTTTGCACCAATTTTAATTTTATTTTTTATCATCCATAAACATATTAATGAAGGAATTACCATAATAGTTGTTAAGACAAAAAATGTTCCCCAATCTCCGTTTAACCAATCTACCAAAGCTCCTGATGATGATGCTAAAGTTGTCCTTCCAGCAGTTCCTATAGAAGCAAGTAATGCGTATTGTGTTGCTGTATATGTTCGATCAACCAGTAAAGATATAAAGGCTACAAATGCAACAGTGGCAAAAGCTGCAGTAATATCGTCAGCAATAACTGCTATTGCAAATAATAGTTCAGATTTACCAGTCCATGCTAATACAGCAAATAACAGATTTGTGATCGCCATTAATCCTCCAGCAAAGAACATAGTTTTTATAGTTCCAGCCCTCATGGCCATTACCCCACCAATTAAAGTAAATACGACAGTTGTGATCCAACCCAGGCCTTTCGAATAGATTGCTATTTGTCCTTTTGAGAAGCCTATTTCTTTATAAAATACAATCGACATTCTACCCATGAACGCTTCTCCAATTTTAAATAAAAAGACAAATCCTAAAATTCCTGCAGCTATGGCAAAACCATTTTTTTTAAAAAAGCTAATAATGGGCCCACCAATTGTTCCAGTTATATAGGCAACAAAAGTTGTAATGATATTGCTAGATCCTAGTTTACCTTTAATTAGATTGTCAGTTTCTTTTTGTTTTGATTGTCTGTCAGTTTCTATTGGTTCATGAACAAACATTAGGGCGATATTCATTAAAATAATTAGAACACCTAAAATTAAAAAAGTTGCTTGCCAGTAATCTTGGATACCAATATTTTCAAAGAACTCTGCAGTAAATAAAGCAACTACACCACCTAATTTGTAACCTGTCCACCAACCAACTACAGCCATAGCAGCACCAGCTGCCATTGATTTTCCCTCATTTTCGTTAATTTGTTCAATTCTTAATGCATCTACCGTTATGTCTTGAGTTGCTGATGCTATAGCAATGATTAATCCAACTGTAATTATCAATGCTAAATTTTCTGTAGGATTTATAATACTCCAAACTAGTAAACTTAATAGAATTACTAATTGCATTAAAACAATCCATCCTCTTCGGTGACCTAATTTTTTAGTTAGGAAAGGAATTTGAATTCTATCTATAATTGGTGCCCAAAGATAATTAAAAGCATAAACTCCAAAAATAAGTCCTGCCCATCCGATAGTAGATCTACTTAATCCTTCTTCTTTTAACCAAAGACTTAAACTACTAGCAATCAATACCCATGGAAATCCACTGATTGCACCAAGTAATAAAATTCTTAGCATTCGGATATCTTTGTAAACTGAGATGGATTCTAACCAAGATGTTTTTTTTATTTCAGACATAATTAATTTTTCCAAAATGATGGTAAAAACAATACTAATATCGCAAACAGCTCAAGTCTACCTAAAATCATACCAACTGTTAAAATCCACTTAGAAAGATCTGGTAATGAAGAAAAATCTCCATTTGGACCAATTATTGGACCAAGACCAGGTCCAACATTTGAAATAGATGTAGCGGCACCTGAGATAGCAGTAATAAAATCTAAACCAGTTAAGGATAATAATGTAGTAAGAATAAAAAATATTACGATATAAAAATAAATAAATGAAATAATTGAAGCTATAAACTTTTCATCAACTGAACTTTGATCATACTTAATTACAAATACTCCTTTAGGATAAATTATTTTTTTTAATTGGTTTAGAATAAATAGATAAAGAATTTGAATTCTAAATATTTTTACACCACAAGCTGTAGATCCTGCACATCCACCTATAAACATTAGCGCAAGAAATAAAGTTATAGGAAAACTACCCCATCTATCAAATTCTGCGTTTACATAACCAGTACCACTCAGGATTGATATAGTATTAAAAAATATTGATCTTAAATTAAAGTTTTCGTGGTTAGAAAATAATAGATAAATAGATAAAATAATAACAGTGAATATTATTATTTTTAAAAAAGTTTTGATTTGAATATCATTTAAAAAAATTTTTTTGTTTCCACTTATAAATTTAATGTAAGCAATAAAAGGAATACTTCCTAATATAATAAAAAACATTGACGAAATTTCAATTGGTAAACTATTAAAGTATCCAATGGACTCATTGTAGTTAGAAAAGCCCCCAGTAGCAATTGTAGTCATTGAGTGGGTTAAGCTGTCAAATTTACCCATACCAAATATCCAATAAGTGATTGCACAAACTCCTGTTAATCCTGAGTAAATATAAATAAGTCTAAGTGCTATTTCTTTTGACTTAGGGAGTATTTTTTCTGAAGAGTCATTACTTGAAATTTTAAATAATTGCATACCTCCAACATTCATTATTGGCATTAAAGTAATCGCCATTACAATTATTCCAATTCCACCTAGCCATTGTAAAATAGCTCTCCATAAAAGAAGACTTTTTGGGGCATTCTCTAAATCTGAGATTATAGTAGATCCAGTTGTAGTAATTCCTGACATACTTTCAAAAAAGGAGTCTGTAATTGAAAGCTCAATACTAGAGAATACAAACGGTAAAGACCCAAATATTGCAATACTAATCCAAGATAAGGCGGTTAATAAAAAAGCTTGTTGTAGATTAAGTTTTTTATCATGATCTAAATTAGATAAAAAAAACAAAGTTCCAAAAATTATAGTTACAATAGATGAACCAAAGAAAGATGAGTCTATCTCAGAGTAAAAGAATTGTACTATAATTGGGATGAACATTGATACACCCAATATTATTTGCAAAATTCCCAGTGTAAAAAAAACAGTTTTGTAATTAGACATTTTGAAAGAACAATATTTTATGGTAAATAAATTTCAACTCTATAAGAATTAATATAATCACTAGTTTAAGGTTAAAAAGAGCAATTCATGATTAAAAAAGATGTCCTAGAAAAGACAAGTGCTTGGCCTTTTGTTGAAGCTAAAAAAATGCTTCGTGAAAGAAAAGCTTTTATTGAAAAAAAAGGTAAGATTACTCTCCAAACTGGATATGGTCCAAGTGGATTACCTCACATAGGAACTTTTGGAGAAGTTGCACGAACTTCAATGATGGTAAATGCACTTAATCAACTCACAGATTTACCAACAGAAATTATTACATTTTCAGATGACATGGATGGCTTAAGAAAAGTTCCAGATAATGTTCCTAACCAAGAATTGTTGCAACAAAACCTTCACAAACCTTTAACGCAAGTACCTGATCCTTTTCAAAAATTTAATAGTTTTGGAGAACATAATAATGAAATGCTGAAGGATTTTTTAAACAGTTTTAATTTTAAATATAATTTTAAAAGTTCCACATCTTTGTACAAGGCAGGATTTTTTAATCCAACTTTGAAAATCATTTTAGAAAATTATGAAGGAATAATGAATATTATTTTACCAACACTTGGGAAAGAAAGACAAAAAACATACAGTCCTTTTTTACCAGTATGTCCTGATACTGGTCATGTTTTGGAAATACCTGTAATAGAAATTGATCAGTCTAATTCTAAAATAATATTCGATAATAAAGGTAAAAAATTAGAGAGTAGTATTTTAGACGGGAATTGTAAATTACAGTGGAAAGTAGATTGGGCAATGAGATGGTTTGCTTTAGATATTGATTTTGAAATGTATGGTAAGGATTTGATTGAAAGTGCAATTTTATCTACAAAAATCATTAATTTATTGGGTAAAAAGAATCCATCAGGGTTTGCATATGAACTTTTTCTAGATGAAAAGGGTGAGAAAATTTCTAAATCTAAAGGTAATGGAATAACTATTGATCAATGGTTGAAGTATGCTTCACCAGAAAGTTTATCTCTATATATGTATCAAAATCCAAAAAGAGCTAAAAAACTTTATAAAGAAATAGTTCCAAAAGCAGTAGATGAATATTTGGATAACATTGAAAAATCTAAAAAACAGACTGAGCAGCAATTAGTAATGAATCCAGTGTGGCATGTCCACAATGGCAGCATTCCAAAAGAAGATATGATTATGAGTTTTTCAATGTTATTGAACTTAGTAGAAACAAGTAATGCAGATAGTAAAGATTTGTTATGGAAATTTGTAAAAAAATACAAACCAAATATTCAAGAAACTAACTTTCCAATTTTTGATGCATTAGTAGGCTACGCAATTAAATATTTTAATGATGTAATTAAGTCTCAAAAAAAATACAAAAAACCTTCTGAAGATGAAAAAAAAGCTCTTGAGGCTTTAATTTCAACTTTAGAAAAATGCAATGATCAGATGCCACCAGAGGAAATCCAAACTTTGATTTATTCTACTGGAAAAGAAAATGGTTATGCTGAAAATTTAAGAGATTGGTTTAAACTTATTTATGAGGTGGTTTTTGGTGATGAAAATGGTCCAAGAATGGGATTTTTTATAAGTTTTTTTGGTGTTAATGAAACAAAAGACCTTATAATGAGTAAACTCAAATAATGTATTCAAATTTAAGATCTTTAATTTTTAAATTAGATCCAGAAAAAGCCCATACTCTAGCAATTCAATCTTTAAAATTTAATTTAGTATCAAATGTATTTGATGAAAATAAAAATGATCCAATTTTCAAAACACAAATATTTGGTAAAGATTTAAGCAATCCAATAGGAATAGCAGCTGGTTTTGACAAAAATGCAGAAGTTTACAATCCTTTGTTTAAATTGGGATTTGGTTTTGTTGAAGTTGGAACTGTTACTCCTTTAAAACAATATGGTAATGAAAAGCCAAGAGTATTTAGATTAGTTGAAGATCAAGCGTTAATTAATAGATTGGGATTCAACAATCAAGGATCTGAAACTATTTTAAATAGAATAAAATCAAATAAAAAAATTGGAATACTTGGAGTAAATGTTGGACCAAATAAAGACTCTGATAATCGATTGAATGATTATTTAATTGGATTAGAAAAATTTTATGAAGTTGCTGACTATATTACAATAAATATTTCTTCTCCTAATACTGAAAATTTAAGAAATTTTCATGATGAAAATAAATTAAATGAATTATTAAAATCAATTAAAGATAAGAAAAATGAATTGAAAACTAATATTCCAATTGCAGTTAAAATTTCTCCAGACATTGATTTAAACCAAATTGAATTAATATCAGAAATCCTTTTAGAAAATGAAATATCTGCAATAATTATTTCAAATACATCAGAAAGTACTAGAGATGATTTAAAAAATATTCAACGTCATCAAAAAGGAGGCTTATCAGGAAAGCCGATTGAACAAAAATCAAATTTACTCATTAATCAATTCTTTAAATTGTTAAATGGTAGAATTAAAATAATTGGGGTAGGAGGTATAGACTCAGGAAAGTCTGCATATGATAAATTTTTGTCAGGGGCAGATTATATTCAGTTATATACCGGAATGGTATTTCAAGGACCTAACATTGCTGCAAACATTAAAAAAGAGCTAAAAGAATTATTTCTTAGAGATGGGGTGAAAAATATTTCAGAAATCGTTGGAAATAAAACTCTTTCTTAATTTTAATAAACTTGACGCCCTTAATATCTCCCCTTATATAGGCACTGAAATTATGTCAAAAAAATGTGAACTAACTGGTAAAATTCCTATGAAAGGTCATAATGTTAGTCATGCTAACAATAAGACTAAAAGAAGATTTTTACCTAATTTAAAAAAAGTAAAATTTACAAGTGAGCTTGCTGGAAGAAGTTTGAAACTAACTGTTAGTAATTCAGGAGTAAGATCAGTTGATAAAAAAGGAAGTTTTGACGAGTTCTTAAAAACTGTAAAAAATAAAAATATTTCACCAAGATTAAAAAAACTTAAAAAAGTTATTTTATTAAAATCACCATATAAAAAAAAGCCAGTAGCTAAATCTGCTTAATGAATAAATTTTTTATCGGCCTATCTTTAATGATGGGTGTGGTTGTTTTATCCTCAAACTATCTTGTTCAATTTCCAATAAATTATTATGGATTAAATGAAATTCTTACTTATGGAGCTTTTAGTTATCCTGTAGCTTTTTTGATAACTGATTTAGCAAATAGATCTTATGGAAAAATAATTGCGAGAAAAATAGTTTATTTTGGTTTTTTTATAGGAATTATTTTTACTCTATTTTTCTCAACAAACTTCGAAGATTTAATCTCTATAAGAATTGCAGTTGGATCTGGAATTGCTTTCCTTACAGCCCAATTGCTAGATATTCAAATATTTGATCGTTTAAGAAAAAAACAGTGGTTTGTCGCCCCTCTAACTTCATCATTAATTGGTTCAACTATTGATACTTTTTTATTTTTCTCAATATCATTTTATGGAACAGGAGTTCCTTGGGTAACCCTATCTTTAGGTGATTTGGGTGTTAAAATACTAGTAGCATTAATAATGTTAATACCATTTAGAATGTTATTAAAAATATTTAAGCCAATTAAAGTTTAATATAAAAATTTATAAGATAAAATTTTATAAGCTAATTTAGCAACAAGAAAATTATAGGAGTTAAATCCTTTAATTGGAGAAAGTTCATTAATATCAGCTCCAACTATATTTGAATTTTTTGCAGCAATTCTAATTATCTCTAGTGTCTCATCCCACAACAATCCTCCTGGTTCAGGTGTTCCAGTTGCTGGCATAATACTTGAATCTAATCCGTCTACATCAAATGTTAAGTAAACAGTCTTATTTTTTATTAATTTTTTAAATTTATTTAAATTCCATTTTTTTTTATCTTTTGCCCAGAAGATATCTATTCTATTTGAATTTTTTTTTAAAAATGGAATTTCACTTTCTGATATATTCCTTATTCCAAAAGAAATTAAAGACACATTTTTATAATCCAAACATCTTCTTATTGCTGATGCATGTGAAAATTTTTCACCATTATAACTTTGACGTAAATCTGCGTGAGCATCAAAATGTAAAAGACAAATATTCTTAAATTTTTTTGTAAAAGGAACAATACATCCTGGCGTGATTGAATGTTCTCCACCAAAAGTCATTGGAAATAGTCTTTTATCTAAAATTTCCCCATTAATTTTAGAAATTTTATTTAATGCTGTTTTAATATTTTTATCTATTTTAAATGGTTTTAATGTCTTGATACCTATTTTTTTGTAAGGTTCACAATTTAGTTCCTCATCATAAAGCTCAACTTGGTGAGAAGCTTTGATAATTTCTTTTGGTCCATTTTTTGTACCACCTCCATAACTTACTGTTTTTTCAAGTCCAAATGGAACAACTATTGCTTTTTCTTTAAAGTTGAATTTATTATCAATTCCTAAAAAACCATGTTTGTTTGATAAATATTTCAATTTTATATAAATATTTTTGAGAAGTTTTTTCGTTCTCTATTTTTCCACTCACCTTTATGGTAAGCATCACTAGCTATTAGTGGCAATACACTTGTTGCTTCAGCAAATACCATTTGTTCTTTAGTAATATCTACCTTACCCCAAGAACTTGCTTCTTTTAAAGTAGAGCTACTGCACGCACCATCTCTACTATCAGCAACTGTAATCTGTACAGCATACTTATGCATATCTACATTTTTACCAAGAAGCTCAGCACAAATAACAGTGTCTTGGATAAAATTTTTAGGAACTCCTCCACCAATCATAAATAAACCAGAACCTTTTGATTTGATTTTAATTTCTGTAAGTTCTCTAAATTCTCTAACAGAGTCTATAGTCATATGTTTTTTGGGATTTTTTTCTTGATGCATTACAAGGCCAAAGCCTGCACTTGAGTCTGTGAAAGCAGGACAAAATATAGGAACATTATTATCGAAAGCTGTTTCAATTAAAGAGTCTTTCTTTTTTGAATTTTTCTTTAAATATTTCCCCATTTCAAAAATAAATTCTCTTGATGTATAACTTCTTGGTTCTAATGTATCTGCTATCTCACAAATAATTTTATCACACATTTGAAGCTCTTCTTCATCAATATAAGTGTCGTAAATTCTATCTATATAATTATCTCTTAATTCAGTATCATCTTGAAATTGAGATCCTTGATAATGTTTAAATCCAAGCGCTTCAAAAAAATCCATATCTACAATTGATGCTCCTGTTGCTACAATTGCATCAACCATATTATATTTAACTAGATCTTTATAAATATTCATACACCCCGCTGCAGATGTTGATCCTGCTAAAGTAAGAAAGATTGTGCATTCCTTATCTTTAAGCATTTCATTATAAATGTTTGCTGCATTTGCTGTTTCTCTAGATACAAATGACATTTTTTCCATTGAGGAAATAATTGTTCTAGAATCAAATGAAGTAATATCTATATGTTCAACAGGATTTTTTAAAAAATCTCTTTTACTGTTATGTCCTGGATTTTTTTGGTCTGACATTAAGCAACCATATGAGCGCTGTTAACGTCTTTTTCATACATTGACATTATTGGTTTATCTTCAACTTCATAAATTTCATCTGAATAGTAACCATTGAATTGTGTTCTAAACGTTAATCCATATGCTCCAAGTTGACCAAGCTCAATGTAATCATTTTCCTTAATATTATTTGGTAATATAAAAGGTCCTTTCATATAATCCATGCTATCGCAAGTAGGACCAAAGAAATCAAAAGCAGTCAATTTTTTTGAAATTATTTTATTAGAATTTTCTTTAATCATTTTAGATGGATAAACTATGTTAGGAGTCCCTGCATCAAATAGGGTTCCATATGTTCCATCGTTTATATAAAGTTTTTGTTTCTTTCTCAGATTAACTTTAACAATTGTTGAGCCACTTTCTGCAACCAATGCTCTTCCTGGTTCACAAATTATTTCTGGCAACTTCTCTAATTTTAAATTAGACAAACTTTTTTTAATTTCACCGAAGTATTCATCTAGTGATTGAGGAATTAAATCTGGATAAATAGTTGGAAATCCTCCACCAACATTTATTGTATCAGGTATTATTTTTGTTTTTTTAATTATATTCCCAATCTCATTTATACCTTTAGCGTATGAAATAGGATGCATACACTGCGATCCAACATGGAAACTTAATCCAATTTTTTTTGCATATTGTTTTACTAATCTTAGCAATCCTACAGCTTCAGATGTTAGTGCTCCAAATTTTTTAGATAAATCAATTTCAGCATGCTCATTTGAAACAGCAACTCTTACAAATAATTCTAAATCTTTTGCGTTATTAGTGCTTTCAATAATTTTGATTAACTCTTCTTTTGTATCTAATGAGAAAGTTTTTACACCATAATTAAAATAGGCTTCTTTTATACTTTCTCTACTTTTTACAGTATGCATGTAAGAGCATTTTGCATTTTGAGTTAGTTTTCTTATAGCCTTAATCTCCTCAATTGAGGCTACATCGAATTGGTTTACACCAGTATTTAAAATTGTTTGAATAACTTCAGGGTGTGGGTTTGTTTTGACTGCATATAATATTTTTCCAGGGAACTTATCTAAGAAAAATTTAACTGAAGACTCTATAGATTTCTTCCTAATACAATAAACAGGCTTTTCTGGTTTCAGTTGATTTATAAGTTCTTCAACTGACTTAAATTTTTGCATTTCATATGCCTCCAAAAAAAATTTAATAAAAAAAAGTTTTTAATAAAACTTTAATATTTTGAGCCATATAATGTAAACACAGGCAATGTAAAGCAAATAATTCAAGGCTGATTTGCACTATTTTCATATATTGTAATATTAGATTATGACCCCATATAAGGTTTATGAAAAACGAAGCCAAATTACAAAATCTAAGTGATTTCGAAAATAAGTCACTTTTAATAGTAGATGATGACAATCCTTTTAGAGAAAGATTGGCACGAGCTATGGAAAAAAAGGGATTTGAAGTTTTTCAAGCTGAGAGTGTACAAAAAGGAGTTGAATCTGTTAAAAATAAAAAACCAGGTTTTGCAGTTGTAGACTTGAGACTTGGTGACGGTAATGGTCTTGAGGTTGTAAAAGAAATCCAATCTTCAAATAATGATAGTCGAATTATAATGCTAACTGGCTATGGAAATATTCCTACAGCAGTTGCAGCTATTAAAGAAGGTGCAATAGATTACTTAGCTAAACCAGCAGATGCAGAGGATGTAGAAAAAGCATTGTTGGCAGATCCAGCTAAAAAAGCTGCGCCACCAGAAAATCCAATGTCAGCAGATAGAGTAAAATGGGAACATATTCACAGAGTTTTTGAATTATGTAATAGGAACGTTTCTGAAACAGCTCGAAGATTGAAAATGCATAGAAGAACTCTTCAAAGAATTCTTTCTAAAAGATCTCCTAGATAATATTTCTAATTTTAATTATTTGTTTAGTAACTAAAGTTAAAATAATAATTTTAAATAATTCTGCTAATAAAAATGGTTTTGCACCTAGTGAAAATATTGGTTTATCCCAACCAATTAGAGTACCCAGCCAAATTAAACCCAAAATATAGATAGTAGAAGTTGCAATAACTAATTTAGTTAAAATATTTATAAAATTATCTTTTGCACTAATTTTTGAAGCTAAATAACAAGCAGTCAAAAAACCAATTAAATAACCCATGGTAGGTCCTGTGAAATAAACTATACCAATTCCTTTTTCTGGAGAATTTGAAAATACAGGTAATCCTGCAATACCTTCTAATAAATATAAACCTACAGAAGCTAAACCAATTTTATAACCTAAACTTACACCCAAGAATAATACAACAAATGTCTGCATTGTCATTGGAACTGGATAAAATGGAATTTTAATTTTTGCAGATATAGTTAAGGCAATTGAGCCCAGGATCACGGCTAACAAAGATTTTATGATTTTTGTTTGTGTTAAGTTTTTTGTAAGTTCCATATCAAAATAATACTCAAAATATAAAAAATAATCTAGCTATATTAGCTTTAAGATTTAAATTTATTTTTTTGTATACAGAAATTGTTTGCAATGTAATATTTATTAATCCTCATGAATAAAATACAAAAAACAGATCATTTTTATTTAATTGATGGATCTGGTTATATTTTTAGAGCTTATTATGCCTTACCACCATTAACTAGAAAAAGTGATGGATTGCCTACAGGTGCTGTAAGTGGTTTTTGCAGCATGTTGTTTAAATTATTAGAAGATTCAAAATCTGATCAAAACCTACAAAAACCAACCCATTTTGCGGTAATTTTTGATTCTGCCAGAAAGACTTTTAGAAATGAAATTTATAGCGATTATAAAGCCAATCGTTCAGAAGCCCCTGATGATTTGGCACCTCAGTTTGAGTATATTAGAAAATCAGTTTTAGCATTTAACTTACCATCTGTGGATTTACCAAATTATGAAGCTGACGATCTCATAGCCACATATGTTGATCAAATTCTTAAAAAAGGGGCTAAAGTTACGATCGTTTCATCAGATAAAGATTTAATGCAACTTTATAAAAAAGGTGTTCGAATTTTTGACCCTATGAAAAATAAATTTATCACAGAGGATGATGTGATTAAAAAGTTTGGTGTTGACGCTTCAAAAGTTATAGATGTTCAATCTTTAGCAGGAGATAGTAGTGACAACGTACCAGGTGTTCCAGGAATAGGAGTGAAAACAGCTGCAGAACTAATTAATAAATATGGAACTCTAGAAAAATTATTAGACTCTGCCCATGAGATTAAACAGAATAAAAGAAGAGAAACTTTAATAGAGAATAAAGATAAAGCTTTAATTAGTAAAAAACTTGTAACTTTAGATAATAAATCTCCCGTAAATAAAAATTTAACAGAATTCAAACTAAAAGAGGTTGATAAAGATAAACTGTATAAATTTTTAAGAGAAATGGAATTTAATAGATTGTTAAGTTCTGCAATTTCAGCTTACGGGGAACCAAAATTATCTGGGTCTGAAAACAATTTAAAATCTACTGAAAAACAAAAACCAATAAATAATAAAGATTATCATCTAATTACTGATATTGATGAAATTGATAAGTGGATAGAAGAAGCTGAGGAAGTAGGAGAAGTTGCAGTTGATACAGAAACGAGCTCGTTAGATCCACATCAGGCTGATTTAGTTGGAATTTCGCTTTGTTCAAAAATTGGAAAAGCTTGTTATATCCCAGTTGGTCATAAATCTCAGGAATGTTTAAATAAAGAGAGTGTTATCAATAAATTGAAAAATTTATTAGAGGATCCAAGTGTTAAAAAAATTGGTCAAAATATTAAATTTGATTTTATAGTTTTTTATAAACTTGGCATTTCACTTTCATCGATGGAAGATACTATGCTTATGTCTTATGTTTTAGATGCAGGAAAAAATAGACACAACATGGATACTCTTTCAGATATTCATCTAGGGCATAAAACAATTTCGTTTAAAGAAATTGTTGGTACTGGCAAAAAAGAAATAAATTTTAGTGAAGTAGAATTAGAAACAGCAAAAAATTATGCTGCGGAAGACGCTGATGTTACTTTTAGATTATATAAAAAATTTATCAAAAGCTTAAAATCCGAAAAATTGTTTAATATTTATGAGATTTTTGAAAAACCACTAATTAAAATACTCGCATTTATGGAAATACAGGGCGTTGAGGTAGATAGTAAATTTTTAAATTCTCTTTCTTCTAAATTTGATAAAAAAATAAAAAAGATTGAAAAAGAAGTTTTTAAAATTTCAAAGAAAGAATTTAATATTGCTTCACCAAAACAATTAGGAGAAATCATATATAACGATCTTAAGATTGCGGGAACCAAAAAAACAAAAAAGGGAAGTTTTGCAACAAGCGCAAGTGTTTTAGAGGATTTAGCATTTAAAGGTCATGAGTTTCCAAAACTAGTATTAGATTGGAGACAGGTTTCCAAATTAAAAAATACTTATTCAGATGCTTTACCAGAGCATATTAATCCCAATACAAAAAGGGTTCACACATCTTTTTTATTGGCAGCAACAACAACAGGTAGATTAGCATCAAGTGATCCAAATTTACAAAATATTCCAATTAAATCTGAGGATGGAAAGGATATAAGAAAGGCATTTAAGGCTAAAAAAGATCATTTGTTAATATCTGCAGATTATAATCAAATTGAAATGAGAATTTTAGCAGATCTTGCTGATGTAAAGGAATTAAAAAAAGCATTTAAAAATGATGAAGATATTCATTCATTAACAGCTAGTCAGATATTTAATATTGATATCAAAAAAGTAAATCAAGATCATAGAAGAAAAGCAAAAGCAATAAACTTTGGAATAATTTATGGTATTTCTCAATATGGATTAGCTAAACAAATAAATGTTTCAAATTATGAAGCTGAAGAATTTCTTAATTCTTATTTTGCTAAATTTCCTGAAATTAAAGTTTATATGGATAGCACAATTAAGTTTTGTAGAAAAAGTGGCTATGTAAACAATATATTTGGGAGAAGATCTCATTTTAATGGAATCAATGATAAAAATTTTAATGTTAGAAATTTTCAAGAAAGGGCAGCAATCAATGCTCCAATTCAGGGATCAGCATCAGAAGTCATGAGATTAGCAATGATTAGATTAGACAAAAAATTAAATGAACAAAAAAATTTGAAATCAAAAATGCTTCTCCAGATTCATGATGAACTTATTTTTGAAGTCCCAAAAAAAGAAGAAAAGGTAATGGTCAAGTTAATTCAGAATGAGATGACTAGTGTTACTCAAAGCGATTATCACTCTTTTTCTACACCTTTAACAGTTGATGTTAATGTTGGTGATAATTGGGGAATGCTTCACTAATTATATTCAATTGCCTAATTTAGAACAATTTAATATTTTTATATAAATTATAAAAATGCAAAAACAAACTATAGCTCTAATTGATGACGACAGAAATATACTAACTAGTCTTAGTATTGCTTTAGAAAAAGAGGGTTTCAAGGTTCAAACATATATTGATGGAGAGAGTGCATTAATCGGTCTTACTAGAATGCCACCTGACTTGGCAGTTGTTGATATCAAAATGCCAAAAATGGATGGAGAAGAATTACTTAAAAAATTAAGAAAAAAAACTTCACTTCCTGTAATATTTTTGACGTCCAAAGATGATGAAATTGATGAATTACTAGGATTAAAATTAGGTGCGGATGATTTTGTAAAAAAATCAGGAGGTTTTTCAATTAAAGTTTTAATTGAGAGAATAAGAGTTCAACTAAGAAAAAAAGATTCAAATAATGCTTTAGAAGAAAGTAAAAGTTTAATTTCTCATGGAAGATTAAAATTAGATCCATCCCAACTTGAATGTGAGTGGAATGGAAAACAATTACCAGATAAATTAACAACTACTGAGTTTTTAATTGTAAAAGAACTTGCCAAAAGACCTGGAATAATTAAAGAAAGAGCTCAGTTGATGGATATTGCTTATAGGGAAGATACCGATATTGAGGACCGAACTATTGATAGTCACGTCAAAAGAATAAGAAAGAAATTCAAAAAAGTAGATCCTGATTTTTCAGCTATTGAAACTAGATATGGTAGTGGATATAGATGGAATGTTAGCTGATGTTTAGTAAATACTTAAAGACACTTTCTATACTTAAAAAATTTCTATTTATAAACTTTGTAATATTTACGATTATAGGTTTATTCACACTTATTTATCTTACTAACATTGAACCAAGTTTATTAAAAAAAAAATCTGAAGATCATATTAATATTATTAACAACACGACTGATAATATTAAAAGGTTAAGTATAAAATTTCAGGAAAATGATATAAGAAAATTTTTATTTTCTACAAGATTTATTTTTCAAAATTTAGATAGAGTTATTTTTTTTAACAACCAATTAGAATTAATTGGTGATACTGACACTTTAGATCTTGATCCAAGATCTTTTTCAACACGTTTAGATAAAATTGAATTTGAAAGTTTAAATAAAGAAGTTACAGATGATAAAAATGAGGAAAATAAATCTATAAAAAATAATGAAAAAAAATCTTCATTTAAAACTTTATTAGAAAATTATTCTAATTCAAATAATTATGGAAATTATTATACTTTTACAGAAGATAATCTAAATCAATTTAAAGTTTTAACAGTTAAAAATGTAAAAAGTGATGATAAGAATTTAGGCTTTATAGTTATCTCAGAAAATGCAAATGAAATTAAAACAGCAATAGATGAGAGAAGAGCTTTTGTAATTAGAACAGCCATATCTGTTGGTTTTGTAATATTGGTTTTTTCTTTTGTACTTAGCAGATATTTTATCAAACCAATTCAAAACCTAGTTGGATACACAATAAAAGTTAAAGAAAAAAATCCTGGTAAAACAGGAATTGAAAATTTGAAGAATAGAAATGATGAATTAGGACTACTATCTAACTCAATGGAGGATATGACTAACGAATTACAAAAACGAATTTCTCATGCAGAAAATTTTTCAACAGATTTAGTACATGAAATACGAAATCCACTAGCTTCTTTAAAAAGTGCATCAGAAATTTTAAAAGATACAAAAGATATAAATCAAAGAACTAAACTTTTGGACATTCTTACACATGATGTGCAAAGAATTGAAAGATTAATTACAGATTATTCACAAATGTTGAAAGATGAAGTTGCTTTAAGCAAAGAGCAAATGAAAAAATTAGATATACAACCAATTATCCAATCTGTAGTTGATGATTACAATAATATTTATAAATTTAAAAAAAATGTAAGTATAAACTATCAAAATGATGGAAAGTCAGACTACATGATTAATGGAATAGAAAATAGGATTGAGCAAATCATTGCAAATTTATTAGATAATTCTATTTCATTTAGCAATGAGGGCAGCGAGGTAATTGTAAACGTATCAAATGGATTAGAAAAAAAGGTTATAGTTAAAATTTTAGATGAGGGGCAAGGATTTAAAGAGAAAGATACTTCAAAAATTTTTAATCGTTTTTACAGTAATAGACCAGAAAATTTTGGAGAGCATTCAGGATTAGGTCTTAATATTGTTAAAAATTTAGTTGAGCTGCATGATGGGAATATTGAAGCATCCAACAGACCAGACAAACAAGGAGCATTGATAGAAATACAATTTCCCAGTATATAAACTTTAGTTGATAAAATATAACTTAGCTATATAAAGCCCGTTATGGATGATTTTAAAGTAAAAGATATTTCTCAGGCTGAATTTGGAAGAAAAGAAATTTCTATTGCAGAGAGCGAAATGCCTGGTTTAATGGCATTGAGAGAAGAGTATTCTAAAGAAAAACCTTTAAAAGGTGCTAGAATTATTGGATGTCTTCATATGACAATCCAAACAGCAGTGCTAATTGAAACATTAGTAGATCTTGGAGCAGAAGTAAGATGGTCATCTTGTAATATATTTTCCACACAAGATCATGCAGCTGCAGCAATAGCAAAAGCTGGTATTCCTGTTTATGCATGGAAAGGTGAAACCGAAGAAGAGTACTTGTGGTGTATTAAACAAACGATAGTTGGAAAACCTGATTGGAAACCCAACATGTTGTTAGATGATGGGGGAGACTTAACCGCTATCATGCACAATGAATACAAAGATTTAATGAAAGATATAAAAGGTGTTTCCGAGGAGACTACAACTGGAATTAAAGCTTTAAATAAAATGGAGAAAGACAATTCTCTGTTAGTTCCTGCAATAAACGTTAATGACTCGGTCACTAAATCTAAATTTGATAACTTATATGGATGTAGAGAAAGTTTAGTTGACGGTATCAGAAGAGCTACCGATGTTATGATGTCGGGTAAAATTGCAATAGTTGCTGGTTTTGGTGACGTTGGAAAAGGAAGTGCTGCATCTTTAAGACAAAGTGGAGCTAGAGTTCTTGTTACTGAAGCAGATCCCATTTGTGCACTTCAGGCAGCTATGGAAGGTTATGAAGTAGTTTTAATGGAAGAAGCTATTAGTAGAGCAGACATTGTAGTTACAGCAACAGGTAATAAAGATATTGTTACTGCTGATCACATGAGAGACATGAAAGATAGAGCAATTTTATGTAATATTGGACATTTTGATAATGAAATTCAGGTTGAGGCTTTAAGAAATTATAAATGGACTGAAGTTAAACCCCAGGTTCATGAAATTGAATTACCAAGTGGAAAAAGAATTATTCTATTAGCTGAAGGAAGATTAGTTAATTTAGGTTGTGCAACTGGTCACCCAAGCTTTGTAATGAGCGCATCTTTCACTAACCAGGTAATTGCCCAAATAGAACTTTGGCATAACCATAAGAATTATGAAAATAAAGTATATGTTTTACCAAAACATTTAGATGAAAAAGTAGCAACATTACATTTGAAAAAAGTTGGAGCAAAATTAACAAAATTATCAAAAGAACAAGCTGATTATATAAGTGTTGGAACAGAAGGCCCATTTAAACCAGATGCCTATCGCTATTAAAAATAGCAAGATTGATATAAGTTCAGAAGAAACAACAAAAGTTTTAGCAGAAAGTTTTCAAAATTTTTTACAAGGTGGAGAAATAATATTTTTATATGGTGAAATGGGTGTAGGTAAAACTACATTTATAAAATATTTGATTAATCAATTTCAGAAAAGTTCAAGTCTTCCAATTTCAGAAGTAGCAAGCCCTACATTTAATTTATTAAATGAATATGAAGTAGGTTCTAAAAAAATAAAACATTATGATTTATTTAGAATTAAAAATAAAGTTGATACAAACGATTTAAACATATTTGAAAAAGATAATAATTTGATTACTCTTGTTGAATGGCCACAATTAATAGAAGATTATCAGGAAAAGGTTATTGAATTAAGATTTAATTATGAAAATGAGTTAAATAATAGAAGTGTTGAAATCACGGGCATTGATTAAAATATCCTAAATGAAAAATTCAAAAAATTTGATTAAAATTAAAGGTGATGCATCAATTAGAACATTTTATCGAAACAAGAAAAATAACTCTATCTTTGTTTATGCTAAAGAAGAGAAAAATAAACATTTACTAGCTTATGATGCGGTTAACAAAATCTTAATAAAAAATAAAATTTTAGCACCTAATCTAATTAGTCATAATTATAAAAAAAACTTTATTGAAATTGAGGATTTTGGGAATGTTTCACTATTTAAAGTTTTAAAAAACAAAAAAAATAAAAAATATTTTTTTTTTAAAAAAATTATTAATCTACTCAATAGTATACAAAGTATTAAAACTAAAAAGATAAAAAACTTTTTAGATAAAAATTACAAACTAGAAACATATAAAAATAAAATCTTATATGATGAAGCTAAACTTTTTAGCGACTGGTATGTTGAAAAAAAATTAAATAAAAAAAAATCTTTATTTAAAAAAGAATTTCGAAATGAGATAAATAAATTATTATCTAAACTAAATAATAAAAATATTACTTTTGTGCATAGAGATTTTCATGTTTCAAATTTAATGTATTTTAATAATCAAATTGCTTTGATTGATAATCAAGATGCTTTGATTGGTAACAAAGCTTATGATTTAGCATCATTAATTGATGATGTCAGATTAAAAACTAATAACAGATTAAAAGATAAGATTTTTACTTACTATATTAGAACAAATAAAAAAATTAATTTAATTAATTTTAAAAAAGACTTTGAAATTCTATCAATACTAAGAAATTTGAAAATTATTGGAATTTTTACAAGGCTTGCTTACAGAGAAAATAAAAAAAAATATACTAAATTAATTCCTTATGCTTGGGAAATGATAGATTACAGATTAAAACAGAATAAGATTTTTAAAGATTTGAAATTGTTATTAAAAAATAATTTTCCAGAATTCATTAATTAAATTATGAAAATAAATACAGCATTAATTTTATGTGCAGGATACGGAAAAAGACTTAATCCAATAACATTAGATGTGCCAAAACCTTTGCTTGAAATTAACAATGTAACAATGTTAGAAAAATGTATCCAATTAATAAAAGATTTGGGAATTAAGAAAATTTTAATAAATACATTTTATTTAAAAGATCATTTTCCAAAATTTTTAAAAAATAAAAATTTTGATATTAATATTGAAATAATAGAGGATGGAAAAGAAATTTTAGATACTGGTGGTGGTATCTTAAATTTAATTAATCATTCAAATGAAAATAATTTTATTATTTTTAATCCTGATACTTTATGGGCAAAGGAACACCTTATTGAAATTGAAGAAATGGAAGAATTTTATTTTAGTAAAAATTTAAATAATATTCTTTTATTAGTTAACAAGAACTTAAGTTTTGATAAAAATTTAAAAGGTGACTTTAATTTAGAAAATAATTTAATTGATAAAGAATTAGATAAAAATTATGTTTACACTGGATGTCAAATACTAAGTAAAAAGCTCTTTTTAAATGAAACTATTAAAAAATTTTCAATTTCTAAAATATGGCACGAATTAATTGATAGTAGAGACCTATATGGTTACGAAAGTAAACAAAATTTTTATCATTTAACTAATTTAGAAATTTTTAAAAAACTAAAAGGTCTTTAGCTCTATTAGAATCTAAATATTTAGCACTTAAAATTTTTTTCTCATTATTCATTTCAATCACTAAAGGATTACCTGTTGGTATTTCTAATTTTGAGATTTCATTATTATTTAGGTTAAATAAATATTTGCAAAGTGCTCTAATAGAATTTCCATGTGCTGATATTAAAATATTTTTATCATTTATGATTTCAATTTTCTCTTTGTAAAAATTTATAACTCTCTCATAGGTGTCTTTAAGAGACTCTGTACTAGGTATTTTATCTTGAGGTATATTTTTATAAATATCTATATTTGAAGGGTGGTAAGGGTTTTCTTTATTGAGAGGATCAGGTCTCAAATCCCACGATCTTCTAAACTGATGAACCTTATCTTCTCCTAATTTTATCTTCATTTCATCCTTGTTAAGTCCAGTAAGTGCCCCATAATGTCTCTCATTTAATTCCCACGCTTCACTAGGTAATTTGTTATCTTTCAATTCTTCCTGAATAATCTTTAATGTATTTTTAGCTCTTAATTGAACAGAGGAGAAATAAAGATCAATAATAAGGTTTTCTTTGTTAATCAATTCAGCTGATTTTTTTGCTTCTGACTTTCCTTTTTCAGATAAATCAACATCAACCCAACCAGTAAATCTATTTTCAAGATTCCACACACTTTGTCCATGTCTTACTAAAATTAAATAACTCATCTCTTTATCTTTATATTCAATTTGATAAATAAAACTATAATATTAATGGTAAATTTCTTTTCTAAATATAAATTTATTTTTTATTTATCAAATTTTTTTTTAGTTATTTTATATTTATTTCCAGGAAGTATTTTTGGTTGTTTTTTATATGATGATTGCAGTTTGCAGCCTCAAATTACTCCAGACTTTATAGTTTCTACAAATCATTTATATGCATTTTTATTACTTTCTATTATTGGTTTTTTTACTTTTAAGAAATGGAATCAATTTTTTCCTTTGAGTATTTACTTAATTTTATTATCAATTTTACTTGAATTAGCTCACTTCATCATTCCAATAAGAAGTTTTGAGTTTTCAGATTTATTTGGCAATCTTATAGGTGTTATTATAGTAGTTATTATAAAATATTTTTTGAAAAAAACTTAATGAGTTCAAATATAAAATATTTTCTTATAGTTTTATTTGTCCTTTCTGGATGCTCATCAATTCCTAAAAATACATCAGACGGTTGTTCAATATTTAATGAAAGATATTTATGGTACAAGCATGCTAAAAAAACTGAGCAAAAGTGGGGTACCCCAGTTTATTTACAACTTGCAATAATCAAAATGGAGTCGAGTTTTGATTGGTTGGCAAAACCTCCAAGACAAAAAATATTTAAAGTTATTCCTTACAAAAGACCTTCAAGTTCATTTGGATACTCGCAAGCAGTGAAAGGCACATGGAAACAATATAAAGATGAAACTGGAAATAAGTTTGCTACAAGAACAAGATTTAAAGATAGTGTTGATTTTATTGGTTGGTACACAAACAAAACTGAAAAAATTTTAAAGGTTTCAAAGAAAGATGCCTTTAAGCAATATATTGCATACCATGAGGGGTGGGGGAACTACAAAAATTATAAAAAAAATAACAAGGTTATCAACTTAGCTAAAAGAGTTGAGAAACAGTCTAATATTTATAAAAAACAATTATTAGATTGTAAAAATCAATTAACTACAAGTAAGTATATTATTTTTTAATTTAATTGTTTTTTCAGCTCTATATCTACAGCATCAATCCGCTTAGTATTTTTCGCTAATGCTAAATACATTGTAGGAGTTACATATAGAGTAAAGAATGTTGATATAATCATTCCACCTAAAATAGTTGCACCAACTGCTAATCTTGACCCTTCTCCAGCACCAGGACCTATATTTCCAATAACCAAAGGTATCATTGCAATCATAGTACTTAATGATGTCATTATAATAGGTCTAATTCTTAGCTGGCAGGCTTTCAACACTGCCTCTTGAATCTTAACACCCGTCGTTCTTATTTGATTAGCATAATCAACAATTAAAATACTATTCTTTGTTGAAATACCAATTAGAATAATCAAGGCAATTTGTGAGAATATATTTACTGAACTATTTAAAAATAAAATAAATACTAAACCACCAAACACAGCCAAAGGAACTGTCAAAATAATTATAAAAGGGTGTACAAAAGAGTTAAATGTTGCTGCCATTACTAAATAAGCAGTCAACAAAGCTAAAGCAAAAATTAAATAAATTTCATTTGTAGTTTCTTTCAATTCTTCTGATTTTCCTTTCCAAGTAATTTGATTTTGAGGTGCAACCTTTATCATTGTCTCTTCTAAATATTTAACAGCTTCAGTTAGAGTATAATTTTCTGATAGTGCAGCTGAAATTGTAACAGCTCTTTGTCTATTGTATCTTGGTAATGCCTCTGCAGTCCCTTTTTCCTCAAATTCAACAAGACTAGCTATTGAAACTAATTTACCAGTTGTTTCAGATCTAACGAATATTTTTGATAACCCATCTTGATCACGTCTATCAGCCAAATATTGTTGTAAAATTATTGGGTATTCTCTTCCTTCTTTGCTAAAAGAAGTAACTCTTTTGCCTCCGTATAGTGTCTCAAGAGTTCTACCTATATTTTCTGTAGATACACCTAGGTCATTAGCTCGATTTTTGTTTGTGATTAATTTTACTTCAGGTTTGTTTTTTGTGTAATCACTTTCAATTCTGAACATATTTCTATTTCTTCTCAATTCTCTTAGAACACTATTTTGAATATCTTCCAATTCTTCATAGCTTGTCCCATAAATAACCATCTGTACTGGTTTGTTATAGTTTGAAACTCTTATTCCTTGTGGGGATATTGGAAAAGCAAAAGTTTCTGGAACTGAAACAACTTGTCCAATAGCTTCTCTTAATACAGTTTGACTATTTTTTTCTCTGTTTTTCCATTCATCAAGTAAAGCAATGATTATAAAAGTGTTATAAGATGTTGCAGATCTTCCAAATCCAGGAACTCTCATAATTAGTCTTTCATATGGGCTATCTTCTGCTTGCAATAATCTTAATATTCTCCCTTCGATTATCTGAGCCTTTTCTTGAGTATATTCAAATGAGCTACCTTCATCTGTTGAACCTATTATTAAATAAGAACCTCTATCCTCCATAGGCAGCAATTCTTTTTTTGAAAAATTAAAAAGATAAGCAGATGCTGCAACGATAAAAATTATAAATATCGAAATAGTTTTTTGTCTATTTATCCAGTACTTAAGTGAATCAATATAAAATTCAGTAAAAGATTTAAATTTATTATTAAATTTTTTAACTAAGAAATTAACTTTTTCTTTTTTATTTAAAAACTTACTTCCAAGCATTGGAGATAGAGTTAATGCAACAAAGGATGATACTACAATTGAAAATGATAGCGCTATTGCAGTCTCTTTAAATAAAGTTCCAGATATCCCTTTAATAAATATAAGCGGCAAGAACACTGCAATTAAAATTAAAGTAGTTGCAATAATAGCAAAAGTAATTTGCTTAGAACCTTTATAAGCAGCAACTAGTGGTGTTTCACCATTTTCTATTCTAGTATAAATAGCATCTGTCATAATTACAGAGTCATCAGTAATTATTCCTATTGCTAAAATAAAACTTAATAATACAAAAATATTTATTGAGAGATCAAAAATGTACAATCCAAGAAATGAACCAATTAAACTAACTGGAAGAGCTACAGCTGGTACAATTACCGCTTTAAGATTTCCAAGAAAAAGATAAATGATTAAAACCACTAAAACAAAAGCAATAATTAAACTTTTATAAACTTCTTCGATTGCAGCCCCAATATAGGTTGCTCTATTAAATGCTATCTCTAAACTTAGTCCATCTGGAAGTGATTTATTTAGTTCTTTTATTTTGGCTTTAATTTGGTTTGATAACTCTACTGTTGAAGCACCACTTTTAGCATAAATACCAATTCCAACAGTTTTTAGGTTTAGTGCATTTTTGCTTTGTGCCTTAAATAAAGTTTTTTCTGAAACTGGTCCAAATTCAATATTTGCTACATCAGAAAGAATTACTACTTTGTCTTTATTTTTTCTAAGAGGAAGTTGCTTTATAGTTTCTATATTTGAATAAGACTTATCTATATTCAAAGTTAAATCTTTATTATTTGCTTCTAATGTGCCAGCTGGAATATTAAGATTTTCATTTCTCAAAGCTCTTTCAACTTCTTGAATTGTAAGGTTATTAGCTGCTAATTTGATAGGGTCTATCCAAACTCTTACACTAAGCTCTCTTAGTCCACCAACTAAAATTCTTCCAACATTTGGAACACTTGAAAAAGCATCTATCAGATATCTCTCAGCATAATCTCCAAGATCAAGATCATCCCATGTAGGAGATGTCAGTGCTATCCACATCGTAGTTGTGAAACCTGCTGCTTGTTTAAGAATTTGGGGTGGATTAGACTCGCTAGGTAAATTGTCAACAACACGAGCAACTCTTTCTCTAATATCATTCGCTGCATCGTCTAAATCAATATCTGTATTAAATTGTATATTAATTCTGCTTCGTCCATTTAAAGAGCTAGAGTCGATGTTTTTAATACCTTCTGCACCGCCTATAACATCTTCAAGTTTTTGAGTTATTTCTTCATCAACAATTTCTGCTGACGCTGATTTATAATCTGTTTGAACTTGAACTACTGGAGGCTGTATTCCATCTGGAAGCTCTCGAACAGGTAGCTCTGCAAAAACAAATATCCCAAAGATAATTAGTATTAAAGACATTACCCAAGCCACAACAGGTCTTTTAATACTAACTTCAGTTATATACATTTAATTATTTTTTTTCTTTTTCGGATTTTTTAAAAATATTTTTTAACCAATCAAATTTACCTTTTTTTTCTTCAGCTTTTTTAGTTTCCTTTTTTTTGCCCCAACCAGAATTTCCTTGTTTTTCCTTTGCACCTTTTTCTATAGGTCTGATGGTTAAATTTGGTCTAACTTTTTTTGTTCCCTCGGCTACAATTTTATCGCCTTTATTTAATCCGTCTAAAATTTCTACAAATCCTAAATATCTATCACCCACAGTAACATTTGTTTTCATTACTTTATTTTTCTCATCCACTTTATATATAAAAATATTCTCACCTTCGACTATTGTGCTTGTATCAGGTGCACTTAAACCATCCCTCACATTGTATTTAATTGAAATTTCTAAAAATGAACCTGGTAATATTTCTCCAGATTTATTATCCATCTTTATTCTTGTAGCTAAAGACCTTGTATCTTGACTTATTCTGCTTGCAAAAGAGTCAACTTCACCTTTATAAATTTTATTTTTGTATCCAGAAAACTTTATATCAACTGGTAAACCAACTTTTATAAATGGAACAAAAATTTCTGGAATATCTACGTCGCAATATAGTGAGCTAGTATCCTCTAAATTAATTAATAAAGAAGATTTTGATACTTCTAAATCCTCAGAAAATTCTCTTTTCCCAATAACCCCATCAAATTGAGCAATAATTTTTCTATTCTTAAGATTAGCAACAACATCGCCTTTTTTAACTTTTTTATTAAAATCTATCGGTTTAAGTATCTCATACTTTTCAACCTTAAATGACTGAGTTTTAATTGGAGCTGCTGTTCCGTATGTACTTATGACATTTTCAAAAGTTCTTTCTTGTGTTGTGGTTACTATTATTCCAGGAGGAGGTCTTTTACTAAATTTTTTCTTGAAATGATTTCCAATCATTGTCCTGCCAATAATAACTATGGCAATAATTAAAAAGAAGATAACTATTATACTTGTTATTTTAGTTGATGTTTTCATAATTTAAATTTTTCCGTACTCCGACCAAGATCCATCATAAATGGTCGGAAGATATTTAGTATTAACTAGAGAATATGCAAGCGCTAAAACACAAGCGGTAACACCAGATCCACAAGAAAAAACTAAATTTTCATCGTAATTTTTGGATATTTCTTGAAATAATTTATTTAAATCCTCTTTATTTTTAAAAGTTTTATTTTCATTTATTACTTCTACAAAAGGTAAGCAAATTGAATTTGGTATAGAGCCACTTCTTACATTTTTTCTTGGGTCGGGAGCTTTACCTTCAAATCTTTCTCTACTTCGCGCATCTACTACTGTGAATTCTCTTTGAGAAATGTTTTGATCAATTAAGACTTTATTTTTTACAAGTTTTGATAATTCATGTCCCTCATAAACAGATTTATTGAAACTTGACGAAGCATTTGATGTCTTTTTATTTTCACTTTTCCATTTTTTAAAACCACCATCAAGTACACAGACCAATTTTGGATCATGACCAAAATAAATGAAATTATACCAACCTCTGCATGAACTTATGACATTTGAATCATCATAAATTACGACATGATCATCATTTGAGATTCCTAAGTTTGAGATTATTTCGTTCCAAGCCCCTAAGGTTGGAAGCATATGAGGAAGGTCAGTATCTTGTCTTGAGTTTTTATCTAAATCAAAAAAAATAGCATTTGGAATATGTTCTTTATCAAATTCTTCTTTAGCATTTCTATTTTCAGCAGGCATATGCCAAGAACAATCAATTATCTTTACTTTGTCGAGATTTTTTTCTAACCAATCTGTATCAACTAATGACATGCTATCTTTTTTCTAAATACTTTTGGTGATACTCTTCTGCTGTACAATAGTTTTTAGTTAATGAGATTTTTGTTACCACCTTGCCAGATAGTTTGATATTTTCTTTTTCTACCATCTTTTGTGCAATAGTTTTTTGATTATCGTTTGTATAAAAAATTTCACTTCTATACTGAGTTCCAAAGTCAGGTCCTTGAGAATTTAATGTAGTAGGGTCATGAAATTTAAAAAAATGTTCAAGAATATTTTCGTAAGAAATTATACTTGGATCAAATTCTAACTTAACTACTTCAGCATGATTTGTTGTACCTGTGCATACTTCTTTGTAATTTGTTTCAGCATTGTTACCTCCACAATAACCCACTTCTGTTTTTATAACTCCATCAAGTTTACTAAACTTAATTTCAGGTCCCCAAAAACATCCTAATCCTAAAATTGCTATTTCCATTGATTATTAACTTAATTAATCTAGAGTTAATCATATGCTATCAAAAAATCAATTAGGCTTTTTTTACATGTTCATATCTGTATGTGCATTTTCACTTATGGATGTGATTGTTAAATGGTCTGATGATTATCCTGTTGGACAAGTATTATTCTTTAGAGGATTTTGTGGAATAATTCCTATTTTATTTCTCATTCCTAATGACAGATATTTAGATTTTTATAAAACAACTAGACCATTTCTTCATTTTAAAAGATGTTTAGCAGGATTAATTGCTTTGGTTTCTATATTTGTGGCATTAAGAAATTTACCTTTAGCAACAGTTGTAAGTATTTCTTTTGCAGCACCAATATTTATAACAATATTTTCAATTTTCTTATTAAAAGAAAAAGTTGGTTTATACAGATGGATGGCAGTGTTAGTTGGATTTATTGGTATAATTTTTATAACTGAACCAGGTTTTAGCTCTTTAAATTTATTTTATATTTACCCAATTATTTTTTGCTTAGGTCTATCTTATGTTGCTATTGCTATAAGGAAATTATCATCAACTGAGCCTGCTTGGTTAATTAGTTTTTTCTTTTCATTCTCGATTATGCTTCTAAGTTTTTTATCTTTTTATCAGGGATGGATTTTGCCAAGTTTACTTGATTTATTTTTGCTATCAATGGTTGGTATATTAGGTGGCCTTGCAAATTTATGGCTATCACAATCTTATAAATATTCAGAAGTTAGTCTGGTTTCTCCTTTAAAATATCTTGGATTAGTTTTTGCAATAATATTTGGATATTTTATTTGGAATGAAATACCAACTTCTAAAACTTTATTAGGTGCTTTATTGGTTATTGTTTCATCAATTATTATATTTAGGAGAGAGATGTATTTGAAAAAAAAGCTTTCTGTGTCACGTCATGAGTAAAATACCTTCATACTGGAATAAGGCCAAAAAATACTTATCAAAAAAAGATAAAACAATGTCTTCTTTGATTAAGAAATACAAGTCACCATCTGAAACTGTTCTAACATCAAGGCAAGATGTTTTCTTCTCTCTTTGTAAAAGTATTATTGGTCAACAGATTAGCGTTGCTGCTGCAAACTCAGTTTTTTTAAAGTTTAAAAAAAAATGTAAAAACAAAATTAATGCAAAAACAGTGAATAAATTATCTAGTTCTCAATTGAAGAGCTGTGGATTGAGTAGACAAAAAGTAAAGGGTATAAAAAGTTTGGCAGAACAAGTGTTAAATAAAACTTTTAATCCAAAGATTATTCCAAATATGTCTGATGAGGAAGCAATCATTTATTTATCTCAGCTTAGACAAATTGGAAGATGGTCTGCAGAAATGATATTATTATTTACTTATAATCGTCCCAATATATGGCCTATTCAAGATATAGGGTTATTAAGAGCTATTTCAAAAAATTATAAAAAAAAATATCTTCCTCCAGAAAGTTATGTAAGTTTATTGCAAAAAAGATTTTCCCCATATTGTTCAGTGGCAACTTGGTATTTATGGAGAAGTATAGATCCAGAGCCTATTCAATATTAAATGCTTCCACTATTTGTAAATTTCTCTCAGTGGTGTCTTTAGCAAGCGCCCAACCATCCTGATATTCTTTAGAGTCATGACACGCTATGGCTTTTTCATAACTTGGAAACTCCCAAATAACTGTCCTTGGGTATGTTTCACCTTCTAGGGTATTATATTTTCCACCTCTAATTATAGGTATGCCCCCATAACTTTTAATAACATCTGTAACTTTAGCTCCATATTTTTTAATATTTTCTTGGCTATCTATCTTTTTATATAAAGCTATCCAGTAAACTTTCATCATTTCTCCTTTTTAAATTTTTTTACTTATGATACTAAGCTTCATGGCCGATAAACTTATAATCACTTTCGATCAATATACAAAAATAGTTGAGAAACTAGCAATACAAATTCATAAAGAATACAAGCCTACAGTTCTTATTGGAATAATGAGAGGTGCTGCACCTATTCTTGATATTTTATCTAGAATTTTAAAATTACCTATAGCTTATATTGTAATTCAAAGTTATTCAGGCGAAGGAATGGAAGATAAACAAGGAGAACTTATGTTTGCTAGAGAGATAAGTTCTTTAGCAAATAACGAGGATTTTAGTAAAGTTCTACTTATTGATGATCTTTCAGATACTGGCTTAACTTTAAACAAAAGTATTGAATGGCTTAAAAATTATCCTCAAACAAAAAATTTTATTAAAGAGGTAAAGACAGCTTGTCTTTGGAAGAAAAAATCTTCAACATTCGAACCAGATTTCTGTCCAGTAAGATTAGATTCAGATCCATGGATTGTTCAGCCAACTGAACATTATGAAGAATTATCAATTAAAGAATTAGAGAAGAGAAATTAATCAACAGGGCTAGTTTAACTAGCCCTGTTTAATTTTATTTAACTTACAGCAAAACTTATAACACTTAGAATTGCAATTACCCATATTGCTGGAGAAGTGCTTGAAAACTTTCCAGTAAATATTTTAATTAATGCATAAGAGACGAATGCTAGGGCGATTCCATTACTAATACTATAAGTTAATGGCATTGCTATCATTGCTAGAATTGCAGGAGCAGACTCTGAAATATCATTCCATTCGATATCTGTAATATTTCTTATAAACAAAACAGATACAAAAAGTAGAGCCGCACCATCAATTTGTTTAGGCAAACTAGTCGCTAATGGAGCAAAAAAGATACATGCTAAAAATAATATTCCTATAACTAATGAAGTCATACCAGTTTTACCACCTGCTTTTACACCCGCACCAGACTCAACATAACTAGTTACAGTTGTTGTTCCCATCATTGCACCTGCAACAGTCCCAACACTGTCTGATAACATTGCTTTATTGATATCCTGAACTTTTCCATCTTTACCTACTTTACCTGCCACGTTTGCTACTGAAGTTAAAGTTCCTGCAGTGTCAAAAAAGTCTATAAATAATAAAGTAAAAATTACTGTAGACATACCAGCAGTCATCGCCGCAGACAGATCGAATTCAAACAAATATGTCATTGGTGGCGGTGAACTTGCTAAGCCATTGAATTTAGCTAACCCTGTAACCCATGCAATTATACTAAAAACTAAAATACCAATAATTATATTTCCTTTAACATTCATTTTTTCTAAAACAATTATAGCAATGAAAGTTGCACAGCCTAAAAGAACTAATGGATCACTCAAGTTTCCAAGCTGCACTAATGTTACAGGATTATCAACAACAACTTCCATAATTTGTAAACCTATAATCGCTAAAAATAATCCAATACCAGCTCCTATTCCTAATTTAAGACTTTTTGGAATTGAATTGATTAACCATGCTCTAATTGGTGTTAAGGAAATTATTAAGAATAATACCCCAGCAACTAATACTGCACCTAGTGCTTCTTGAGGTGAATATCCCATTCCTGCACATACCCCAAAAGCCACGAATGCGTTTATACCCATACCTGGTGCTAGTCCAATTGGCCAAGTTTTTCCATAAAAAGCCATTATGAAACATGCGAGAGCTGTTGCTAATATTGTAGCTGTATAGACTGCGCCGAAATCAAAGAAACCTTTTTCGGGTCCGGCAAATTCTCCCGATAAGATAAATGGATTTAAAAACATTATGTAGGCCATTGTCAGGAAAGTTGTAGTTCCTGCTATGACTTCTGTTTTAAAATCTGTTTTGTGTTTTTTATAATTAAAATAATTGTCAAGCATTTGTCCTCCTAATTAGTGATAATTATGCGATTCTTTCTTAAATTTCTTATAATAACTGTGTTTTATTCACATTATTCAACCCATAAGTTTATATTTATGCCATATTTCTGATGATAAAATAATTCTATGAAAATTTTTAGAACTATATTTGCAATACTTGTAATGTTTTCATTAATCACCGGTTGTCAAACAGTTAAACAAAAAACTGATGCAATCATTGAAAAAGAGAATAATAAGTTAAGTGAGTATATAGGTGAATCTGCAACTAAGTTGCAAATGGAATTAGGAAAACCAGATGAGGATTTCGAAAATGAAAAAGGAAACTTCGTGATGATATACAATACAAAAAAATATGGTTTTCCTTGTGAAAGAAGATTTGAAATAAATCCAGAGAGAATAGTAGTTGGTTTTGCTTCTAATGGATGTTTTTAATGTTAACCTGCGAGGATTTCTCCTCGCAAGTAAGGTTTAACTTATTTTATTTCAATAAGTTTTTTCTTTTTATGTTCAGGTATAATTCTTTCACAAGATATTGTTAAAAGACCATCCTTAAGTTCAGCACCATTAACTTTTACATCATCAGCAATGGTAAATGATCTAGCAAATTGTCTTTGAGAAATACCTTTGTGAATTATTTCTCCATTAACATCGTTGTTCTCAGATTTATCAACTTGTTTTGTTCTTACCGTTAATAAATTATCTTCAAACTCTACCTCAACATCATTTTTATTAAAACCAGCCAATGCAACTTCAATTGCATAATTATCCTTACCAGTTTTTCTGATGTTGTATGGAGGGTAGTTTGATTGCATAGTCAAACTTCCGTTACCCAACATGTTTTCAAATTGGTCAAACATATCGTCAAAACCAATTGAAAAAGGTCTTAGTGAGTTAAATATAGATAGATCCTTACTTGTCATAATATCCTCCTTTTTTAAGCAAGTTTATTTTATGCAAGCCCCATGAGGCGACTTACGTTTTATATTTAGGTATGATTAATAAAATTTCAATATCTGAAAACTTAAATTTTTTCTGAAATTTTTAATGCAAATGCGTAGTCGAGAGCAATTTCTTCTATTGCTCCATCTCTTCCAGATTTACCTCCATGACCTGCATTCATTTCTGTTTTGAGAAGTAATAAATTATTATCAGTTTTATAGTCTCTAAGTTTAGCTGTAAATTTTGCAGGTTCATCAAACAAAACCCTATTATCACTTAAACTAGTTGTTATTAGCATATGAGGATAATCCATTTTTTTTATATTATTATATGGAGCATAGGAGAAAATATAATTAAAGTGCTCTTTGTTTTCTTTAGCATTACCAAATTCATCAAATTCACCAACTGTAAGTGGTAAAGAGTGATCGAGATTTGTTGTTAATGAGTCCACAAAAGGGACAGCCATAATTATACCTAAAAATAATTCAGGCGCTTGATTAACAACAGCGCCCATTAATAAACCTCCTGCAGATCCACCCATTCCAATAATTTTTCCCTTTGAGGTGTAGTTATTTTCAATCAAATATTTTGCAGCATAAATATAATCTTCAAATGTATTTTTTTTATTTGTTAGTTTTCCTTCTTTCCACCATTTCATTCCTTTTTCCATTCCACCTCTAATGTGTGCAGTAGCCCAAATAATATTTCTATTTATTAAGCTAAGTCTTGTTGAGGAAAAACTTGGACTCATCGAACTACCATACGATCCATATCCATATAATAATAAATTCGCTGTTCCGTCTATTTTTGTATTTTTATGTCTTGTAATTGTAAGCGGAACCATTCTTCCGTCATGGGATTTAAACTCTATTCTTTCAACTATATAATCATCTGTATTGTGGCCTGATGGTATTTCTTGTTCTTTTACAAGTGTTTTGGATTTGGTTTTTAAATTGTATTTGTAAACTCTTGATGGTGTTTTAGGAGAAGAATATGAAACATAAACCTCATCTGTATTTCTATCTCTTTGTGTTAATGAAATACCAGGAACACATACTTTTTCGTCAGAAAAAATTAATTCCTCTTCATTATATGTTGAAGCATCAATAACAAACAGCTTGTCCAAAGCTTCTGATGTTTCGGATCTAATTATCCAGTTATTTAAAAATGAAAGTCCGCCAATTAACACTTCTTTTTTAGGAGGAATAAATGTTTCCCAATTCTGATTTTCTAAAGTTTCTGAAATATCTATTTTAAAATCCTCTGCATCTTTATTTGTATGATTATAAAATTTTCCATTCCATGAATTTACAGAATAAAGAATTCCCTTTTCTCGTTTAATTATTAATTTTGGATTTGGTTTTACTTCGTTCACATGAAAGTAATATTGCTCCGAAGTATTGTGATCAGAAGTGTTTATGAAATAATATTTCTCATCAGAACTTAATCCAATACTAACAGTGAAAGCCTTACTTTTTTCATCAAAGATTAGTTCATCTTCACTTTCAAAGTCTCCGATTTTATGTCTATAAATTTTTCTAGCTCTATGATTTTCATCTAACTTTGAATAAAAAAGATACTTATCATCTAAGCTAAAAATTATACTTCCTGATGTTTCTTTGATTTCTTTTGAAATTATTTTATTATTTTTAATATTTCTTATATAAATTGTATAATATTCAGAACCTTTGGTATCTAGTGAGTACCCAAGATATTGATCATTGTTACTAACCTCTAAATCTCCAACACCGAAATATTCAACATTTAATTTTTCTTTTTCTTTATCTCCATTCCAAATTTCTTCAATTTCAGATGAACCAATTTTTTTTCTTAATTTTATAGAGTAATTTCCTTTGGCAGTAGTCTTTGTCCAATATTCATATGAATGATCTTTAAAAGGTAAGCTTTCATCATCTAATTTTATTCTACCTTTAATTTCATCAAATAATATTTTTTGAGCATTTTTCGTATTTTTTAGATGATACTCAGTATATTCATTTTCATCCTCTAAATATTTTTTTACTTCTGGAAGAAGCTTAGTTTTGTCTTGCAAGACTTCTAAAATATTTTCTTGATGTATCCAGCTATAGTTATCTTCCCACTCTATATTGTGACAAGATTTTAGCTCTGGTTTTTTTTTTAGATATGGTACTTTCATTTTTAACTGGAAATATATGAATTTTATAATTTATACATTATTAATTGTAGTTGGTTTATATTTTTTATTAAGACTTTTTACTCAAGTTGCGTCAAAAAAAATATCCAAAGGTTTGAGATTATTCTTGTTCATAGTTTTAATCATCTTTGCAGTTTTGTTTGCAATAGGAGGTAAATTTTTACTTACTTTACCTTTTACTCTTGCAAGTCTTGCTCTTTTAAAACTGAAAGGTATGTCTATTTTTCAATTAATTTCATTGTACAGATTAATACAAACTTTAAGAAATTCAGGGAGATTTTCATTTAATAACACTGCATCAAATTTAAACACAATGTCTACTGAAGAAGCTTATCGTATTCTTAATTTAAATCCTTCTAAAAATTTAACTAAAGAGGATGTAAATAAAGCCTATATTAAAATACAAAAAAAAATTCATCCAGATATTTCACCTGAAACTTCTAGGCTATCTACATTAGTAAATGAAGCTAAAGAAATAGTTTTGAAAGATTTAGCTTAGATAATTTAAACTTTACTATATTTTTTTTTTATATAAATTTTATTTATGAGTAATATCAATGGAATATATGCAGCATCATTATCTATCTTGAATAAAGATTTAACTTTAAACATAGATAAAACCATTACACATGCAGAGATGGTGATTGAGAACGGTTGTCACGGTGTTGCAATATTTGGGAGCACTGGCCAAGCTCAATTAATTCCTGTTGCAGAAAAAATTAAATTGCTAAATAAAATATCA
The DNA here is from genome assembly GCF_052047695.1 of Candidatus Pelagibacter sp. HIMB1623. Classification (NCBI taxonomy): domain Bacteria; kingdom Pseudomonadati; phylum Pseudomonadota; class Alphaproteobacteria; order Candidatus Pelagibacterales; family Candidatus Pelagibacteraceae; genus Candidatus Pelagibacter; species Candidatus Pelagibacter sp. HIMB1623. The sequence continues at coordinate 375,104 of NZ_JBNAJN010000013.1, forward strand.
ACTAGCAAATACAAAGATAAATTTATTATTGGAACAGGATTAAATTCTTTAGGAGAAACAATAAATTTAATGAGAGTTGCAATGTCATTAAATTTAGAAAAATTTTTAATAATGCCACCTGCATTTTATAAATATACCGATGATGATGTTATTAATTTTTATACTAAATTAGTAGAAGCAGCACCAAAAGCTAAAATTATTTTATATAATTTTGAAAAGCTTTGTGGATATAAATTTAGTATCGATTGCGTTGAAAAATTGGTAAAAAATTTTCCAGAACAAATAGTCGGTGTAAAAGATAGCTCATATAATCTTTTTGAAAATTTAAAATTAGATAATTTTTCAGTTATGCCAGGATCTGAATCAAAATTATTGAAGGGACTTGAATTAGGTTGTTCAGGAATAATTACAGCAACATGCAATGCAACATCTAAACTTGCTAGAAAAGTATATGATGACTTTAAAGATGGAAGAGAGCAAGAAGTTAATACCCAATTATGTGATGTAAGAGGGACATTTGAAAAATATAACCTTATTTCTGGCTTACACACTTTTTATAAGAATAAAGATAGTTTTTATGAAAATTTACTACCACCTTTAAGAATTCTGAATAAAGAAGAAGAGATTGATCTTTTAAATAATTTAGAAAAATTTAGTTTTTCACTAAAATCATCAATGGCAGCATAAAATGCAGTTAGCAAGGTTCTTAAATAGTGTTTTTAAGAAAGATGGATTTATATTGGTCGATGCAAATTCTAAAAGTTATATTATTGGAAATCCAGAGAAGGAAAATCCCATTAAAGTTAAAATATTAAATAAAAAACTTCATTATAAACTTTTATTTCATCCTGATCTTTACTTTGGGGAAGCTTACACGGATGGAGAGTTAGTAATTGAGAACGGAAGTCTTACAGATTTTTTAGATTTATCTTTAATGAATTTTGGAAGAGGAGAATTAAATTTTTTTAGTTATTTAATTAATAGACTGAGGGGTTCATATAGATATCTAACAAATTTCAATTTTATCAAAAAATCCAAAATGAATGTCTCACATCACTATGATATCAAAGATGAACTTTATGATTTATTTTTAGACCCTAAAAGACAATACTCATGTGCTTATTTCAAAAATGAAAATGATACTTTAGAGGATGCCCAAAATAATAAAATTCAACACATAATTAAGAAATTAAATATAAAGCCAAATCAAAAAGTCCTTGATATAGGATGTGGTTGGGGATCTTTGGCAGTTGATATTGCAAAATCAGCTAATTGTGAAGTAACTGGGATCACATTATCAGAAAATCAATTAAAATATTGTAAACAAAAAGCTAAAGAACTTAATTTAGAAAATCAATTAAGATTTAGGTTAATGGATTACAGAGAACTCGATGAAAAATTTGACAGGATTGTAAGTGTTGGAATGTTTGAACACGTGGGAAGAAAATTTTATAAAAAATTTTTCTCGCAGGTTGAAAAACTTCTTAAAGATGATGGAGTTTCTTTAATTCATACAATTGGATCAGTAAATCCTCCAAGAGACCCTCATCCATGGATAACAAAATATATATTTCCTGGCGGTTATACACCCAGCTTAAGTGAAGTAACTACTCCAATTGAAAAAGCTGGATTAATCGTTGCTGATATTGAGGTATTAAGAATGCATTATTCTCATACATTAAGACATTGGAAAGAAAATTGCCTTAAAAATAAAGATAAAATTATTAGCATGTTTGATGAGCGTTTTTTTAGAATGTGGGAATTTTATTTAGCAGGTTGTGAAATGGCTTTTAAATGGGGAGATCAAGTTGTATATCAGTTTCAGCTTACTAAAAACTATACTTCCACACCGGTTACAAGAGACTATATTTATCAATAATTTATTGGTAAATAATAAATTCCCTTAAATGAAAAAAATAAAAAAAAAACAAAAAAAATCTATTAAAAAAAGTAAAAAAAAAACTCACTTAAAATCAAAAAAATCTAAAATAATTTCTAGAGTAAAAAAAACAAAAACTAAAATTAACAAAAGCAATAAAATTAAAACTAAAAAAAAAAATAATTTAAAAGTTAGAACAAAAAAAATAATTATCACAAAACCCAAAGAAAAAAGTTTCCTTTTAAAAATAATTAATTTTCAAAATTCACTTAAACCTGAATTTAAATTCAGAATAAATATTAATATAGAAAAGTATATCCAAGCATTTTTCGATAAAATATCTGAAACAATTAATAATTATAAACTTCTTAAAAAAGATGAGCAGAGAAGAATTAAACTTGAAAAACAGGAACAAGAAAGAAAGGAAAAATTAGCCTTACAGCAAGAGAAGCAGAAAGAACAAGAATTAAAAATAAAACTAAATGAACAGGTATTGAAAGAAGAAATTAGGCTAGAGAAACAAAGAACAAAAGAAATTAAGTTGTTTTTAAGAAAAGAACAGGCGTTGTTAAGAATTGAACAGGCTGAAAAGCAGAAGAAATTTTTACAACAATTAAAATTAGAAAAACAGATTGAAAAATTTAGAGTAAGAGAAGTTAAGGAATTAGAAAAATTAGAAAAAATTTCATTAAAAGAAAAAAGAGAAGACTATGCGGGGCTACAACAAAGAATTGAAAAGTTAAAAGAGAAATATCGAATAATAAGAGATCAAAAAATAAGAGAGAGAGTAGAGGCTTTAGGAGTAAAAATTCAAGGTGATGAAGATAGAGAAACATTATTAAGGAAAGAAAAAGAATATACTTTAGCAAGGCAAAAAATTGAGTTTGCTCTTGAAAGCTTTTATAGGAGTGCCAGTAGTTTGGTTTTCCAATTAAACAAAAGACACATTACAAGACATATGTCTATTTTTCGATGTATCGATAGAAGATTTGAAACAGGTGAGATATTTGTTAAGTGGGATGAAGCTCCTGACGAAGAATGGTTATTATTAATTTATATTAAAAATAATTCTCCTGATGAAGGTATAGTTATTGAAGACAAAACTAATCCTGAGAAAAACATCTCTCATGAATTTAAAAATAATGAAATATTTAAAGCTTCAGACACGATGGTGGATTCTTTAACTCAATTAATTGCAAGAAAAAGAGCCAAAAATAACAATTAATTATTACGTTTAATTTAAGTATTATTAGTTATGTTTTATGGAATAATTGCGATGGCAGTTTTATATGCCCTGTTAAGTTATATTCTTGCTTGGATCAGATATTTTAATAGTCAAGACGAAAGGTTAGGACAATCAACTTGGAGATGGAGTTACGATTATGAAGTTGATGGAGAAAGAGACATATCGGATTTGGATGACAAAAATTTTGTAAGATTAAGAAGAAAAAGAAATAAAATTATCACTCTCATGTATTCAGTAGCTTTAATTATGTTTATTCTCTCAATGTCTTTATTGAGTCAAATTTTGATATTTTTTCTTAATTAATTTTTTAATTGTTTTTTATTTTTCAAATACAAAAAATACGCAACTATTTCATATCCATATTTAAAAATTGTAAAGATGATAGGAAGTTTGAAAAAACTATATAAAAATTTATATTTTGGTATTCTCTTCCAAACATAAAGGAAAGCTTCTGCACCTTCAATTAATTGATCGTTTTCTTTAATGTGCAATCTTCTTAAAAGTTCTTTGTCATTTTTGGAAGTTTCTTTTTCTGCTTCTTTGTTATTCGTAATATCTATCCAATCAATATCTTCAATATTTTCTTTTTTATACATATTGATTTCTGATCTACAAATTTTGCAAGAATTATTAAAATAAACTTTCATAAAAATTATATTAACTTTAAAATTAGGCATGTAAATGCGCCAAATGATTAGTTGAAAATTAATAATAAAGCACTATCTAAAGTGAGTGAGTAATTTTTTTGACAAATCTGATTTAACAAGAAAAGATGCTGATGCAATAGTATCCGATACATTACAAAATTGTGATGATGGTGAGCTATATTTGGAGGATACTAAATCCGAATCTATTTTATTAGATGATAATAAAATTAAAAGCTCAAGCTATAGTTCAGATTTAGGTTTTGGATTTAGAGCAATTACGGGAGAGGTTGTTGCATATTCTCACTCTAATGAAATATCAAAAGATTCATTAAAAAAATCTTCTGAAAATTTAAAATCTACACTGAAGTCTATGAAAGGTACTTATAATCAAGATATTTCAAGATCTAATAAAAAATTTTATCAGGATATTAATCCCATAGAGCAAAAAACATTAAATTCGAAATTAGAAGTACTAAATAAAGTAAATGAGTATCTAAGAAAAAAAGATCAATCTGTAAAACAAGTTACCACAAGTTTTGCAGGTGAACAAAAATCTATCGAGATTATACGATCAGGTGGTGAGGTATTAACTGATGTCAGACCATTAATTAGATTTAATGTATCTGTAATGTTAGAAAAAAATGGAAGAAAAGAAACTGGCGTTTATGGAATAGGTGGAAGACAATCTTATGATGAATATCTCAAAAATGACAATTGGAAAACTGTATGTGAGGAAGCATTTAGAATTGCGTCAGTAAATTTAGAAAGTAAACCTGCTCCAGCAGGAGAAATGAAAGTTGTTTTAGGACCTGGATGGCCAGCAATTTTAATACATGAAGCTATTGGACATGGTTTAGAGGGAGACTTTAATAGAAAAAAAACTTCTGCATTTCATGATCTTATGGGCCAAAAAGTTGCCAGTGAGGGAGTTACGATTGTTGATGATGGAACAATTGATAATAGAAGAGGTAGCTTAACTATTGATGATGAAGGTACACCAACAGAAAAAACAGTATTGATTGAAAATGGGATATTAAAGAATTTTATGCAAGATAGATTAAATGCTAGACTGATGAATACCAAATCTACTGGCTCAGGAAGAAGAGAAAATTATAGACACGTTGTTTTGCCAAGAATGAGAAATACAATGATGTTGAGTGGAAACCAAACTCAAGAAGAAATGATCAAATCAGTAGACAAAGGAATTTTTGCAGTAAGTTTTGGAGGAGGACAAGTTGACATTACATCTGGAAAATTTGTATTTAATTGTACTGAGGCATATGAAATTAATAACGGAAAGATTGGTTCACCGATAAAGGGAGCGACACTAATCGGAGATGGTCCTTCAATTTTAAAAGAAGTTTCTATGGTTGGAAACGATATGATGTTAGATCCTGGTATAGGAACTTGTGGTAAAGCTGGACAAGGTGTACCTGTTGGAGTTGCCCAACCTTCAATTCTAATTGATAAAATGACAGTTGGTGGAACAAAACTTTAAATTATGGTTAAGGATCAAGAATATTTAAGATCAAAAGCATCATTTTGCTTAGATTTAGCTAAAAAATTAGGTGCAACTGGATCAAGTGTAACAGTAGGTCATTCAATTTCTGAAACTGTAAATTTTAGAAATAATACTTTAGACGAGTCTAATAGATCAGATGGATTAGCAATAAGTATAGAGACTTATTTGGGAAAAAAAAGATCTTCAATTTCTTCATCAAACTTATTAGATGATAACATTAAAACCCTAATAGAAAAATGTTTTGAAACAACTAAAAATACCCCTGAAGATGAATTTAATTCTTTACCAGATAAAGATCTTTTAGCTAAAGAAATTAAAAATTTAAATTTATATGATGAAACACACTTTGATAATGAAAAAAAAATTGAATATTTAAAAGAACTTGAGAGCGTTGCATCTTCAGAAGAAAAAATCATAAATACAGAGTCTAGTTTTACTGAAAATAAATCTAACTTTATTTTAGCAAATAGTGATGGATTTTGTGATGGATATAAATCATCTTCATTTAGTGCATCTTGTGTTACTGTTGCTAAAGATGAAAATAGTATGGAAAGAGACTATGAATTTACAAGCAAACGTCATTTATCTGACATTAAGGGCGCAAAAGAACTTGGTCAAAAAGCTTCTGAACAAACTATAAAAAAATTAAGCCCAAATAAAATTGGAAGTGAAAAAATAAGCATTATATTCGATAAAAGAATTGCAAAAGGCATGTTGGGAGCTTTTGCTGGAGCCATATCGTCATCTGCGATTTCTAGAGGAACATCTTTTCTTAAGGATAAAATCAATGAACAAATATTTACAGAAACAATAAACGTCATTGATAAACCAGATATAAATAAAGGTGTTGGGTCTCAAATTTTTGATTCAGAGGGAGTAAAATCAGATACTTTAAATCTTGTACAAAATGGTGTTTTAAAAAATTATTTAGTCGATACTTACAATGGAAAAAAACTTAACTTAAAATCAAATGGAAGATCTGGTGGTACAACAAATTTATATTTCGATAATGGAAATATTAGTTTTGAAGATTTATTAAAAAGTAATTCAAAACATATTTATGTAACCGAAACAATAGGCCATGGAAGTAATTTGGTTACAGGAGATTATTCAGTGGGTGCAACAGGCTTCCTAATTGAAAATGGCGAATTTAAATTTCCAGTAAATGAGATAACAATTGCAGGAAATTTCAAAGATATGTTTAAAAATATAACTTTAGCCAGTGATTTAGATTTTGAATATTCCATTAACTCACCAACTATGATGATAGAAGGAATGACAGTTGCAGGTAAATGAGCACTTACTGTGTAATTGGATCTGGAATATCTGGTGCTACAATTTCAAATCTATTAAATAAAAAACACTCTGTAGACCTCTATGACAAAGCAAGAGGTCCAGGTGGGAGATCGTCATTTAAAAGGTTAGATAAAAAAATAGGCTTTGATCATGGCGTTCAATATATTTCCCCTAAGACTAGTGAATTTAAAAAATTCACAAAAAAACTCATAGCAAAAAAAATATTAAAAAATTGGAAGGGTCAGCATATTTTTCAAAATAAAAAAATAAAAGAAAATAAAAATCATCAAAAAATAATTGGCAGGCAAGGTAATAACGATATTAGCAAGTATTTATTAAAAAAAATTAATTGTAATTTTCAAAAAGAATTAAAAAAAATTGATTATAATAAAAACAAATGGAAACTTACTTTTGCTGATGGTGACAATAAAATTTATGATAATCTTATTTTAACGTGCCCACATCCTCAATTACTTAAATTAGCAAAAAAATTTATTAATCATTCATTTATTAAAAAAAAATTGAAAATGGATGCAAATATTACAGTCATGATAAAAATAAAAAAAACAAATAAAAAAATAAGTAGTTTTTTGTTTGATGATCAAATTTTAGGTTGGGCTGCTAGAGAAAATAGTAAGTTAAGATTTAAAAGTATTTATGAATTTTGGACACTTCAAAGTACGGCAACGTGGGCAAATAAAAAAATTTTGAAAAATAAAGAAAATAAAGATTTGAATTCAAAAATATTAATTAATAAATTTTTTGATCTTACTGGTATTAAAAAAAGCAACGTTCTTTTTTCTTTAAATCATGGATGGATGTATTCATTTAATTCAAAACCTTTAAAAATTAAAAGTTATTGGAATTCAAAAAATAATTTAGGAGTTTGTGCTGATTGGTTTGTTGGACCCAGATTAGAGGCAGGATGGATAAGTGCTAATGATCTTTTTTATAAAATAAACAGATAAAATTATTCAATATTTTTAATTCTATATTCCCAACTTCCCATTCTTTCATAGGTAACTTTAACTATCACTGAAGTTTTTTTATCAAGCCATATATCAAAATTTAATCTTTTATCTTCTGGGAGCGTCATATCTTTAGAAGTGAGTTTAAAATGATCAGTTTCAAATTTCTTCCCATTGATTGTGATTTTTTCTTTACCGATAAATGTAACCAGTTGTTCTTTTATACTTCCAGAGATAGGGCTAATTTGGCTCTCTGCCTGTAACAATTTATGGCTCCACCAATTTCCAATTGTATTTTTTAAAGAAGCTTCACCAGAAAAAGAAGATCCTTGAATATCAAATTTATTAGTTTGATTATTTAATATTAAATTTACAAATTTTTCTTTTTTATTTTGACGTGTTTTAGATTTAAAGGAAATTAAATTATCTCCTAAATACTTTTCTTCTCCAAAACCTTCTACTTCAAAAATAGTTGCTCCAAGTAGTTTTACTGTAAATTTATATTCATTATTTACAGTTGTTTGATTGTCTCTCCTAGAAAAAGAGTAATTGTTGTATCCTATAACTTCATTATTTCTTAAGATTTCAAGTTCAATTTTTTTGAAGTTATTATAATGACCAACATGTGCGTTTGAGTTAAAAGTAAATAAAAAAAATATAATAATGGTGTAAATTTTTTTCATGACAATAATATAAATAAAAATTAATTTAAAAGTATCAATATTTAATGTTCCTATCTATAAAAAATATTCCAAAAGTAAATTGGAGCTCAAACAAAAGTTTGAACTTCAAGCCAAAATTTTCAACATCATTTTTTTTAATTTTTGGTTTAACAATTTTTGGTTTGGGAGAAGGTTTGTTAATTTTGTCAACAACTGGAAACTCACCCTGGTCAGTATTAGCTGAAGGAATTTCACTCAACTCCAATTTATCCATTGGCGCAGCAACTTTTTTTGTAAGTGTAGGAGTACTTTTTTTATGGATTTTTTTAAAACAAAAACCAGGTCTTGGAACAATATTTAATATCATCGTGATAGCTGCAATGATTGATTTCACTCTAAATTATTTTCAACCACCTTCATCTCTTTTTACAAAATACTTATTAGCAGTTCTTTCAGTAATTTTAGTAGGACTTGGTAGTGGTATTTATTTAGTAGCTAATCTTGGTCCAGGTCCACGAGATGGTTTAATGACAGGACTAACAAAAACAACAAATTTACCTATAGCATTGGTAAGAGCTTTTTTAGAAATTACTGTTGTAATTATTGGCTGGTATTTAGGTGGGACTGTTGGAGTAGGTACATTAATTTTTGCTTTTGGAATTGGACCCTGTGTAGCTTTAGGATTATTTTTAGTTGGAAAAATATTTAACTAAGCAGCTGCGCTAGTTTTTTCACTTCTTTTTCTTTCATGGGGATCAAGAATTGCTTTTCTCAATCTACAAGACTCAGGTGTAATTTCTAATGCTTCATCACTGTTAAGCATACTTAGTTGTTCAGCTATTGACATTTTTCTAACAGGAGTAAGAACGACGTTCTCATCTGTTCCTTGTGTTCTCATATTTGTTAATTTTTTTCCTTTCATGACATTTATAATCATGTCCCCTGGTTTTGGTGATAATCCAACAATCATACCTGGATAAACAGGATCATTATGAGTAACAAACATTTCTCCTCTTGCTTGAAGGTTAAAGATTGCAAAAGCTACTGCTTTTCCTTGTTCCATTGCAATTAATGCACCATTTCTTCTACCTTCCATTTCACCTTCAAAAGGACCGTAGTCATGAAAAATTCTATTAATTACACCTTCACCTTTAGTAAGAGTTAGAAATCTACTTGTGTATCCCATCAAACCTCTCGTAGGTGCATGAAATATCAATCTTTTCTTATTTGTACCGGTATCTTTTAGTTCAATTAATTTACCTTTTCTTCTATTCATTGAGTCGATTACTTTCGAAGAGTGTTCTTCATCTAAATCCATAGTAATTTCTTCAATTGGTTCAAGTTTGTTCCCTTGATCATCAGTTTTATATAAAACTTTTGGTGGACTTACCGTCATTTCAAAACCTTCTCTTCGCATTTGAGTAAGAAGTATTTCCAGCATTAATTCACCTCTTCCACTTACAACGAATGAATCTTTTCCATCATTTTCTGAAAAAGTAATTCCTACATTGTTTTGTGCTTCTTGAACTAATCTTTCTCTAATTTGAGTGCTTGTGAGTTTTTTACCTTCCGTACCTGCTAATGGAGAAGTATTAACAGTTATTGTAATCGACATTGTTGGAGGATCAATTGGAGTCGCTGGTATAGGATCATTAACTTCCAAATTACAAATTGTATCAGCAACATTTGCTTTTTCTAATCCTGCTACAACGACAATATCTCCTGCTTCTCCAACATCAATTGGAACTTTTTTAGTTCCTTCATATCTAAAAATCTTTGTTAATTTTCCTTCATCAACTTTTTCACCATTTAAATTAATAGCTTTGATTGGCTGATTTGCTCTTGCTGTCCCCTGTGTAATTCTACCCACCAAGCTTCTTCCTAAAAAACTGTCTGAATAAAGCAATGTAGATAACATTGCAAAAGGTTTAGTCTTATCTAATTCAGCTGGTTTAACGTGCTCCACTATTAAGTCTAATAAGGGATTTAAATTTTTTCTTGGTCCATCTACCTCATGATCTGCCCATCCAGATCTTCCACTTGCATATAAAACAGGAAAATCTAATTGTTCTTCATTAGCATCTAAACTTACAAATAGATCAAACGTTTCGTCCAAGACATCATTAGCTCTTTGATCTGCTTTATCTAATTTATTGATTACTACAATCGGTTTTAAACCTTGTTTTAATGCTTTCGATAAAACAAATTTTGTTTGAGGCATTACTCCTTCTGCAGAGTCAATTAATAAAAGAGCCCCATCAGCCATACTTAAAACTCTTTCAACTTCTGCTGCAAAATCTCTGTGGCCGGGTGTATCAATGATATTTATTCTTGAATTATTCCAGTTTATAGATGCTGGTTTTGCAAGAATTGTAATTCCTCTTTCTTTCTCAAGTTCTCCAGAGTCCATTAGTCTCTCATCAACAACCTCATTTTCTCTAAATGATCCACTTTGTTTCATTAAATTATCAATCAAAGTAGTTTTGCCATGGTCTACATGGGCTATGATTGTGATGTTTCTTATAATGTTGCTCATAAATTGTGGCTCTTATACATATTTAATTTGATATTAAAACTTAAAAAAACTCATGACTGGCTTGATTAATTTAAATAACCTATGATTAATTAAGCTTTTTTTGTTTATCTTTTTTAAGTTTTCTTTTTTCTTTAAAACTTAATTTAGGTTTCTTTTTTACACTAGAGTCTTTAAATGACTTTCCACTGTATCTTTTTGACATGATTTAAATTTACATAAAAAAAAGGCCATCATGTGATGGCCTTTTAAATTTTAGTTTAAAAGTAGTGGGATCACATTTACCTATAAATTGCGCCAATACTGACTTATTTAACTTTTCTTAAAATTGTTCATCACTATTCATCATTTTTAAGGTCAAATTTCAAAGGAACTCAAAAGATGATTTAATTTTAAATTTAATTTAATATTTTTTAATGAAAAAATTTATTCTTAACCTTAGACCTGCTATTTTGCAAAGTATTCTGGCCAATTTTTTTTATGGAAATTCTATAGAAAGAAGAAAATTTTATTTTTTAAATAAGTATGATTTTTATATGTTCCTAGACCCTTTAAGTCATTTAGGAAATATATTAACAAATAATGAGTTATACGAAAAAGATACATGCTATTTAATTAATAAATATATTGAAAAGGACTCGATTTTTTTTGATATAGGTGCAAATGAGGGTTTTTTCTCTGTACTTGCATCAAAAAAAATTATCACCGGTAAAATTTATTGTTTTGAACCTCAAAAAAATCTTTTAAAAATTATAGAAAAAAATTTACTAAAAAATAATTTTAAAAATTTTTTTTTACTTGATTTTGGAATAGGAGAAAGTGAGTATTTTATAAATTTAAATGTATTTCAAGATACAAATACTGGTTCATCATCTATTTTAAAAAAACATTTTTTTAATACCAAGAAAACAAAGATTAAAGTAAAATCCTTAGACCAGTTTGTGTTTGAAGAAAAATTATATGATCAAATAGATTTAGTTAAGATTGACATCGAAGGATATGAAATTAACGCAATCAAGGGCATGAAAAATTTATTAAAAGAAAAAAAAATTAATACATTATTAATTGATTATCATATGCATATTGTTACTAATGAAGATAGATTAGAACATGAGAAATTAATTCTATCTTTTGGATATAAAAAAATAAAAACAAATGACCGAAATTATATTTGTTATCAAATATAAGAAGTTATATGAATTTATAATTTTTAAGAATACTCTTTACCAAAACATAAATTCTAAATTTGTTATAAAGTTTTATTCACAAAAACTTCATAACAAAATTTTGTTCAGTGTAAAAAAAAGGGCAGTAAAAACTGCCCTTTTTAAATTTTGTTTGAGTGTTTGGGGTGTTACATTCTTCTACTTTCTAGAAATTATTAAGTAATTACTTATCTTTTTGATTACCTTCGTTGAAAACTTCGTTGAGAAAATCTGAAATTTTGGAAGGACTTTGGAACTCGATATTTAATAGTTTTATTTATTTTTCAAGTAGTTGCCAATTATTATAATATTTTTTCCATTTACGTCTCCAGCCGCACCAGTAATGATCTTTACTTTCTTGTAAAAATAGAGCCCTATGAGAAGTTATTTTTCTTTTGGAGCCATCACGTTTTTTTCCTTGATGATAAATTTTATTTGATTGTTTGAGTTCTTTATCAACAACTTTGGTTGGAATTATAAAATATTCCTTAACCTTTCCATCCTTAACACCACAAAGTATTACGAAATCATCTTTATTTTTTTCATCTAAATCTAAAAATATCTCACCACTTTTTTTTGCTGTGTACTGAATTGTACCAAAATCATTATTGAATAAACTATAAGATTTGACTCTCAAAAGTCTTTTTTTATTTTTTTTAACGGCAAACAAATCGTAAACAGCAGCATTTTGAATATTTGAATTAAAGTTTCCAACTAACCAGTTTCTACCCGTTAGTTCTAATTCAACAGAAAGCTCACCAATACGACCAACAGATTGAGAATTTTTTCCTTGAGACACTTAATTATTCACTTTCGTGTCTTAAATCTCTCAATGATTTTCCTTGATATGTCCAATAAGCTGGTCCGTGAGCTTGTTCCCAGTCATAACCAAGTTCATGAAGGATTGTAATTGCTGAACCAGATAATGAAGTAGTCTCACCTCTAAATTTTACTTTAGTATCATCAACCACTTCACAAGTTATTGTTTTGTCTTTAGAGAACTCAAGTATAGTTCCAGGCTCTATATTAACCATTCCGAAATTAAATTTACTTCTTTTTTTACGAGCAGTATCTAAAGCTTGTTTATCTTGAGGAGTTTCCACAATATCTTCTGTAGGAGTTACATTTTTTCCACCCATAACCTCAGCAATTTCAAGAATTGCTTTTGCCTGTTCTGGTGAGGCATTAAAAAATTCTCTATTTTGTCTTATTCTTTTGTCATCCAATCCCTCATGTATTTTTTTTTCAATTACTGAAGCATTTTCGACTTCAACAGCGTAATAACATTCAAAAGGTAAAGGTGTGCTAGTATTATCTAGTTCTCTAATTCTTCTATCTAAATTTTCAGTGATACCTACTTTTATGGTATCAGGCATTGATTGGTTGGTCAGAATATAAACTATAGCCATAATCTACTTAGCCTATCAAGGTTAATATATTTTAACAATTATTTTTTTGAATACATCTTTTGATACTCTTCAATCATCATAACATCATCTTCATCTAGATAATTTCTGTGGATCATCTTAGTTGAAGTATTTGATTGTCTAGCGATCACTTCTAATGATTGAGGATTTTCAGCGTATCTATTCTTAATAAATGTATGTCGAATACTATAGATTGGTCTTGATGAGCCATTTCTATAATAAAGACCTAGTTCTTTAGATATTCTCGTAAATGTCTTTGCGATCTTATTATAAAGTTTCTCTCTATTTTTTTGAAAAGGAAACAACAAATAATCTTCTGAACTTAAATTAGGATGTCTATTTTCAATTTCAGGAAAGATATTCTTAGTAAAATAAGGATGACACACTAACTGGTGTTTTGGTTTAGTTTTTGTATTAAAAATTGAAAATACTAATATCTTTTCTTTAGGAAGTTTCTTGTCACTGATTAATCGATATTGAAATCTCTTTATTCTCAAAGGTTCAATTCCCGGTCTAAAACCAGCGCTTCTAATTAAATTGATATAATCTTTAGTCTCTAGATAAAATTGATCTTCAGTTCTTTTGTATTCATCATAAAGTTTTTTAGAGATTTGATTGAGTTCATGATTAAAATAAGAAGGTCTTAATTGATTAACTATTTTTAATCTTGGAAAATCTGGTTTTGATTTAACAACATTATTTTTAATCGCATAATTAAACATATTTGAGACTACATTTAAGTACTTTGATATTGTGTTTTCTGTCTTTTGATCTTGTCTTAGATTTTCAACTAAGTCTTCAACCGCAGTTGTCATTAGATCATTATTTCGATAGTCAAGATGATCAAAGAACTTGATCATATAGTTAAAGTATTTTTGTTTATCTCTTTCGCCTTGATTTTCTTTTTTATTAGGATCTGCGTATCTTCTAATTCTATATTTAAAATAAGGTTCTGCGATCTTTGATGTAAATGTTTCAAATTTATCTCTTTTAGTTTCTGATTGATGATTAATGAACCAATCATTAAAAATTTCTTTTGCTTTTTTCATAGCGATTTTAACATTTGAAGTTCTTAGACTTCCTTCTTTATTTCCACTTTTAGTGATGTGTGTTCCCACATAGAAAGAGTAGTAATAGTATTTACTCGTCTCAAATTTAAATATTTTGAGAGAACTACTATGCGGGAACTTCTTGACTGATTGTTTAACTATCTTAGCCATTAATGTATTTTCATCATTTCATATTATTTAGATAATCTTAAATGGACTTTCGAGGTAATCAAATGGATTACCTTTTGTCTTTACTTTTTACTTTAATTACCTCTTCACAATTCCAAAAATCAGGTTCTTCATCTAAACTTTCGGTAAGTATTTCTTTTGCTTTGTCGTATGCTTCACTTTCATTCTCTGCTTCAACTTCAATATCGTAAACTGGAACAAATTCTGAATAAGCAATTCTAAATATTTTCATTAGTTCAACCTTTCCTGTTCTTTAAATAATCTAACTAAAGCATTTGAAATCACAATTTGAGCGACACTTTCTAAAATGTTTTTTTCTTTCATTTCTGAATAATGTTTTTTCCAAACTTTATTTAAAAGTTTTTGACCTATTTCGGTGTTAACGAAATTATTGTAATCATCTTGGTCATCTGGATGGACATTAATTATCACTTTTGTTTTTCTTTTTTTGTTTAAAAACGAAGGTGGAGTTGTTTTTATCTCTAAATTAATAGGATAATTGAAATTAAAATTAACTTTACTCATTACTTCCACTCCTTATCTTGATTTGATTTTTTACCAATGTTTCCACCAGAGAATACCGTCCAATCATCAACGTTTTCTTGATCTTGAAGACTATTTCTACACAGAGTGTTAACATGAAAATATAAACCTATTAAATCATGAGAATAAAAATCTCCATCATCTTTTGATAAAGTTCTAATGATGTGTTTATTTTCATCTAGGTTTAAGAATTCGTAAAGTTTGTATAGACTTTTGTTGTATTCTTTCAATCTAACCAAATCACCAAATGTGATATCATCAACGTTTATTAACTCACAACTTTTTTTAAAAGTCTCGTTATTTCTACTATCGTTTTTATTAGAAGCGACATGATACCAATGACTACTGTATCTAACTGTTTTCTTTTTATTCATAGTTTTTTACCTTTCTTTGTTAATTTAACTATGAATACATAATATCAGAATTGGAGTTTACTTCATTTACCGCTGATAATAACTTTTCAAAGGTAATTAATTATCAGAATATTCGCCTGGAAATTTTCCCTTACAAACATTTAATAAAATTTTTGATGCTTTATTAATGTTACGAGAAATAATAATAGACTTATTGTTTATTGTGGTTGTTGATTTAGTATTTAATTTAGAATTACTTTTACCCCAGCCAACACCTTGAAGTTTTCTTCTTCTTAATTTTCCTTCTTTGACTAATTTAGAAACCCTTTGTTGTCTTTTTTCAATTTCTTCATCAGTCAGATCCCATATTTCTTCATTAGAATATGTCTTAAATTTTTGTTTTAACTTCCAAGTGATTAAAAAACTGTCTAATGCTGGTGTTTTGATGTGTTTTCGTTCATGAGTTAGTATGAATCTTGAAGTTGGTTTATTAACTTTACCCTTAAGAATTTTAGGTATTTCTTTTTGAATTTCTTTAATCTTAAAGTTTAAGGGAATTTCAAGAGTTATTGATTGAGTGTTAGATATTTTATTAATTACTTTTATATTACCTTTAGATTCAAATAAATGTGAGTGTGTTTTAAACCAATTATTAAAAGTTAGATTTTCTATTTGTTTGAGATCCCAAGATTTATATAAATTTTTATCTATCTTTTGATTTAAATTTTTATCTAAAAGACATGTCTTAAGATAATCAAACCAAACTCTATAAGGCTGAACCTCTCCTTGTTTCATTAAAGAATATTAACATTTGTAATACTTTCTTCAAATGTTAATGGAAAATATTGAGGTATTTCCACTTCCTGTTAGCGTGAATTAACAAAGAATAGGAGGAAATATGACAACATATTTTTATGGAAGAAATAGTGATGTTGAAAGTTATGAAAAAGGAAGTTCAATTGATACTCAATTATCAAAAGTAAAATCATATTGTAATATCAAAAACCTTAAAGTTGATATTGAAATCACAGAACAAGTATCAGGAACAGTTCCTTTTAAAAGAAGGCCACAAGGTTATGAATTATGGAAATCTTTAAAAAATAATGATCAAATTATTTGTTCTCACTTAGATCGTTTTAGTCGAAATACTCTAGATTTATTAACTCTAGTTGAAGAATTTAAACGAAAGAAAATCAAATTACATTTTGTTGATGTAGGAGGGGAGGTTACTGGATCAGATTCAATCTCTTCTGTTTTTATCAAAATGTTATCTGTCTTTGCGGAATTCTATTCGAAACAACAAAGTGAAAAATCAAAAGCGACTAAACAAAGAATGATTAAAGAAAACAAGTACACTGGAGGTTTTAGACCTAAGTTTGGTTATGATGTTGATGATAATGGTTATCTAATTCCTTGTGAGAAAGAACAATCAATTATTCGATTGATGAAGTTATTAAGAAAAAAAGGAAAATCTTATAAACAAATTTCTGAGATAGTTACAAAATCTACTAGAAAAAAGTTTGTTCAATCTTGGGTGTTTAATATTCTTAAAAGAGAAACAACCGAACAAAAAGTTGCGTAATGAAATATCTTTGTTCGAAATGTTCTAATCAATTAACTAAATTTGAAATTGAGTTGAATACTCTTTATCCAGTTGGCAAACTCTACTGCGAAACTTGTCAAAAAAAACACGAGAAAGAAATAATTAAAAAACTTTCAAAATCAATTGCTGATAGTTTAGATATTTATGATTTTAAGAAAAATTGATTATAGACACAATCATTAACTAATTTTAATATGAGATGTGTCAAAAGTAATTTATCTTAATAATCACTTAGAAAAATTTAGAGAAAAACCTGAGATCAAAATTGAATTAGATGACCTTAGAGGTCTTGCTCACTACAGTAATATTAATAGTGAAGATAAAAAAACTACTAAAATATTTATTGATTATTTTAAAAAGAAAAAAAGTCATAAAGAATTATTAAATAATCTTCCAAAGAATGTTGATAATTTGGGTAAATATTATTTAATAACTGTCTACTGGATTGCTTATATCAATTACTATCACAGTGAAAATTTTAATAATGAAATGGAAAAATGTTTAGAAAATATTGGTGAAAACACTATTCTTATTGAAAGTCCTCATTTTTGTAAAAAAGTGTATTATTATTTAAATTCTCCAAAAATTTTAAAAAAAAATATTTGAAAATCGATACCAATTGAGTTGGCAGCAATACTTCTATCGTTATATAATAATCCAATAAATTAGAATATGAATGATGAAGATGAAAAAGTAATATCAATTCAAGAGAATAAGTTAAGTGTCATACAAAAAGACTTAGAGGATAAAATTAATGAGTATTTATCAAAAAGAATTGAAATTGATCAAAAATACATTCAATTAAAACAAATAAGATCAGACATTTATAAACTTAAATCACAAAAAGATGAACTTGAGGGCACATTAAACGATATTGCTTTGCCAGTTAAAAATGATCAAGATCGAAGGGAACGTTTTGATCAAAATTTTTCTACAAGTGGTGAGGAACAATTTAAATTTGATAACGGAATAGTCTTTTTAAAAAGATATAAAACTGAATTTTCAAGTTACCTAAAAAAAGAATTTAATAAATTAGATATTGAGAAAAAAAGAGAGTTATTTAAAGCAGGTCTTCTAAAAATTAGATTTTATTTAAATTATATAAAATATGAAAAAATTAAAAAAGACGGTAAAAAGACTATATTAGATGATTATGTTTTTGAGAGATCAAGTAACTTTCCATATTATTTAAATATTAAATTAGATGATAAAATTAAAGATAAGTTAGAAAATATTAAAAAAGAACAAGCAGACCATTCAAAATTAGAACAGTCAGATAGAGAAAGTGAAATTGAAAATTTAGAAGAAGAAATCTATGGTAGTGAAGATGATTGGGATTTTTCGATAGATTATGAACCCGATGATGAAGATGAAAATTATTAAGTCTATTTATGTTAGATAAGATTACAAGAGAAACGATAGAAGGAACAAAGTCGGCAAAAGACTTCACTATAAAAAAATGGAAAAAGTTTATTAGAAAAAGAGCACTTAAAAGAGTTGAGAAACTGATGGCATATGCTCAAAAAAAACCTGAAGATTATACAAAAGAAGAAATGAGAAAATTAATAGAGAAAGAAGAAAAAGAGGTTATCTCTACTTTAACTGCTACAGTTGGAATTGGTGTTGTTCTAACTATGTTGGGAATTCCTAAATTGTAATGTTTAAGTGGCTAGGAAAACAGTTTGCCTATGGAAGAATTTACCTTTGGGCAAAAGAAAGATTAAGTGGTTTATTGTTAGCAATAATCTTATTGATTTTAGTTTCATATATTCACAGCCAGTATTTAAATTATATTGAATTTAAATCTAACAATGAAGGAAGCTATATTGGTGTTTCTTTTATAATTAAAAATACTTTAATATTGGCAATTGTTTTTGGTTACATTTATTTTTATAGAAAGATTAATCAAACTAAAGTTTCTATTAAAGAAACAAAAGAAACTATAATAAAAGAGAATAAAACTGACGATAAAGAAAGAGTGTCATCTTTAGATCAATTTTTAGAGGATGATGAGATAGACAGGTAATATGTTAGAAGCACTATTAATTATTGAATTATCTTACTTAACTTACAAAATTGTGTCTTCTATGATGGACTAGATTTTTATCTTCCATCCACAAAACGTCTAATCGCATTTTCAATAAACACCGACATTATCAATCCATTCTTTTGACATAAGAGTTTAAATCGATCTCGATATTCTTTTGAGATTAGAAAATTGACACGTTCTTTTTTAATTTTTTGTTTTAATATTTTCTCTGATTGAGCTGTCCACATTGATTACTCCTTAATGTCGTATTTGACTTTAATTTTGTTAAATAGATGTGATAATAATTTACCCATCTTTCTTACTTTAAAACTATCATTGTTATTGCCAGTGATATCTTTAATAAAATCTAGAACTAATTGAGCCTCACTATAGAGCCGATTAGATTGTAACATATCAAATAATTCATCTTCCGCTCTTGTGACATCATAATAATTTTTAAGACTTTCTTTATGTATTTGTTTGACACTTTGTTGAACTAGATTCATTTATTTTCTCTTTGATATTTCTTGATGAGTTCTTCTTTGTATTTTGTAACTAGATCATCAAATTCTTTAATTAACGCTATTTTACTAAATGTATCTCTAGTGATCTTTATCTTGTTCCAGAGACTTGTTATTTTATTTTCCATACTAGTATTTATTCATGTTGTTCTTAAAGTAGTTGCTTCGCAACCAAGACTTCGTCTTGATCTCATTTATAACCATATCCTTGAGGTAATGTTCATTTAGACAAAACTTTGCCATCAACTAATACTTAAAAAAATATTAGAAGTTGGAAAAGTCTTGTCCTTGAGTACAATGCCCAAATAGACACTTACCTTGGAGTATTGAAAATCGGCATTCACAGACAAACGGTCGGCGCTTCAATCTGCTGGTTAGACCAGATACTTACCACTTTGTAGTCTTCAAACTACCAACGCTAGACTTAATATCTTGGTAAGTTCAATATTAAGTTCTATGGGATTTGACAGTCAGCGTCTCACCCTCGTTTTTCCGTAATCATGAGTTTACGGCCTCGTGTATTGTAATAAGAATGAATTCCGATTAAATTCTTAATACGATTTTTTTAAATCGATATATTGAAGCGTTTAATCACTTCGCTATACGATATAAATGATCATTTAAATGATCGTACTTATCGTTAATTATTTATACGTAGAGATCGCTTGATTTTAAAAATTTTTGATAATTTCTTATCAAAGGTAATATTTGATCTTAGATCTAGAGAATTCTAATTGATAATCTAACGCTAATAGTACTTATTTTTACTTATTCTGAAATTTAAGGGGTTTATCTCTAAATCAAAAATAATTTACTCCAGCGCCATATTATTTTGATATGATGATTAGTAAGTTTATGAAGAATCTTTACTCTCCATCAATGCTTAAGAGTTATTTAAGCTGTAAATACACTATTTTTAATGAAGTAAATGAAAAGAAGTTAAATCTAAAGAAAATAGAATTATCTAAGAATGATCAATTAAGATTAGAAAAAGGAAATATACACGAGAAAAACTATCTTAAAGAACTTAAGAAAAAATATAAAAAAGTAATAGATTTAAAGAATACTAAACTCTCAAAAGAGGAAAAAGTTCCTAAAACAATACAGGCTATGAAAGAGGGTTGGGAGGTTATTCATGGCGGTTATTTACAAAGAGATAAGTGGCGTGGAGAATTTGATTTTTTGATTATTAATAAAGATCTTAAATCAAAGTTTGGTGATTACAGTTATGAAGTAATAGACACAAAGAACTCTAATAAACCTAAACCTGATCATATTATTCAACTAGGTATGTACACATACATGTTGGAAGAAACTCAAGGGGTGTTACCCAAAAGATTTACAATTGTACTTAAAGACATGATTGAAGAAAATGTACAAGTTAATCAGGTAAATGAATTTTTTAAAACTCATAGAGAAAATTATGAAAAATTTGTATCTAATGGAATTGATAAAACTAAACCAGAAAAATGTAGTTTCTGTCAAATTTGTTCATGGCAAGAAGAGTGTGAAAAAATATGGATTAAGGAAGATAATTTAAATCAAGTTGGTGGTTTAACTAAAGTTCATTTAAAAAAATTAATTGATTTAAAGATCGATACTGCCACAAAGCTATCCAAACTTGATCCAAATAAAAATATTAAAGGTTTTAAGAGTGAGATTTCATATAAATTAATTACTCAAGCGAGACTTCAAAAAGAATATCAAAAAACAAATAAACCAATTTTTGAGAATAACCCTATAAATTTACATGGAAAAAAAGGATTTAATTCTTTGCCAGAACCATCAGCATGCGACTTATATTTCGATATAGAGAGTGTTGAAGATCACGTTTATCCTGGTGGATTAGAGTATTTGTTTGGAATTTATTATGTAGAAGATGAAAAAGAAAAATTCGAAGCATTTTGGGCACATAACAAAACAGAGGAAAAACAAAATGTTATTAATTTTTTTGAATTTACTAAATCACATTTTAAGAAATATCCTTCCTCTAAAATTTATCATTATGGCTCTTATGAAATCACAGCTTTGTTAAAACTGACATCTCTTCATTCAACTAATGGAATAGATTATGATAATTTTCTACGATTAGAAAAGTTTGTAAATTTACTGAATGTAAATAAACAAGGTCTTTTTTTATCAGAAAATAGCTACTCATTAAAAAATGTTGAAAAATTTTATGATTTTAAAAGAGAAGGAGATGTTCAAAAAGGTGATGTTTCTCAAGAATATTATAGCGAATGGATTGAAACACAAGATCAAAAATATTTAGATGAGATTGAAAGTTATAATAAGCAGGACTGTCAATCCACATACGAACTTCATAAATGGCTTTTAAAAATTAAACCAGAAGAGACCTCATGGTTTAAAATTGAAGATAATGAAAAAGAAGAAGTCGAATTAAAAGATTGGGAAAATGATATTATTGAATATCAAAAAAAAGTAGAAAAAAGTAACTTTGAAAATCCTAAAATAAAACAGCTCATTTTTGATATTATTGGTTTTTATAATAGAGAGAACAAACCATCCTGGAGAGAATTTTTTGTAAGAAAAACTAAATCAGATGAAGAACTTATAGAAGACCCAGAGTGTATAGGAAATATGAAGCTTAATGGAAAACCAACTCCTGACAAAAAATCTTTGATCTATTCTTATAAATTCGAAGATCAAGATTTTAAATTAAAAAGAACTAAAAGAGTAATAATAGCTAATAATGATGATTTAGAGCAAAAAGATAATGCTGGTACTATTGTAGATATAGATTATCAAAAAAATGAGGTGCTTTTAAGAAGAGGAGTTGCTTCTGGTATGTTGCCCTCAATTTTATCTATAGGTCCAGAAAAACCTCGTCCAAACTCTAAATTAATTTCGAATACTTATAAGTTTATAGATAGCCTTTTAAATAAAGAAAATAAATATAAAGCACTAATAAGTTTCTTAGAAAAAAAGATACCTGAAATTACTGGAGTTAAAAGTGGAGAAAAAATTATTCAATCAGATGATTTCTTAAAAGAAATTCCAAAAATTATTTCAAATCTAAAAAATAGTTATATTTATATTCAGGGACCCCCAGGGACTGGAAAAACTTATCAAGCAGCAAATACAATTATTGAATTATTAAAACAAAAGAAAAAAATAGGAATAACTGGCTTATCACATAAGGTAATTCATAATTTGTTAGCAAGAATAGAAAGTTTATCAAAAGAAAAACAATTTGCTTTTTCTGGCTATAAAAGAGGAACCTTGAGTGATGAAGAAACAGTATTTGAGGGAGACTTTATAAAAACATATGAAAAAGATCCTGTCTTTATGAATGCTATAACTGATGAAAATACTGGAAATATATTTGCTGGAACTAAATTTCATTTCGCAAGTTCTTTTTATGATGAAAAAATTGACTATCTATTTATTGATGAAGCTGGGCAAGTAAGTGTAGCTGATTTGATTAGTATAGGAAATGTAGCAAAAAATATAGTGCTTATTGGTGATCAAAATCAACTTGGACAACCAATTAAAGGATCTCATCCTAATGAGTCAGGTCAATCAATTTTAGATTATTTGTTAGAAGGCAAAGATACAATTCCTGAAGAAAGAGGAATTTTTTTAAATAAAACTTATAGATTAAATTCGAAGTTAAATAATTTTATTTCATCTAACTTTTATGAAGAAAGATTAGTGTGTGACGAAAGTACAAATAAACGATTAATAAAATTTAATAAAAAGTCTAAAATTCAAGACGCAGGTATTCATTATATAGAAATGAATCATAAAAATAATATTCAAACAAGTATTGAAGAGTTTGAGGTTATTAGGGATCTTATGAAAGAAATGATTGGACTTGAGTTTGAAGATAAAGGTAAAACAAAAAAATTAAATGTTGATGATTTCTTGATAATTAGTCCTTTTAATACACAAGTAAATTTACTTATTTCAAAATTAGAAGAATCTAATATTGAGAACCCAAGAGTTGGAACTATTGATAAATTTCAAGGACAAGAAGCGCCTGTTACTATTATTTCAATGACCTCTTCCGATAGTGACTCATTACCTAGAAACAAAGAATTTTTCTTTAGTAGAAATAGGTTAAATGTTGCTATTTCTAGAGCTCAAGTTGCTTCTATCATATTATTCAATCGTAATTTATTGGATAGTTCACCAAAAAATTTAGATTATATAAAACTTATGAATAATTTTTTTAAAATTTTAAATTTTAAAACTTAAATTATTTTACTAAATAATTTTTAATTTAATCGCTTTCTTTTTTCATATTTTTATGAAATGTTAGATATGTGGGTTATTTTTTTTTAGATATAGAAACCTTTATTGATGATGAAGTTCAAAATTCAGCATTAAACCCATTTACATCAAAATCGAAAGTAATAGCAATTGCTTATAATTATTATAACGAATTTAAAATTAACGAAAAAATTATAAGAAAACCTACAGTTTTAAAAGAATGGGAAGTTGGAGAGAGAAAAATTTTAGAAGATTTTTATACTTTTATAAAATTAAAAATCCCAGATGATAAACATTTTAAGTATCTTGGTTTTAATTGTATAAAATTTGATCTTTCTTATTTGATGGGAAGATTAATAGCATTAGAGATAGATACTCCTGAAAATATTTATTATCATTTATTTACGGCTCCGCATATTATTGATTTGGGACAATTAGCACAAATTTTATCAAATAATAGATTTAAAGAAATTTTAAATATCAACCAAAAAACAACAAATGGCTTTTTTGATCTACCAATAAAAAAAGGAACAGGAAAAGATGTTACTAAATTTTACAAAAATAAAGAATTTGAAAAAATAGAGCAGTATATTAGTGAAGAATTTTCTTTTGAGTTGCTTTATTTAAAACTCAAAAGGCATATCTATAATAAAGAAACCATGATTAAAAATGTTAATCCAGGCAGCTAAACAAGAAATTTCAGATTATTTTAGAAAACAAAATTTTGAAGTTTTAGATTTATTTTACAAGATGCCATGTAACTCTTGTATGACAGTTGAAAAATGGGATCATTTTGAATTTTTTCCAGATATTCTTTTAAAGAAAAATGAAAAATTAATTTTATGTTTTGTAATATTTTCTAAAGATACATTATCAAAATGTGAGGAATTTATTAAAAAAAATTCTAAAATTGATAATTATAAAATTTTTTTATACGAGGATCATTCCTTTTATGAACAAATTGGGGATGAATTTTCTTTAGTATCAAAAGAGCTCAATCCATCTTTTAAACAATTTAATTCTTCACTTAAAACATACAAGTCTATTAATGATAAATTTGCTGAAACTAGGTTAATGGGAAAGTTGGGTGAAGAAAAATTAGAAGATTATTTTAAAAAGACGAATAAAGAGTATTTTAATCTAAATTTTAATGCTCCGTGTGATACTTGCTCAGAACCTGAAAATTGGAGAAAATTTAATAAACTTCCAGATGGTATTTTTTTTGAAGATAAAAGAACACTTTTTTTTGAAGTAAAATCTAAGAAGAAAAGATTATTCATTATTAATGAGCGTGATTACAAAGAATATCTAGATAAAAATAATTTTTTTCAAGTACGTGTTTTCTTTTTAATTTTTGATTTTAAGTTAACAAAGTGTAAAGAGATTTTTTATCATGATGTGATAAAAAAAGATTATCCAAAAACAAAACAGAGAGATGGAAATATAACCTTAGATGTTTCCAATAATATAGTCCAGATACAATAATGCCAAAAGGTGGAGCGCGAGTACCAAGTGATAAATATGCCGTTAGCAAGGCAATGGGTTTAGAATATTTTTTTGAAACTTTAAATTTACTTCATCAAGAAACTGAAAAATTATTTCAAATAACTGAAGTGTTAAATGAATTGAACAAAAAATTTGCTTATTGGGATGATAGTAAAACAGAAACTTGTAGAGGAACGTTAAAGGAACTTTGGAGATTTGGTTTTATTGAAAAACTAGATAATCAAAATAGAAAAATTCAGTTAAACGAAAAAAGTTGGAAAACAGGTTCTGGATTTAGATATAGAATTTCAGAAATTGGAAAAAGAGTTATAAATGAAGGTTCAGGAAAATTTACAATTAATGTTGCGAGAGCTTTATTCGAGGCATTAGAAAAAGGAATATTTCCTCAATTAAAAAAAATTTTAGATATAACAAAGACTAAAGGATATTTTCCAGTAAGTAGCACAGAACATGTAGCTATTAGTAAAGAGTTGAATTTATATGTAGAGGAGCACGCTGGAAAAAGTATAAAATTTGGTTTACTTGAAAGCACTGGAATTTTTTACCGTAAAGATAGTTGTTTTTATCTTAATTATTTATGGATTAATCAATTAAAAATAAACAATTTTCTTTTTGATGATACCCAAGAGAAATTAGAATTGATAACTGAAGAAAATATAAAAAAAAGTTTTATTGAGGGAGAAATACTAGAAATTTCATTTAAAATTTTAGATACAAAAATTAATTCTAAAAATAAAATTCAAATAAATCTATTTAGTAATTTTAATTTTTTATTTGATGTTGATAATATTGAAATTAAAGAAGAAATTTTATATCTAAAACTTAAATCTTTATTTAGTAGCAGAGATTACACAGATAGTAATATCCTAACTTTATTGGGTTCTTTGGAGCTTAGTACAGAAAGTGATAAGATTTTAATAGAATTGCCTAAATTAAGAATTTTGACAGATGATCACGAATGGGAATTAAAAATTTGTGAAGTATTCAAAGATTTAAATTTTGAATGTCTTCATTTGTCAGGTAAATCTGATAGACCCGATGCGATTTTAGATTTGTCAGATGATGTAAATCAAGAAAATGTTTTAGAATATTTAAGAAATGCTGATAAAGAAAAATTAATGGTAGAGACTACTATTGGTGAATATTCTTTTTCTAAATTAAAAAAAGATACAGCTAAATTTATAAATCATTCTACAAAAGTACTTAAAATAAGCAGTATAGGACAATTAATTGTCGCTAATACATTTGAAAAAAATATTGATAAGAAGTTTGAAGTTTTTAGAAATGAAATTAATCATAACGTGACATTAATTGATTATGAAAATATTGATTATTTGAAAAAATATAAAGATCATATGAGTTTTAAGCAAATTTTTAAAAATCTGATGATTTCTTCAAAATATGTTAGTAAGCAGTTAGTTGATAAATACTTTTCTACTTCTTAAAAACTAAAATAAAATCTTTGGGTATAAATCTAATATAAGAAGTATGGTGTTTAAATATTTTTTTTTCTATTGGACAGGATATTAATCCCTCAAATTTGAATCCTATTTCTCGACAATTTTTTATTGCTATATCTGTTATACTTTCTTCAGTTGATGGGTCACCATATACACAAATAAAATAAGAGTTTTTTTTTAAAATTTTATAAACATTCTCAAATCCTTTTTTTAATTCTTCATTAAAATCCTTATTTTTTTCTAGGGAACTTTTGAACTTTGGTTTTTCTAAATCAAAGAATTCAAAGTGTAATCGATAAATGTCTGTATATCTGGATCCAGTACCATAGGGCGGTGAAGTTATAACTAAATCAATTGAATTATCTTTAATTTTACTTTTTAATTCTCTTATATCTGTGCTTAATAGTTTTACCTTATTTTTAATTTTTTTTATTTTTATATAATCAAAATATTTATCCATTTGATTTTTCATTAAAAAAATTTTTTTTTCAAATAGACTAATTGTATCCGGTAATTTTTTATCTTTTTGTATATTTAAATGTTGTTGAGCATTTTTTGCGTTTGAGCAAGATCTTAAAATACTAGATAGTGCCAATAGAAAAAAATTTCTTTTATTTTTATTTTCTATAGAATTTACTACATCTTTAATTATTACTAATTCTATAATTTTGTCTTCTCTAAACCATTTATTAATATTTGTAATATTAGGTAATTTAATTTTTAGTTTTTTTTTAAGAAGATTTTTTTTGATTTTATTTAAAACATTTAGGCAATCATCATTATTAATCTTTACAGGAGTGACTTTCGCAGAAGTAATAAAAGTTGAGAATTCACTTATATCTGATCCTATACAATCGTATCCATTCATATAACCTTCTACAATTGTTGATCCACCACCCATAAAAGGATCTAGTAGTGTTCCAGGTTTTTTTTTATTCCCATATTTATCAATAATTTTTTTAACTATAATTGGAGGGTAGGCAGCAAAGTAAGGATGAAAATCATTAGTTAAATAAAATTGTGTTCTATCTCTGGGTATTGACCATTCATCAATTAGTTTATGTTTTTTTTCAATTTGTTTATTACTTAATTTTATTTCTTTAAAAATCTTATCTTTGTTCATATGAAAATTTTTCTTTTTTAAATTCTGTTTCTTTTAAACGATTAATTGCTTTTAAGATGTATTCATTATTTATCTCAATTCCTATGCTTTTTCTTCCAAGTTCTTTACAAGCTACTGAAGTTGTTCCTGTTCCTAGAAATGGATCTAGTACAATAGAGTTTTTTTTGGTTGTTGCTAATATTATTCTTCTTAATAATCTTAATGGTTTTTGAGAAGCATGAAATATTTTATTATTATCTTTAACTCTTTCTTTGGAGTTCCATCTTAATCTATTAATTTGCCATACATCACCAGGATTTTTACCTTTAGTGTTGCTATATTTTTCATATCTAACCAATGGAGATCTTACATCTTCAATATCAAAATGATATTTAGTTGGATTGTTTCTATAATAAAGAATTACCTCATACCTCTTTTCAAAATTTTTTTTTTCAGGCATGCCATCTGTATAATGATATATAATTTGATTAACGTAGGTAAATTGTGAATCTAAATAAGGAACTAAATAAGCTGAGTAATGTGGATGGCCCATCATTATGAAAGATCCATTATCTTTTAACTTAGATTTTATAATGTTTATCCATTCTTTAGACCATTGAACATAATCATCCAAAGTTTTCCATTTATCCTTATTATTCCCAAAATTTTTACCCATATTGTATGGTGGGTCAGCAAAAACCAGATCAATAGACTTGTTTTGTATTTCTTTATAAAGATTCAAAATAGATCCAAGATAAATTTTATGGTCTTTAGAATTATATTTCTGCTTTAAAATCATTTTTATTTTGTGAATTAACTCGTACTTATAAGTATTATATTCTGATAAAGAAATTACTACTACTACTATTTTATATAAATTTAACTTTATCCATAAATTAGAGATTTATATTTTATTTTTAATTTAATAAGTGGATGTGTTTATGATTCCATTTTTTTCAAACCATTTATAAAATTTTATTCTATCTTTTCTTAAAGAAATCATAAAATTTTTATAATCAATTGAAACTCTATTTACTAAGAAGTATAGAACTTTATAAAATACGTAATGTAAGTGAACAATTCTATCTCTTTGTTGTTTAAAAATTTTTATATTTAAAGTTGAATCAACAATTCTATTTTTATAATTTTTTTCAGCATAATAGTAAGCATCATTTGTTTCGATAATCATATTTACAAAATCATCTTGATGTTTAAGTATCCTTATATCGATACATTCATTTAGAGCACACTTAACTGTGTTTAAATCGTGGAGATCTTTTGAATATTCAGTATTTAACAATACTATTCATATAGGAATAAATTTTAAGTTATCTAGACATATTCTTACCAAAATAATCTTACATAATATTACAATGATAAATAATTTCTTTAACTGGTGCGTTTATGTTCTGGAAGTAATTGGGAATGTTACAGGTATAGGGTACGAATTAGCAAATATTGTAATATTTGTAATTATTCAACCTTTATTAATTTTAGTATTTTTTATTCTTTGGAAAAAAGAAAAAAAGAAAAATGATTTATTAAATCAAAAATTGATCAAATTTTAAAATATATGAAAAAGAATATCGTTTTTTTTGTAATTATATTTCTATTATTAAAATTTAATCATTTAAAAGCTGAAGAATGGAAATTTGTAAATAATGATAAATTAGCATATTCCGCCGTCAATGGTGAGATTACATATGGGGATAATCTAAGTTTTTTTCTTTTAAAAAATGATGACTGTAAAACAGTTTGGACTACATTTTCTGTATATACTTATCTAAGTCCTGAAAATTTATCTGAATTAGTTAATAAAAATATTCCAATTCAGCTGAATGGATTAGATCTTGAGGCAAAAATAGTTGATATAAAACCTTTTCTAATGGGACATAGGTACATTTTAAGTTTGGGTAGTTATAATTTTATAGATTATAAAAAATTCATTGTTGAGTTTTTTAATGAATTTTCAAAATACGAAATTGAACTGATTGATAATGAAAAATTTCAATCTTCAAAATATTTTGACATTAGAAAAAATAATTGGATCTTGAAAGAAGTAGGTAGTTCTTTGGATAAAACAGAAAAATTATGTTTTGGAGTACAAAGTTAAGATAACAAAAAACTATTCTAATTGACTTATCGAGTAGAACATAAGTTATAATTCTAGTGATTTATTTGTTAATTCATTAAAAGAATTTTTTAAATCTTCAAGATTGTTATATTCTTCATAATTTGAAAAACCATTTGTTGCCCACAAAAACATCATGTAGTTACCTAAATTTTTATTGATTATGTAATGTAGTGTATTTTGATCATCCTCATAAAAAATGTTATCTTCTTTTAAAGTCTCGTTAAATTTATCTTTATTTTTCATATATAAGTTAACATCTCTCATATCATCTTTCGGTCTACAGTTTTTTGTAATTTCTAAAAAATGATCAATATCTATTTTATTATTAATGGTATTTTCTAATTTATATTCTAATTCAAATGCTGGAATATTTTCAATTTCATTATGAAAGTTTCTTGATTTAATAACTTCTATTTCATTTCCTTTTAGT
This sequence comes from Candidatus Pelagibacter sp. HIMB1623, assembly GCF_052047695.1. Taxonomy (NCBI): domain Bacteria; kingdom Pseudomonadati; phylum Pseudomonadota; class Alphaproteobacteria; order Candidatus Pelagibacterales; family Candidatus Pelagibacteraceae; genus Candidatus Pelagibacter; species Candidatus Pelagibacter sp. HIMB1623. The sequence continues at coordinate 405,644 of NZ_JBNAJN010000013.1, forward strand.
CTCCAATTATTCTCATAACTTGCGTCTAGAAAAGCAAGCAATGTAACCAAGTTAGGTAATCTTAATAAAGGAAGAAACGTTGTTTTGTCCTGACACACATCTTTAATATTATTAAAAAATTCCTTGAAGAAATCTAATTTTGTAAAATAATTTTTATTGTCTCTTATATCAAATTTGTCATATTTTATATCACTAGGTATATTTTCAACACCAAATATTGAAAATATGGCATCATACTTTTTTTCATGTTTAGATAATTTTTCATAGCTAATTGGTATAAATTCTAAGTTGTTTTTTACAAACTTTTCTTTAGCAAAGTTTATGATTTTTTCTTCTATATCAATTCCAGTAAAATTAATTTCATTATTTTTATTAGAAAGATAATTCAATAAAATTCCATTATAACTACCAAGTTCTAAAACATTTTTTGGCTTTGTATTTTCAATAAATTCTATGACTTTAAGAGAATTTTCCAAAAAAAAATCAGATTGAAAAAACATAAGAACAGAAGTTTCTTTAAAATTTTCACAAAAATCATATACGCTGATTTTCTTTTCAGGATTTTCATATCTATCTTCAAATATTTGGCTTAATCGTTCTGTTCTTTCAATCCCAAATTCTTTTTCAAAATATTTCCAAATTTGTTCATGATCTAGATTAAATCTAATGAAATTTTCATTACAATATTTTTTATAAGATTTTCTTAAGTTCATTAATAAATCAGTCTAAACTAATTCAAACCTTCGTTGAACCTTCGTTGAAGCCTTCGTTGAACTTTTTTACAAAAAAAAACGCCAGAGAGGTTGATTTCTCTGGCGTTTCTAAAACTTTTAGAATGAGTTTTGGGATTACATTCCCATTCCACCCATTCCACCCATGCCGCCCATACCACCAGGCATACCACCAGGCATTCCGCCACCAGCAGCATCTTTCTCCTCAGGTTTGTCAGCAATCATCGCTTCTGTAGTTACTAATAATCCAGATATTGAAGCAGCATCTTGTAGAGCAGTTCTTACAACTTTAACAGGATCTATAATTCCTTTAGCGAACATATCGCAATATTCCTCGCTTTGTGCATCATATCCATGTGTTTTTTTATTTTGCTCTAACAATTTACCAACAACTACTGAACCATCTACACCAGCATTTTTAGTAATTTGTCTGATTGGAGCTTCAAGTGCTTTTCTAACAAGCTCTACCCCGGCTTTTTGATCATCACCTTTTGCTTTAACCTTATTAAGGTCTTGAGCAGCATAAAGTAATGCACAACCACCACCAGTTACAATACCTTCTTCAACTGCGGCTCTAGTTGCGTTCAAAGCATCTTCAACTCTATCTTTTCTTTCTTTAACTTCAACTTCAGTTGCACCACCAACTTTAATTACAGCAACTCCGCCAGCTAGTTTTGCAAGTCTTTCTTGAAGTTTCTCTCTGTCATAGTCAGAAGTTGTTTCATCAATTTGTTGTTTAATTGAAGCACATCTTCCTTCGATATCAGATTTTTTTCCACTTCCATTAACAATGGTACTGTTATCTTTATCTACTTTAACTTTCTTACAAGAACCTAGATCATCAAGTTTAACATTCTCAAGTTTAATTCCTAAATCTTCAGAAATAACCTGACCTCCAGTTAAGATAGCAATGTCCTCAAGCATTGCTTTTCTTCTATCACCAAAACCAGGTGCTTTTACAGCAACAACTTTTAAACCACCTCTTAATTTGTTTACAACTAAAGTTGCTAAAGCTTCTCCTTCAACATCTTCAGAAATAATCATTAATGGTCTACCTGCTTGAACAACAGCTTCTAAAAGAGGAACCATTGGTTGTAGGTTTGTTAATTTTTTTTCATGTAAAAGAATGAATGGGTTATCTAACTCAGTAGTCATTTTATCACTATTAGTAATAAAGTAAGGTGATAAATATCCTCTGTCGAACTGCATACCTTCAACAACATCTAGTTCAGTTTCAATCCCTTTATTTTCTTCAACTGTGATAACACCTTCGTTTCCAACTTTTTGCATTGCTTTTGCAATCATTGTACCAATTTCTTTATCACCATTTGCAGAAATAGTTCCAACTTGTGCTATTTCATCACTATCTTTCACTTTTTTAGCAGATGCTACTAAGTTTTCTTTTACAACTTCAACTGCTGCATCAATTCCTCTTTTAACATCCATAGGATTCATTCCAGCAGTCACATATTTTACACCTTCTCTAACAATAGCTTGAGCTAATATAGTTGCAGTAGTTGTACCGTCACCAGCTTCATCATTCGTTTTGCTAGCTACTTCTTTAACCATCTGCGCACCCATGTTTTCGAACTTATCTTCAAGATCAATTTCTTTAGCAACAGAAACACCATCTTTAGTAATTCTAGGTGCACCATAAGATTTATCCATTACTACGTTTCTTCCTTTTGGACCTAAAGTTACTTTAACAGTGTCAGCCAAGATATTTACTCCTCTAATCATAGCTGCTCTTGCTTCAGCATCAAATTTAACAACTTTTGCCATTTTGTTTTCTCCTTTAAATTAAATTACTTACTTGAAATACCCATAATGTCAGACTCTTTCATTATGCTATATTCTTTGCCATCTATTTTGACTTCAGTTCCTGACCATTTGCCAAATAAAACTTTGTCACCAACTTTAACATCCATTGGGATCACTTTTCCATCCTCAGTTTTTGCTCCACCACCAACGGCAACAACTTTTCCTTCTTGAGGTTTTTCTTGTGCTGTATCAGGTATAATTATTCCACCAGCAGTTTTTTCGCTGCTGTCTAATACTTCGATTAAAACTCTGTCATGTAACGGTTTAAATTTCATAAATCTCCTTAAAATTTCTATATAAATATGACCCTCATATAGATATTTCATAAACTATTTCAAGATAGGAGAATTCATTAATGCTAATTAAGCTAGGAAAATCTAAATATTATGGTTTATAGGTACAATAATGACTAAAAATTTAGACTTAGAGGGCCTAAAATCTATCGTAGATAATTATGAGCTTTTTTACATAGATTTGTGGGGCGTCATTCACAATGGAATCTCATTACATAAAGAGGCGATTGAAGTTTTGTACGAATTAAAGAAAAAGAGTAAAGATTTTGTACTTTTAACTAACGCTCCTAGACCCAATGATACAGTAAATAAATTCTTGGAAAAAATGGGAATGAAAGAAGATTTAACAGAGCATGTTTTTACTTCAGGAGAGGCTGCGCTAAACTTTTTAAAGAAATCATTTAAGTCAAAGAATTTTTATCACATAGGACCACCTCGAGATTTTGATTTATTTAATGAGTTTAAAAACAACAAATCCACTGAACTGAAAGAAAGTGAATATTTACTCTGTACTGGGCTATTTGAAGAAAATGAAAATGATTTAAATTACTACAAAAACTTATTTGAAGAACATATTGATAAAAAAATGATTTGTACCAATCCTGATTTAATTGTTGATCGTGGAAATATTAGAGAATTATGCGCTGGGTCAGTTGCTATGGTTTTTGAAAAAATGGGAGGAGAGGTAATTTATTTTGGAAAGCCTCACCCTGAAGTATACAATCAATCTATTAATAATGTCGGTAAGAAAGTTTTGGCAATTGGTGATAATTTAAATACTGACATTAGAGGCGCCAACTTATTAAATTACGACTCTCTATTAATCTGTAATGGCATACACAGAGAAGAAATAAGAAATAGTGGAATAGCAGAAGTTTCAAGAGAATATGAGAGTATTGTGAATTTTACTCAATCTGAATTAAAATGGTAAAAATATATAAAAATTTTAATATAAAAAATCTACATAGAAAATCTATTATTTTAATTGGTAACTTTGATGGTGTTCATTTGGGACACCAGAAATTATTTAAATTAGCACAATCATATAAAAAAAAATATAAATTAAAAATTGGTGTAATTAATTTTAATCCGATGCCTAAGATGTATTTCAATAAATCTCTAAAAAATTTTAAAATAACTTCTGTAGATCAAAAATTAAAATTACTAAAAGGGCTAAAAGTAGATTTTATTATAACTAAAAAATTTAATAAGAATTTTTCTAAAGTTAAATCAATTAATTTTATTAAAGAAATTTTATTTAAAAAACTTAATTGTAAATTTATATTTGTAAGCAATAATTTTAGATTTGGTTTTAAAAGAGAGGGAGATGTTAATTTATTAATCAATAATGAAAAAAATTATGATTATAAAGTTATTAAACCCACACCTCTTATAAAAAATAAAAAAACTGTATCATCAACATTGATTAGAACTTTTTTAGAGAAAGGAAACTTAGATAAAGCAAATAGTTTTTTAGGAAGATCATGGACAGTTGATGGAATAGTTCAAAAGGGGAGGCAAATTGGAAAAAAAATTGGTTTTCCGACATGTAATATAGATATTAAAGACTACGTTTTAGCTCAACCGGGTGTTTATGCTGTAAGAGTTTTAAGAAAAAATAATAACAAACAATTAAAAGGGATAGCAAATTTAGGTTACAGACCAACATTTAATCAAAGAAAGATCTTATTAGAGGTACATTTATTTAATTTTTCTGGAAATCTATATAATAAGCACTTATCAGTGCAATTTTTAAAGTTTATAAGAAAAGAGAAAAAATTTAAAAATGTTATTCAACTTAGAAACCAAATTAAATCTGATCTAAAAATTGCAAAAGAAACATAATGAGCAAAACCGAAATTAATCTTCCAAAAACAGCATTTTCGATGAAGGCAAATCTCCCGACAAGAGAGCCAGAAATATTAGATTATTGGAACAAAATTCAACTATATGATGAATTAAGAAAATCTAGCAAAGGTAATGAAAAATTTATTCTGCATGATGGTCCACCATATGCGAATGGAAATATTCACATGGGAACTGCTCTTAATAAGATTTTAAAAGACATAATTGTAAAATTTCACCAAATGGATGGAAAAGACTCAATTTATGTGCCGGGATGGGATTGTCATGGTTTACCAATTGAATGGAAAATTGAGGAGCAATATAAAAAAAATAAAAAAAATAAAAATGAAGTTCCAATAGTAGAATTTAGAAAAGAGTGCAGGTCATTTGCTGAAAAATGGATTGAAATACACAAAAGTCAATTTAGGCGATTAGGTGTTGTTGGTGATTGGGAAAATTATTATTCAACAATGAGTTTTGATGCTGAGGCACAAATAGTTAGAGAACTAGGTAAGTTTTTAAAAGAGGGAAGTTTATATAAAGGATTTAAACCTGTTCTTTGGTCAACAGTTGAAAAAACTGCTTTAGCAGATGCTGAGGTTGAATATCAAGATCACAAATCTGATACAATTTATACATCATTTCAAGTTAAACATTCAGAGATAGAAGATTTAATTGGATCAGATGTTGTCATTTGGACAACAACCCCTTGGACAATTCCTGCCAATAAAGCTTTAGCTTATAATGAGTCGTTAGATTATATTTTAATTGAAATTAATGATGATGGTGATTTTCAAAATAGAAAAATAGTAATAGCTGATGCTTTATTAGAAAATGTAATTAAAGAATGTGAAATAAAAAATTACAAAAAAATTAAATCATTTAAAGGAAAAGAATTTAAAAACACTATCTGTAATCATCCATTTATTCAACTTGGATATGATTATGATATTCCAATGTTGGAGGCAAGATTTGTTACTACAGAGCAAGGCACAGGTATAGTTCACTGCGCACCTAGTCATGGCCCTGATGATTTTAATTTATGTTTAAATAATGGAATGAAAGCAATAGAGACAGTTGATGGTGATGGAAAATATACTGATAATGTTAAATTATTTGAGGGAATTCATATTTTTAAGGCAAATCCTATTGTAATAGAAAAATTAAAAGAGCAAAAAAATCTTTTAGCTAATGGAGAATTAGTTCATTCTTATCCTCATTCGTGGAGATCAAAAGCACCTTTAGTTCATAGAGCCACCCCACAATGGTTTATATCTATGGAAAGTCACAATCTAAGAGATAAAGCATTAAAAGCTATTGATGAAACAAATTTTTATCCAAGCAAAGGTAAAGAAAGATTAAAATCAATGATAGAAACTAGGCCTGACTGGTGTGTGTCGAGACAAAGGGTTTGGGGTGTTCCGCTTCCAATTTTTATTCATAAAAAAACAAATGAAATTCTAATAGATGATGAGGTAAATGAGAATATTGCCTCTATTTATGAAAAAGAGGGTTCTGATTGTTGGTTTTCAGACGATCCTCAAAGATTTTTAGGAAATAAATATAAAGCAGAAGATTATAAAAAATTAAGTGATATTGTAGAAGTCTGGTTTGATAGTGGTTCAACGCATTCCTTTGTTTTAGAAAAAAGAGAAGATTTAAAATGGCCAGCATCAATGTACCTTGAAGGTTCTGATCAGCATCGAGGATGGTTTCATTCATCTTTACTAGAATCTTGTGGGACAAGAGGTAGAGCTCCTTTCGAATCTATTTTATCTCATGGTTTTGTCGTAGATGGTAAAGGTTTAAAAATGTCAAAATCTTTGGGGAATGTAATAGCTCCAGAAGATATTCTAAAAAAATATGGTGCTGATATTTTAAGAATTTGGGTAGCTTCATCTAATTATTCTGAAGATTTACGAATTGATTACTCAATCCTTGATCAACATGCTGACTCTTACAGAAAAATCCGAAATACATTTAGATATTTATTAGGAAATATAAATGACAATTTTGAAACAATTGATTTTGAAAAAATAGACTTGAATGCATTGCCAGAATTAGAAAAATACATGCTTCATAAAATTTATAATTTAAACTTAAAATTTAAAAAATATTTTCAAAATTATGATTTCCATAATTTATACAAAGAACTTTTAAATTTTTGTACAGTTGACCTTTCTGCATTTTATTTTGATATTAGAAAAGACACTTTGTATTGTGATAATAAGGATTCAGCTAAAAGAAGATCTACAATTTTGCTATTAAACATAATCTTAAATTCACTTTTAAGATGGTTTGCTCCTATATTATCTTTTACTACAGAAGAAATTTACAGACTTTTGTTTAAAGATAAAAAAAGTATTCATTTAGAAAAATTTTTAACTTTTCCTGATCATTTCCAAAATGAGGAATTAGAGAAAAAATGGAATGAGTTAATAAATATTAGAAATATTTGCAACATCAGTATTGAAGAAAAAAGAGCCAGTAAAGAAATTGGATCTAGCTTAGAAGCAGATCTTAAAATTCAATTAGATCAAAAATTAAAAAATGTAACCAATGATATTGATTTTTCTGAAATATGTATAACATCAAATGCTGAGATTTCTTTTAAGGAGAATTCAGAGATAATTGTTGAAACCTTTAAAGCTAAAGGTACCAAGTGTTCAATTTGCTGGAAAATAAATGAAACTGGTTGTGGCAGATCTGTTTGTCCCCAAAGTTCTTGATGAAATTAATACAAAACAACAAAAAGTTTTACTTAAATTTATCAATTGTTTTCTTTGTTTATATCTTAGATCGCATTACAAAGATTTATATACTTCATTTGACTCAAAATAATTTTGGAAGTGAGATATTTTCATCTAAATATCTTAACATTTTTCCAATTTGGAACAGAGGTATATCATTTGGCCTATTATCTTTTGATAAGATGAATTTGTATCATTTTTTAAGTTTTTTTATCTCAGTTATAATTTTAATCTTGATAATCATGGCGATCAAAAATCAAGGATTTAAAAGGTTGTTACTATTGATAATTATAGGAGGTGCTCTTGGAAATTTATACGATCGTATACGATATAATGGAGTATTAGATTTTATAGATTTTCATGTAGGAAATTTTCATTGGTTTATTTTTAATGTATCAGATATATTTATAACTGTGGGTGTAATTGGAATGATTCTTTTAGAACTAGCTACAAATAAAAAACAAAATTGATGAAAAAAATTAAAATTTATCTTTTCCTTATACTTGCTACGATAATTTTAAATAATTGTGGATCAGTTAAAGATGCAATGGATCCCCAAAGAAAAAATAATACTGATGAATTTTTAGTAGAAAAAAAATCACCACTTTCAATGCCACCTGATTTTGAAAATTTACCAATACCCAAAAGTGAAAAGGTAGTTGAAAACGAAAATGAAGAAAATAATTTAAAAAAATTAATTGTTAACAATCAAACCAATAATTCTGATATTTCTAGCGACAGTGAGGAAAGTGTTGGAAATTTTGAAAAATCATTAATAGAGAAAATTAAAAACAATTAATGTTAAGTAGAAATATTAATTTTATTAATTTTAAAATTAAAAAAATTAATAAAAAAAATAATAAAAAAATTCATTTAAAATTAAAATCAATTTTAAAAAATAATGATGGAGTAATTCAATCCTTAAGAAAAACTTATAAAGACAATTATAGTTTTAAAAATCTTAGATCTTTAAAAAAAAACTTTGATTATAGAATCATAGGTATGGGCGGATCTACTTTAGGTGCTCAGGCAATATACGATTTTTTAAGACAAAAAATTAATAAAAAATTTTTTTTTGTTGATAATCTTCAATCAAAACCAAAAACATTATCAAATAAACCATTTAATAACTTAGTAATATCTAAATCAGGTAACACAATTGAAACTATTGTTAATTTTAATACTCTAATAAAAAAAAAAGACAAAAATCTAATAATTACAGAAAATAAAAATAGTTATTTGAAACAACTTGCTAATCAGCTCAAATGTGAAGTGGTTAATCATAATAATTATATTGGTGGAAGATATTCGGTATTATCAGAGGTAGGGATGCTTCCATCAGAATTGATGGGTTTAAAGCCAGAAAAGTTTAGACAATTAAATAATTTAATAAAAAATAAAAAGTTTATAGATGCTTTAATAACTAATGTATCCAGTGTTATTTTTTATTTAAAAATTAAGAAATTTAACTCCGTGATAATAAATTATGACGAGTCTTCTACTAATCTATTTAACTGGTACCAACAATTAGTGGCTGAGAGTTTAGGTAAAAAAAAGCTAGGTATTTTGCCAATAGTATCAAATATGCCTAAAGATAATCATAGTGTTATGCAGCTTTATTTAGACGGATTTCAAAACAATTTTTTTACATTTTTTTTTGTGAAAGAAAAAAATTCTATAAAAATAAGAAATAATACAATTTTATCAGATTACGAATATTTAAAAAATAAAGATTTAAATAAAATTATGTATGCCCAAAAGAATGCAACAGAAAATGTATTTAGAAAAAAAAATATTCCTTTTAGAAGTTTTGAAATCAATAAACGAGATGAAATAAGTTTAGGAGAGCTTTTTTGTTTCTTTATTCTTGAAACAATTTTAATTGGCAAATGTTTAAATATAAATCCTTTTGATCAACCAGCAGTTGAGCTTATTAAAAAAGAAACAAAAAAAATTTTAATTTAAGAAATATTACAAAATAATATTTTTGAAATCCCATATTTTTTTTCTTCTAAAATATTAATTTGATTTGGTAAACTATCTATCTGTTTTTTATGTCTGTGAATTATAATTATTCCATTTTGTTTTAAAATTTTTTCATTTGTTAAAAATGACAATAACTCATTTAATTCTTTTTCTTTATAAGGTGGATCTAAAAAAATAATATCAAATTGTTTCTTTAATTCTTTTAGATTTAAATTATTAAAAATATTTTTTTCAATTATAAAATAATTTGAAACCGATTTTAAGTTTGCTAGATTTTTTTTTAATATGGGTAATATTCCATCATAATTTTCTACAAAAGTTACAAATTTTGCTCCTCTTGATATGCACTCGATGCCAAAAGAACCTGTGCCTGAAAAAAGATCTAGTATCTCTGAATTTTCAAGATTTATTGTAAATTTATTTGAGTGTTTAATGATGTTAAAAATTGATTCTTTGGTTAAATCTTTTAAGGGTCGAGTATTTAAATCATTTGGCTCTAAAATTTTTTTTCCTTTAAATTTTCCTGAGATAATTCTCATTTATCAATTACTTTAAATGCAATATCTTTTCTATAAAAACCTTTATTCCAATCAAGTTTTTTCAAGTTTTCATGTATATTTTTTCTTGCGTCTGTTAAATCATCTGAAAGTGAAATAAAATTCAATACCCTTCCTCCTACAGCTAAAATATTGTTTTCTTTTTTTTCAGTTCCAGCATGAAATAAATAATTATTTTCATTTAAAATTAGTTTCTCAAAATTATTAATTTTAATATTTTTTTCATAATTATCTGGATACCCTTTAGAGCACAAAACTACGCATAAGCTTTGTTTTTTTTTCCAATCAATTATTGTTTGCTCTAATTTTTGTTCAACACATGCCTCAACGATATCTAATAAATCTGCGTTCAACATAGGTAGTATTGTCTGACACTCTGGATCACCCATTCTTACATTGTATTCGATAAGATATGGTTCGTTATTTACAATCATCAGCCCAGCATATAAAAAACCTTTATAATTTGTGCCTAATTCATCAAGACCTTTTAAAGTAGGTTTAATAATTTTGTTTAATATTTTATTCTCCAATTCCTTATTTATTAATCTTGATGGAGAATATGCCCCCATACCCCCTGTATTTTTGCCAGTATCACCTTCACCTACACGTTTATGATCTTGAGCTGTACCAAAGTTTTTTATAGTTTTTCCATCACTTATAATGAAGTAGCTCATCTCTTCACCATCTAAAAACTCCTCAATTAATATATTTTTAGCTTTACCAAATTTTCCATCAAATATTTCATCAACAGCAATATTTGCTTCTTTTAAATTTTTGGATATGTAAACACCTTTTCCAGCAGCAAGATTGTCAGCCTTAATAACAATAGGAAAATTAACATTTTTTAGGAAATTTTTTGCATCCTCAATATTTTCAAAAACTCCAAAATTTGCAGTAGGTATATTAAATTTTTTACAAAGATTTTTTGTAAATATTTTTGATCCTTCTAATTGTGAAGCAATTTTATTTGGACCAAATACTTTTATAAAACGCTCCTCTAAAAAATCTACTATACCATCTACTAAGGGTTGTTCAGGACCAACTATTACTAAATTGATGCCTTCTTGTTTTATAAATTCATAAACTTGCTGAAAATTATTTATGTTTATACTTAAATTTTTTGCAAAATCTGAGGTACCAGCATTTCCAGGTAAACAATAAATTTTTTTAATTTTTTTTGATTTAGATATCGAATGCGCTATTGCATGTTCTCTTCCACCACTTCCTAAAATTGCAATTTTCATATATTTATTTATATATCTTATAAATGAAAAATAAATTAGCTAAATTAAAATATTTACCAAATAATTTTAGTATAATTGAGGAAGGTGATCATGTTATTTGCGCCATCTCAGGAAAAAAAATTTTACTAGAAAATTTAAATTATTGGAATGTTGATGCTCAAGAGCCATACTTTTCTTATAAAGAAGCTTCTATTAAAAGAGAAAGAGACAATACAAAATAACTATTATTCTTTCCATCTGTCATGCGACCATATCCACTGATCTACATTTTTAAGAATCATTTTTTCTAAAACAACATTTAAAAATAAAGTTATTTCTTTAATTGATTTAGTTTTTTTAATTTTAATTGGCTGAGACACATACATCTTAAAATAGTTATTTTTATTTCTTTCAATATAAATGGGCACAACATCACAATTATATTTTTTAATTAATTGAGCGGGTATTGTAGTTGTTGTAGCTAAATTATTAAAAAAATTTATTTTTTCTCCTTCTCTTACTCTTTGATCAATCATTAGGGCAATTGATTTTCCTTGTTTTAAGTTTTTAATTATCTCTCTTGTTCCAGCTCTTCCCTTTTTAATTTGAGTTTTGCAAATATCCCTAGTTCTGATTTTTTCCATTAACTTATTTAAAAATGGATTATTTAAAGGTCTATATAAAGCGGCACATTCAATACCAGAATTTTCAATTTGCATTGCCATAAGTTCAAAATTATTGAAATGACCAGACACAAAGACTACTGTTTTCTTATTTTTTTTAATGTTTTCAAGATGTTCAGCACCTTCAATAGAAATATATTTTTTTAATTTATTATTTTTAAAGTCTTTAAGATGAACATATTCTGCAAGTATTCTTCCATAATTACCAAGAACATTAGAAGCTATTTTATTTTGATTTTTATTAATACCAGCTTTTTCTAGATTACTGATTATTAATTTTTTAGATCTAAAAACAGGACCTAAATACTTGCCAATAATATTTCCTAAATCTGAAGACTTTTTAAATCCTAAAATTTTGAAAATGAAAAAAAAAATACTAATAAAGAAATATTGAAGGAAATGATTAAATTTTTTCATCTATATTAAGTAAAATTTTCTTTAATTTATTTAAGTTATTTATTTTAAGTCTTGTTTTTAAAAAAGTAATATTTTTTTTCTGCTTTTTATGTAACCTTAAATAATCTTTTTCAGTTGTAATAATACTTAATCCTTCCTTTTTTGCTAATTTTTTCATTTCATTAATGTCTTTATCTAATATTTGATAATGATCAGGATAGATAAATTTTCTTTTAACAATGAACTTAAGTTTAGACAAAGTGCTTTCAAATTCATGTGGGTTTCCAATACCACAAAAAATAAGAAAATTTTTTTTTGTATTAATTTTTTTTAAATTTGTTGGAAAGTATTTTCCTTCAAAAATATTTATATTTTTATTTATAAATTTTAATTTTTTAATTAGCTTATTGTTCTTATTTTCTCCATTAATAAATATTAAATCACAATTATTAATTTCATTAAAACTCTCTCTTAAGGGACCGGATGGTAGAACCATTCCATTTCCAATTCCCTTTTTTGAATTAAAGCATAATATTTTTAAGTCATAATAAATATTTTTTTGCTGAAAACCATCATCTAGTATCGCTATTTCAAATCTTTTTTTTTCAGCAATATTTAAAGAATTTGATCTACTATCAGTTGAAATTATTTTGCCTGAATTTTCTAAAAGTTTTATTTCATCTTTTTGATCTAAATAATTTTTTTTAATAAAAACTGTTTTATATTTTTTTTTTAAAATATTGTGTATTTCAATTGCCAAAGAAGTTTTTCCTGTTCCACCAACATATATATTTCCAATACAAATAGTTTTAATTTTGAATTTTTTTTTTGGAAGAATTTTTTTTAAAAAGTTAAAAAAATAAGCAACTAAAGATAAGGGTGAAAGAAGAAAGGAAATAAAATTTTTATCCTGCCAAAATTTTGGTTCATTTAATTTCATTTTATATATTTATTTATGTAAATCATATTTCCATTTAGTATTTTTTCACCAATTTTAATTATTTTAGTTTTATTTAGATTTGAAATTTTTTTGTTTAATTTTTTTTCAATAATTTTTTGGATTTTACTAATATTTGATGTGGTAGTAGACATATTATTTTTAGACAAAAATTCGTATATTTCTTTAAAATTTCTAATATTTGGACCATTTATAATGTAGTTTCCTAATCTTGATGGTTCCAATGGGTTTTGTCCTCCATGATTAATAATCGAACCACCCATAAAGCAGACGTTGCTTAAATTATAAAATTTCGATGCTTCTCCATAAGTATCCACTATATAGATATCTGTATTTTTTTTTATATCTGTATTTGAGGAATGTTTAATAATCTTTAGTTCATCAGTTTTTATTTGTTCTATTATTTTTGTGACTCTATTTATATGTCGAGGAATTATTACAGTAAGTAAATTTTTTTGTTTTCTTTTAATATTTTTATGCAATTTAGAAATTATAATTTCTTCTCCTTCATGTGTACTTGCAGCACACCAAACTTTAAAATTTTTAAATTTATTTTTTAAAAATTTTTTATCTTTGTTTTTAACTTTGCTTAAACCATAATATTTTAAGTTTCCAATAAATTTAATTTTATTTACACCAAGTTTTTTGAGGAAATTTTTTGTTTCTAAATTAGAGGGAAGGGCAAGTGATATATTTTTAAAAACTGATTTAGAAAAGTTTTTAACTAAGGACCATCTTTTGAAACTTCTATTTGTAATTCTACCATTTAATAATATGACTGGAATGTTGTTTTTTTTTAGATTTTTAAACATATTTGGCCATATTTCAGAATCTACAAAAAAAGTAGCTTTAGGTTTCCAATATTTAATAAACTTTTTATTGAGAAAATTAGTATCTATTGGAAAATATTTATGAACTATTTTTTTAAATTTATATTTTTCGAATATTGTTGCTGAACTTATTGTAGAAGTTGTAACAATAATTTGATCAATTTTTTTATCTTTTTCTAAAATTTTTAGTACAGGTATGATGCTCATTAGTTCACCAACACTGACCGCATGAAACCAAATAGATTTTAAATTATTTTTTTTAGAGTAAATGCATAACTTTTCTTTAAATCTTTTTGGATCTTCTTTACCTTTTAAGATTCTTACTAATAAGATAATGGGGGAGAGTAAAAAGACTATATATAAAAAAAAATTATAAACAAAATACATTATTATTTTTTTATCTGTCTTTCATAAAAATTTTTATAAGCATTTGAGTTTATTAATAAATTTTCATGATTACCAGAGTCTGTAATTTTACCATCATCAACTACGTAAATATTATCAGAATTAAGAATTGTAGATAATCTATGAGCTATAACTATAGTTGTTTTATTATTTGTTAGTTCATTTAGAGCTTTTTGAATTTTATCTTCTGTTTCAGAGTCTAAAGAAGCTGTTGCTTCATCGAGGAGTATTATTTTGCTTTTTTTTAAGAAAGCTCTAGCAATAGAAAGTCTTTGTTTTTCACCTCCAGATAATTTTACTCCATTTTCTCCTATCATGGTATTATATCCCTCATCTAGATTATCTATAAACTCTTTACACATAGCTAGATCAGCAGCTTTAAAAACTTCTTCATCTGTAGCTTCTGGTTTTGCGTACTTAATATTGTTCATTACAGTATCATCAAAGAGAGTGGTATTTTGATCTACTATAGAAATTTCTTTTCTTAAAGATGCCAAATTAATTTCAGAAATATCGTGTCCATCTATCTTTATATTTCCATCATCTGGAAGATATATTCTTGGTATCATATTTAAAATGGTTGATTTTCCTGAACCACTATGACCAACCAATGCAGTCATTTTTCCTCCTGAAAACTTTAAAGAAATATTTTTAAGTACCTGATTGTCTGCATTTGATTTGTAAGAAAAATTAACCTTTTCAAATACGATATTCCCATCCGAAAAAACTAAATTTTTACCATCAGCATTTTCATTAATTAAGTTTTTTGAGTCTATAATTGGCAAAATTCTTTTAGCAGCTGCTAGACCTTGTTCAATTGCAACATTTACTTTTGTAAGAGTTTTTACTGGTTGGTAGGCTAACATCATAGCAGCTAAAAAAGAGAAAAAGTTATTAATTCCAATTTCTTCACTTAAAATCAATTTACCTGAATAAAAAATTAAAATAGCAATCATTATACCAGTTAGTATCTCCATAATTGGCGCTGATCTGATATAAACGGCTGCAATTTTTTCAGATTTTTCTTTAAGATTGTTTACAAATTTTTCTGATCTATTTTTTTCATAATCTTCTCTTTGAAAAATTTTAATAATTTTATGATTTTTAAATAAATCAATAAGATATCTATTTAGATCTCCTGATTTTTCTTGTGCCTCAGTTGAAACTTTATTCATTCTTTTCCCAAGAATTTTTGCAGTTATTGATGCAAGAGGAATCATGATAATTGCAATTAAAGATAATTTCCAATTTTGCACAAACATAACTATTAATAAGCCTAGTAAAGTAAGACCATCTTTAAAAATACTTAAAAATGCCTCAGACAACATCCTAGTGATTTGATTAACATCAAAATTAAGGTTTGATATATAATTTCCAGAATGTTTGGTCTCTATAATTTCAGTGTCAGCTTTGATAAATGATTTAAGCATATCAATTTGAATTAATTTCTTAACCTCTTCAGATACATTTATCATTAAAAGTTTTGCAATATACAGAGATATGCCTTTAACACTAAAAGCTATAATAATAGCTAAAGGTATTAATAATATCAAAGTTTGATCTTTATTTATGAATATTTTGTCAATTGCTGGATCTAACAACCAAGCGGTTGCAGAAGTGCTTGATGCAACTAAAACTGAAAAAATTCCTGCTAAAATAATTTTACTGATATATTTTTTGGTATAATCTTTAAAAAGTCTTTCAAAAGTTAATTTCTTATTCATTTTAAATTAATTTACCGATTAGGACATTGATTAGGATAATTGACCCTAAAAAATTATTGCTTTTAAATTTTTTTAAACAATCATTTGTGTCATTTATTTTTAAATTTTTTACCTGGAATATAAAAAGTTGAAATATTGGTACTATCAAAAACATAAAATAAAAATTTTTAAAATTCATTAGTATTCCAATTAAAATCAATGCAATTATAAAAATTAAATATGAAACCAATAAAAATATTTTTGGACTATTTTTGAATTTTATTGAGGTTGATTTTACTCCTATAATTTCATCATCTTTAATATCTTGGTATCCATAAATTGTGTCGTACCCTAGTGTCCAAAATATGGCTCCCAAGTAAAAAATTATTGGTATTATTGAAATTTGATCAGAAATTGAAATCCATGCAAGTACCAACCCATAGTTAAATGTAATTCCAAGGAATAGTTGTGGCCAATAAGTAATTCTTTTCATTAGTGGATAAGTAAATGCTAAAGGCATTGAAAGCATTGCCATTATTATTGTAAAATTATTAAAATTTATAAGAACAAGAAAAGCAATTACGCATAGACTTGATGCATAAATTGATGCAAGCTTTACTGATATTTTTCCTGAAGCAATTGGTCTATTTTTAGTTCTCTCAACTTTTTTATCAAAATTTCTATCAACAATATCATTTACGATGCAACCAGCAGACCTCATTAAAATTGCACCTGCTAAAAAAAGAAAACTATAAAAAAAATATTTATTTAAATCGCCACTAAAGTCATAAACTAATGTTAAACCCCAAATACATGGCCAAAACAAAAGCATAAAACCAATTGGTTTTTTTAATCTTGTTAATTCTATAAATAAGTTTAATTGGCTCATAATTTACTTGTAAATAACAAAGGCTAGTTTCATAATCAAATTGATTCGCATGAATATAGATTACACCGTTACAGCATTAATGTTTCCAGCTATTCCATTGCTAATGAGTGTGTACAGCAACAGATTTCATTCTCTTAGTATCTTAATTCGCCAACTTCATGATGAGCATGTTTATGAAAAGCATATACCACCTGAATGGAAGAAGCAGTTTATTAATTTAAGTGGCAGGATAACACTTCTTAGATGGACAATTTTATTTGCCTCATTTGGCTTCCTATTTAATATGCTTACTGTTTTTGCACTTTACTTAGATGAAGTATTTGCAGCGAGGGTAATATTTGGTTCTTGCTGTTTATCCATGATTATATCAATTATTTTTTTTATTAGAGAAATTCAAATTTCAACAAATGCACTAAAACTCCATATGTCTGATATGGATGTAGATGTAAACTAGGGAAGTATTACTGCTGGTCCAGTTAGAACCCTAGACTCTAAATCTTTATGTGCTTGTGCAATATCTTTAAGAGAATATTTTTTTGAAATTTTTACTTTTACTTTTCCACTTGAAGCCATTTCAAAAACTTTATTAGCTGCTTCATCAAGCTCTTCTCTTGTGGTTGTGTACTGCATAATACTAGGTCTAGTTAAATAAAGTCCCTTTGGTTGAATTGATTTTGCAACATTAACTGGATCTAAAGGGCCTGATGCATTTCCAAAAGAAACTAACATTCCTCTTAATTTTAAACATTCAATTGAACCATCAAAAGTATTTTTTCCAACACCATCATAAACAACTGATAATCCTTTACCATCTGTGATCTCTTTTACTTTCTCAGCAAAATTATCTTTATTGTAATTTATTACATGATCGTAACCATTTTGTTTTGCATTTTCTATTTTTTCATCTGAACCGACAGTACCAATAACATTGCATCCTAGACTTTTAGCCCATTGTCCAAAAATTTGACCAACACCACCAGCTGCTGCATGGAATAAAATATCTTCTCCTGATTTTACAGGATAAGTTTTATGTAAAAGATAAAAAGTAGTTATTCCTTTTGTCATTAATGTTGCTGCAGTTTCTAGATCAACACTGTCAGGAACTTTTACCAAGTTTTTAGTCGGATAATTTCTATGAGTTGAATAAGCACCAAGGGGAGCTGCACAGTATGCAACTTTATCTCCAACTTTAAAATCCTTAACGTTTGATCCAATTTTAGTTATCTCTCCTGCTCCTTCTAAACCAATTGGAGAGGGTAGAGTTAATGGATAAAGTCCTGATCTGTGATAAGTATCAATATAATTTAAACCAATTGCATGATTTTTAATTGTTACTTCATCAGCTTTTGGATCTTCAAGTTTAAGTTCTTTATATTCTAAAACTTCTGGTCCACCTGCTTTTGATATTATAACTAAATTCATAATTTATTTTACAAATGTACCATTATGATAATCTTGAACTGCTTGCAAGATTTCTGCTTTAGTATTCATCACAAAAGGACCACCTCTTGCAATTTCTTCATTTATCGGTTTTCCAGATATTACAAGAAATTTAGCATTTGTTTTTGCTTTTACTTTAAGCTCTTCACCTTTTGTTAATAATATTAAAGTACTATCTTTAACATTATCATGTTTCTCACTACCAATTTCTATTTCACCATTTATTAGATAAATAAATGTATTGTGAGTTGATGGAATATTAAAATTAAACTCTTTATCTTTCTTTAATTCTACATCAAAGTAAACTGGTTCTACATTATGACCTTTTACAGGTCCTTCAGCGTTTTCAAATTTACCAGCAATAACTTTTACTTGTTTCTCATCATCTTTATGAATACTCATTTTATCTGCATCAATATAAATATATTCAGGCTTACTCATTTTTAATTTAGCAGGCATGTTAATCCATAGTTGAAAGCCATGAAGTCTTCCTTCTTTCATAGCTGGCATTTCTGAATGAATAATTCCACTTCCTGTTTTCATCCACTGAACATCACCTGTGGTCATTCTTCCTTCACCACCAGTGCTATCTTTATGTTCAAAATCTCCTGCCAACATATATGTAACGGTTTCAATGCCTCGATGTGGGTGAGGGGGGAAACCAGCAATATAATCCTCGCTATTTTCAGATCCAAATTCGTCTAGCATTAAGAAAGGATCAAAGTAATTTGGCTCAACACCAATACTTCTTTTTAATTTCACTCCTGCACCATCCGATGCTGGAATAGGGTCAATAATTTTACTTACTTCAATATTTTTCATTTCTGTCCTTTATTTATTGTTTTGCTTATTATTTATAACTCCACCAAATGACACACCAGATAGCTCGCTCATTTCCTTTTTCCACGTTGTTAAGTCATTTATAGAAAGTTTATTAAGATGATCATGTCCGCACGCTCTTGCTAATATCTTCATTAGATCTACAGATGCATTAAAAAATCTAGTTAATCTTGCAGAGGATTCTTCAATATTTAATTTTTTTCTAAGTTCTGGTTTTTGAGTGGCAATACCAGCGGGGCAATTATTTGTATTACACATTCTAGCACCAACACATCCTATTGCTTGCATAGCTGAGTTGGAGATTGCAATACCGTCTGCTCCAAGAGCAAGTGCTTTTACAAAATCTGCAGAAGTTCTTAATCCACCTGTTACAATTAATGATACATGGTCATAACCTTTTTTATCTAAATAATTTCTAGCTCTTGCTAAGGCTGGAATCGTAGGAATAGAAATATTATTTCTAAATATTAAAGGAGCAGCCCCAGTTCCACCACCACGCCCATCAAGAATAATATAATCAGCACTAGCACTTACTGCAAATTCAATGTCATCTTCTATATGTTGAGCAGACAACTTAAATCCTATCGGAATACCACCAGTTAACTCTCTAACTCTGTTTGAGAAATTTAAAAAATCATCAACAGTTGTTAGATCTTTGAAAGTAGAAGGGGAGATAGCATCTTCACCTTCTGGAATTTGTCTTACCTCAGATATTTTACCTTTAACTTTGTTCCCTGGTAAATGCCCACCTATCCCAGTTTTTGCAGCTTGACCACCTTTAAAATGAAATGCTTGAATATTTTTTAATTTATCTTCTGAATAACCAAATTTAGCTGAGGCAAGCTCATAAAAATACTTTGAATTATTTTTTTGCTCTTCTAAAAGCATTCCACCCTCTCCCGAACAAATTCCTGTACCAGCTCTCTCTGCACCTTTTGCTAAAGCAATTTTTGCCTCTTCTGATAGCGCACCAAAACTCATATCTGATACAAAAATTGGAATATTTAAAGTTAGAGGTTTTTTTGAGTTTTTACCTATAATTATATCTGTTCCAACTTTATCGTTATCTAGGAGAGGTTTTTTTGCTAGTTGAGCAGTAAGTATTTGAATATCTTCCCACTTTGGCAAGTCTCTCGAGGGAACACCCATAGCTCCCATTTCTCCATGATGACCAAGTTTTGTTAAGCCATTTTTTGCAAGCTCATGGATGTATGCAAGATGTGGCTCTTCTTCTGTACTCGTTATTTCATTAGTGTTTGAAACTTCTTCTGATTTATTAATTTGATCAGAGGTAAAATTTTTATGTGTACCGTCACAATAAGGTTTGTTGCTACTATGTTTACACATACAAAGATAAGCACTACCAGTTTCTTCTGCTTTAAAATTTATAGGCTTAAACGAAGTACCAGCATGAGACCAATCACAAAATGGTTGGTTTTTAGATTTTCCACAAGTACAAAACATGTATTCTTCATTTTGTACTAATTCTACTTTTTTAGGTTTGTTATCTGCTATAGTTGGCTTGTCCATTAATACTCTTAATCTAATAAATTAAATCTTAAAATAATATGTAATTTTTTATAAGTGTCTTAATTTAAAGCATTAAGACACTTATTTATTTAGTTAATTAACGACTATTTAGTTTTTTATCTAGACTGAAATCTTTTGTTTCATTAACAACTAAGAATAAAAAACCCCCAGCAAGAGCAATATTTTTCATAAAAGATATAAACTGCATTTGATCAGAAAAATTATTATGAAAAATAACTGCTGTAGCGATGCAAAATATACTTAATAAAGCTGCTGAAACTTTTACTTTATATCCAATCATAATTAATATTGGTGCACCTATCTCAAGTATGATTGCTGGTATTAAAAAAATGCCAGGCACACCTAAAGACTCCATCCAGCCAACTGTTCCTTCATAGTTTCCAATTTTGTTAATTCCACTTAACAAAAAAATTAGAGAAATAAGCACTCTACCAGTTAGATCTAAGATGTTGTTCATATTTTTAGTTCTTTTACTTGCTTTAATCATTACTTACTGTGTGAACCATCGCAAAGTGGTTGGTTGTTAGTTTGTTTACAAGCACAAAAAAATACTTTTTTTGTTTCTTCAGCTTTGTATGCAACTGGAGTAAATTTTGAACCTTGATGAGATCCATCACAAAATGGTTGTTTTGAACTCTTCCCACATCTACACCAATAATAAGATTTATCTTTCTCAACCTCTACTGCTATTGGTCCATCTCCAGCTCTTTGTCCTTTAGTCATAATTACCCTTTCAATTAGTTTAGAGCATAACTAATAGTTTGTTATGAAGTATGCAAGAACGCAATATTTTCATACTAGTATACAAAATCATACCTTGATAATTAAAATAAAATAGTTATTTAATTATTCATGAAAAATTTAATTAATTGTCCAGCTGAAAGAGCTATTTATTTTTTAGGTGGCAAATGGAAAATAAGAATTCTTTTTACATTGTTTAATAATAAGAAAATAAGATTTAACGAACTAAAAAAGGCATTAAAAACTATAACTCAACAAATGTTATCTAAACAACTTAGAGAGTTAGAAACTGATGGTATTGTGAACCGAAAAGTTTATCAAGTAGTACCTCCAAAAGTAGAGTATTCACTTACGGAATTTGGCTTATCAGTAATTCCTATTTTAAAATCTTTTTCTGATTGGAATAGAAAAAACACAAGAACTATTTCATTAAAATTAAATAAAAACTTTGAAGAAAATAGAATTAGATAATATTCAGTAACTCTTTTAGATTTTTAATTTCATGTTGTGGTGAATAATCAAGTTTATCAAATGTATTATTATTTCTATTTACCCATATAGAATTATATCCATAGTTTCCTCCTCCAGATACATCCCAAGTATTTGCACTTAAAAAAGCAACTTCATTTTTTTCAATTTTATATTTTTTTATTGGCATATCATAAACTTTAGAGTCAGGCTTAAAAATACCAACTTCTTCGATAGAAAAAATATCATCAAATAAATTGTCTAATTTATTACTTTGCACCAATTCATTTAACAAAGAAGGTGTACCGTTAGAAAGTATTGCTAGTTTAAAATTTTTTTCTTTTAAAGATTTTAATACTTTTGGAACTTCTTCAAAAGGTGAGAGAATTTTATAGAGGTCTAATAATTCATCTCTCGTTGGATTATCTATTTCAAATACACTCATTGATTTATCCAAACTGTCTTCAGTGATTTGCCAAAAATCTTTATGCCTTTTCATTAAACTTCTAAGCCAAGTGTATTCTAATTGTGTGGTTCTCCAATAATTTGCAAAAGCCTCCCACTTATCACCAATTTTATCTTTGCATTTTTCTGCTGCTGAATTTACATCGAATAAAGTGCCGTAAGCGTCAAAAATTATTGCTTTAATATTTTTCATAAACTAATTTAATAATATGAGTAACATTAGATTATATTTTTCTAAAAGTTTATCTAATAATTTAACTGGTACACTTGATAAATCTCAATCGCATTACGTAAACAAAGTAATGAGAGTTAAAGAAAATGAAACTTTCTCATTATTTAACAGCAGTGGTGAATGGGAAGCAAAAATTTTAAATATCTCAAAAGGTATTGTTGAATTTAATGTTACAAAACAATTAAGACAGAAAGAAAATCCAAAAGAATTGTGGTTGGCATTTTCTCCAATTAAATCAAATTATTTTAACTTTATGATTCAAAAAGCAACTGAGTTAGGAGTTACAAAATTTATTCCAATAATATTTGATAGAACGATTGTTCGTAAAATTAATAAAGAGCGATTAGAGAAAGTAATTATTGAAGCAGCAGAGCAATCGAATAGAATTAATGTTCCAGATATTGAAGACCCAAAATCATTAGATGATTTTTTAAATAACAATAAAGTTGATTTAATTTTTACTGATCTAAATTCTGAAAATACCAAAGTAGATTTAAAGAAGGTTACAGATAAACCTACATGTGTAATTATAGGTCCAGAAGGAGATTTTTCTGAAGAGGAAAGAGCTAAGATTCTAAAATTTAGCGGTGTTCAACCATTGAAAATTAATGAGAATATATTGAGATCTGAAACAGCTGTAATTTCAGCTATATCGATCATAAAATACGCCATAAATTGATATTTTGTCGCGAAAACTAAAGTGTAATTTTTTTGAAGACGTTCTATATAGGATAAAAAAATGAAAAAAATTTTAATAACAATTCTTTCAATTTTAACTCCTGCAGTTGCGTTTGCTAACCAGCCAAAAGATTGGCAATTAGGTTTTCAAAAAGCAGCATCAGAGTCTATGCGAGATATAGTTAATTTTCATGACAAATTGTTGCTACCAATCATAATCGCGATAAGTGTCTTCGTTTTATTTTTGATGGTCTATGCATGTATCAGATTTAGAGCATCAGCGAATCCAGTTCCTTCTAAAAGAACCCACAATGTTGCTGTAGAAGTTTTATGGACATTAATTCCATGTTTGATTTTAATCGTCATGGCGGTTCCATCATTCAAAATTTTATATAAACAAGATTCAATACCAAAAGCAGATGTAACAGTTAAGGCAATTGGTTATCAGTGGTACTGGGGATACGAGTATCCAGACGAAAATATTATTTTCGACTCTTATATGATTGAAGACAAAGACTTAAAAGAAAATCAGCCAAGATTATTAGCCGTAGATAATGAATTAGTTGTTCCAGTTAACAAAGTAGTAAAAGTTTTAATTACTGCAAATGATGTTTTGCACGCTTGGGCATTACCATCTTTTGGAGTTAAAAGAGATGCGGTTCCTGGAAGAATAAATGAAACATGGTTTAAAGCAGAAGAAGTTGGAACTTATTATGGACAATGCTCTGAGCTTTGTGGAATTAAACATGCTTTTATGCCGATTACAGTAAGAGTAGTTTCTGAACAAGAATATCAAGAGTGGCTTACTGGGGCTAAAATAAAATTTGCAAAAGAAATTAATGAAGAAGATCAATTTAAAAAACTAGCGAGTAAATAATATGTATACACAAACTGCATCACACGACGATCATCATACACCAACTGGTTGGAAACGTTGGGCGTATTCAACCAATCACAAAGATATAGGTACAATGTACCTTATATTTGCAATTGTTGCAGGTGTAATCGGAACTGCATTCTCAGTTTTAATGAGAATGGAATTGATGCATCCAGGTGATGGAATTTTAGGTGGAAACTATCATTTATACAACGTCTTAGTAACAGGTCATGGTTTAATCATGATCTTCTTTATGGTTATGCCAGCAATGATTGGTGGTTTTGGAAATTGGTTTGTACCAATTATGATTGGTGCGCCTGACATGGCATTCCCAAGAATGAATAACATTTCATTTTGGTTGTTACCAACTTCATTCATTTTATTAATTATGTCTATATTTATGGATGGCCCTCCAGGTCAAACTGGTGTTGGTGGTGGATGGACAATCTATCCTCCTTTATCATCTACAGCGGGACAGCCTGGTCCAGCAATGGACTTTGCAATTTTAAGTTTACACTTAGCAGGAGCGTCTTCAATTTTAGGAGCAGTAAACTTTATCACTACAATTTTAAATATGAGAACTCCAGGCATGACACTGCATAAAATGCCTTTATTTGCTTGGTCAATTTTAGTTACAGCGTTCTTATTACTTTTATCACTTCCGGTATTAGCAGGTGCAATCACAATGCTATTAACGGATAGAAATTTTGGAACTGCATTCTTTGATGCTCAAACAGGTGGAGACCCAGTATTATTTCAACACCTATTCTGGTTCTTTGGTCATCCTGAAGTATACATTTTAATTTTACCAGGTTTTGGAATGATTAGTCATATTGTTTCAACATTCTCTAGAAAACCAGTATTCGGATATTTAGGAATGGCATATGCAATGGTAGCAATTGGAATAGTTGGTTTCGTTGTATGGGCTCACCACATGTATACAGTTGGTTTAAGTACAGATACCAAAGCTTATTTCTTAGCAGCGACGATGATCATTGCTGTTCCGACAGGAATTAAAATATTTTCTTGGATAGCAACTATGTGGGGTGGTTCAATATCATTTAAGACACCTATGGTCTGGGCTTTAGGGTTTATATTTTTATTTACAGTAGGTGGAGTTACAGGTGTTGTTCTTGCAAATGCAGGTGTAGATACAGCAATGCATGATACTTACTATGTAGTAGCTCATTTCCACTATGTGTTATCTCTAGGTGCGGTGTTCGCAATCTTTGCAGGCTTTTATTACTGGTTTGGAAAAATGAGTGGTTACGAGTATTCAGAATGGTTAGGTCAATTACACTTCTGGTTAACATTTATTGGAGTAAACTTAATTTTCTTCCCTCAACACTTCTTAGGTTTAGCGGGGATGCCTAGAAGATATGCAGATTATCCAGATGCATTTGCTGGTTGGAATTATATATCTTCAATTGGATCATATATTTCTGTAATTGGTTTAGGAGTATTTTTCGCAAATCTAATTTATGCATTTTATAAGAAAAAAGCTGCTGCACAAAACCCTTGGGGTGAGGGGGCAACAACTTTAGAGTGGACAGTACCGTCTCCTCCAAATTTTCATACTTTTGATGAATTACCAAAGTTTGAAGATGAAGAGAGTGCAGAAAAATCTACTACCTAAAAAAGTATTTAGGTTTTCTGTCTAAAATTAAATGATTAAGTCTAAATTAAAAAATAGAAATTTAAGTCAAGAAGACGTATTCAATTTCTCTGAGTTATTTAAACTCATGAAGCCAAGAGTAATGTCTCTTGTAATTTTTACATGTGCGGTTGGATTGTTAATGGCGCCAAATATTATTCCAACAAAAGATGCAATAATTGGAATTATTTTAGTTTCTATTGGAGCTGGTGCCGCTGGAGCTTTAAACATGTGGTATGAGTCTGATTTAGATGCATTAATGACAAGGACTTGTTTAAGACCTATACCAACTGGGAAGGTTAATAAAAATCAAGCTTTGATTTTTGGTATTGCTTTATCAATATTTTCTGTTGTTGCTTTGGATTATTTTGCAAATACAATTTCAGCAGCTTTATTGTTATTTACAATTTTGTTTTATGTGCTGGTTTATACTGTTTGGCTTAAAAGAAAAACGCCTCAAAATATTGTTATTGGAGGCGCTGCAGGAGCATTACCTCCTGTAATTGGTTGGACTATAGCTACTAACTCGCTTTCACTTGAGCCATTAACTTTCTTTTTAATTATCTTTTTTTGGACACCATCACATTTCTGGGCGTTAAGTTTGTATAAATCTGATGATTATAAAAAAGCAAATATTCCAATGCTTCCATTGACTAATGGTGTTGAAAGCACAAAATTAAATATATTTGTTTATTCGTTAATAATGTTGCCAGTTATTGTTTTCCCATATGCAATTAGTTTTGTTGGTCTAGTATTTTTAATTCCATCATTAATTTTGACAATTTATTATAATTACTTATGTTTTGAACTTTACAAATTTAAGAAGAACAAGTTTGATGCAAAAAAAGCAAAAACAATTTTTGGATACTCGATATTATATTTGTTTTTAGTTTTTGTATTTTTCTTAAT
The DNA here is from genome assembly GCF_052047695.1 of Candidatus Pelagibacter sp. HIMB1623. Lineage (NCBI taxonomy): Bacteria > Pseudomonadati > Pseudomonadota > Alphaproteobacteria > Candidatus Pelagibacterales > Candidatus Pelagibacteraceae > Candidatus Pelagibacter > Candidatus Pelagibacter sp. HIMB1623. The sequence continues at coordinate 432,569 of NZ_JBNAJN010000013.1, forward strand.
AGATAAAATTTTATGATAACACCCGATAAAAAAACAAAGAAAAAAAATATTATTACCGCTTTAGCAATTTTAGCTTTTATGGTTTTTTTGTTTGTTTTTACATTATATAACGTTGGCGTATTTGATAGGCAGATATGATTAAGAGCAAAACATTAACTCCATTACTTCTAGCAGGTATTTTTTGTTTAATGTTAGGTTTATCTTTTGCGGCAGTGCCCTTATATGATCTTTTTTGTCGAGTAACTGGCTTTGGTGGAACAACCCAAGTATCTAAAGAAGCCCCGAAAATAGTTTTAGATAAAGTTGTAAGTGTAAGATTTGATACGAATGTAAACAATCTCACTTGGGATTTTAAGGCAAAATCAAATGTCATTGATGTTAAGGTTGGTCAGGTAAATAGAATTGAGTTTGAGGTTGAGAACTATGGAGACGAAACAACCTATGGAGTTGCTAGTTTCAATGTTTCGCCCGCAAGTTTTGGAAAATATTATAGTAAATTAGGCTGTTTTTGCTTTGAAAAACAGGAACTTAAGGCAGGTGAGAAGGCAACTTATATTATGACTTTTTATTTGGACCCAGAACTGGTAAATGATCCAACAGTTAAAAACTTACAGGATGTAACTATGTCGTATACTTTTTTCTCGACAGATTATTATAAACAATCATAATTAAAAAAATATGTCAGCTGAAAAAAAACATGATTATCACTTAGTAGACCCAAGTCCTTGGCCTATATTTACATCTTTTGCATGCTTGGTGCTAGCTATTGGAGCAATTTTTTATATGCACAATGATGTATCTTGGGGAATGTATTTAGGATTAGCACTTGTAATTTATGCAGCCTATATGTGGTTCAGAGATGTTGTGATTGAAGCTGAACATCAAGGTCACCATACTCCAGTTGTTCAAATCCATCACAGATATGGAATGACGTTATTTATTGCTTCTGAAGTTATGTTTTTTGTTGCATGGTTTTGGGCTTATTTTGATATAAGTTTATTCCCAAATGAGTTTGTTGGAAATGTTTGGCCTCCACAAGACATAGAAACTTTTGATCCATGGGACATTCCATTAATCAATACATTAGTTTTATTATTATCAGGAACTACAGTAACTTGGGCTCACCACTCTTTATTAGAAGACGATAGAAAGGGATTTATTCAAGGATTAACAGCAACTGTTGCACTAGGCTTCTTTTTTACTTTATTACAGGCTTACGAATATCATCATGCTACATTTGATTATTCGGGACATATTTATGGTGCAGTATTTTATATGGCAACAGGTTTTCACGGTTTCCACGTAATTGTTGGAACAATCTTTCTTGCTGTTTGTTTATGGAGAGGAAGATTGGGTCACTTTACGAAAGAACACCACTTTGGTTTTGAGGCAGCTGCTTGGTACTGGCACTTTGTTGATGTTGTTTGGTTATTCTTGTTTGCAGCTATATACGTTTGGGGAAGTTAGTATTTAATCCTTGAAGAATAAGCTTCTATTTTCAGTTTTTGTTTATTTTATAATTTTAGTTTTGTTGTCATTAGGCTTTTGGCAATTGTATAGATTGAGTTGGAAATTAGATCTAATCAATCAAATTGAAAATTCTTTAAAGATTGATCCTGTTGAACTTCAAAATGTAGAAAAAAAAAATTATTTAAGAATAAAAACATCAGGACAAATTGATTTTGAAAAACAAATTTATCTCTATAATCTTAACGAAACTGGTAAACCTGGATTTGAAGTTATTAACCCAATTAAAATAGGAAATGAAGATTATTTAATTAATAGAGGCTGGATATCTTTTGACCAAAAAAACAAACGAGAGATTAATATTGTTGATCAAAAAAATATTATTGGTACTTTAATGCTTCAATCAAAATCAAGCTCATTCAAACCCAAGAATGATGTAGATAAAAATTATTGGTTTACACTAGATCGGGAAGATATTTTAAAATTTACAGGAAAAAACTTTTCAAAATATATTATTTATTTAAACGGTAACTACGAAAACCCAAGACCAAGAGTGATCACTGCTAAAATTTCAAACAATCACAAAAAGTACGCAATTACTTGGTTTTCGATGGCGATTTCAATCCTTTTAATATATCTATATTTTAGAAAAAAAAATTATTAAATGAGATACGTCAGCACTAGAAATACTTCTAAAACTTACGAATTTAAAGATGTTTTTATCAAAGGTCTTGCTGATGATGGGGGATTGTTCATTCCCAGCTCACTTCCAAACTATAGTGAAAAAGAAATTCAAGAATTGAGATCACTTAATTATTCAGATTTAGCAAAAAAAATTATTTTTCCTTTTATAGGAAATTTTATGGATAAAGATGAATTGTCTAATATAATTGATAAATCTTATTCTGTTTTTAGGAGAGAAAATGTAATTGATTTCATAAAAATAGGAGATCGATCAGTCTTAGAGTTATTTCATGGCCCAACACTAGCCTTTAAGGATGTTGCTATGCAACTTCTTGGAAATTTTTATGAATTTTATTTAAGCAAGCAAAAAGAAAAAATTAATATTGTAGTTGCCACATCTGGAGATACAGGAGCAGCAGCTATAGATGCAATAAAAGGAAAAGAAAATTTAAATATTTTTGTACTACATCCTGATAATCGAGTTTCTTCTGTTCAGCGAAAAATCATGACCACTGGAAAACATGAAAATGTATTTAATATCGCTATTAAAGGAAATTTTGATGACTGCCAGAACTTAGTTAAATCAATGTTTTCTGATACAAAATTTTCTCAAGATATTAATATGTCAGGTGTAAATTCAATCAACTGGGCAAGAATTATTGCTCAATGTGTTTATTACTTTTACAGCTATTATCTCATTGAAGATCACACTAAACCCACTAATTTTTCTGTTCCCACAGGGAATTTTGGAGATGTATACGCAGGTTATTTAGCCAAAAAAATGGGTTTGCCTATTAATAAATTGATTGTTGCAACAAATCAAAATGACATTCTCCATAGAGCTATTTCAAACGGTAATTACGAGGCTGAAACTGTTTCCGAAACTATTTCTCCTAGTATGGATATACAGATTGCAAGTAACTTTGAGAGACTTATTTTTGACTTGAATGATAAGAATTCAGAACAAACATCAAAAGACATGATGAAAATTAAAGAAGAAGGAAAATATTCAATTGATAAAGAAAAGTTAAATTTAATTAATCAAGATTTCTTATCAGCAAGAATGAGCGAGACTGAAACACTTGATATTATTAAGTCTGTTTATCAAGAATTTAATATTGTTTTAGACCCTCATACTGCAATTGGTTATGGAGCTTTTGATAAACACAATCTCAATGGTAATAATATTGTGCTGGCAACAGCACATCCATGTAAGTTTCCTGATGCAATTCAAAGTGCTATAAATATTAAAGCTGAGTTACCAAATGAACTTCAATTTATATTAAATGAGAAAGAAAATTATGTTATTCTTGAAAATGATATTGAAAAAGTAAAAGAACATATTAAAGATAGATCCAAATGAAAATAAAAGAAAACGATAACCTACCAAATTCAGAAATTTTTGTTCTTCAAGATGGAGAGCCTGTAAAAAAAAATATAGAAGATTTTTTTAAAGACAAAAAAGTTGTAATATTTGGACTACCTGGGGCATATACTTCTGTATGTTCTGCTAAACATTTGCCAGGATATATTAAGATGCATGATCAATTTAAAGAAAAAGGTATTGATCATATAATTTGTATTTCAGTAAATGATCCCTTTGTGATGAATGCTTGGGGTAAACAAAATGATGTAGGTGAAAAAATTGTTATGATGGGTGACCCATTTCTTAATTTTACAAAAGAAATTGGTGCAGATGTTGATAAAAGTGGCAGAGGTTTAGGAATTAGATCTAATAGATACACGATGTTTGTTGATAACATGAAGGTTATTAAACTTCAGGAAGAAGCAGATACAGGATCTTGTGAAATCTCAGCAGCAGAAAATTTCTTAAAATTAATCTAGACTTGCAGCTTTTTTAGCTAATAAATCAACTTCTTCATTTAGTGGATTTCCAGCATGAGCTTTAACCCAGTTCCACTTAATTTTAGAATTATTATTCAAATCATGCAATTGAACCCATAAATCTTTATTTTTAACATCCTCTTTATTAGATGTTTTCCAATTATTTTTAATCCAATTGTGGATCCAATCAGTAATTCCATTTTTAACATATTTAGAATCTGTGTAGATTTCTATCAAATCTTCAGAATTTACTTCTTTTAATGCATTGATTGTCGCCATTAATTCCATTCTATTATTTGTTGTATCTTTTTCATTTCCACTTATTTTTTTCACTTCATTATCAGTGCATATTATTGCTGCCCATCCACCATTTCCTGGATTTTTTAAACATGAGCCATCAGTATAAATTTTAATCATTAAATCAGATAATCTTTAAAACTATTCAAATTGTTATGGGTAATAAGTTTTTGATAATATTCGTTTGGATCCTTAATTTTGATTAATGCTGTTTTTGGAGTATTTGTATAATCATATAGTCTAGTTAACAGATATCTAAGAGCAGCACCTCTACACAAGATATTTAAATTATTTTTTTCATTTAATTTAATTTTTTTAATGCTGTTGTATCCCTTGATCAATTTATCAACTTTCTTTTTATTAATTATAAATTTTTTATTTTTTTCATCAAAACATAGAGCATTAATGCAGATTGCTATTTCATACATATAGTAATCGTTAGCAGCAAAGTAAAAGTCTATAATTCCTGACAGCTTATTTTTATTAAAAAAAATATTATCTACAAATAAATCACCATGTATTATTCCAGAAGGAAGTTTTTTTGGCCAATTTTTTTTAATATCATTAAAATTATTAAATAAAAATTTTTTCAAATTTGATCCTTTATTTGATTTAAATTTAATACTCTGGAGCAAAGGTTTTAAATATTTTACACCCATTGAATTTTTTCTAGTAAATTTTATCTTCTTAGTAACCATATGCATTTTAGCTATTGCTTTTCCAATAGCATAGCAGTCACTTTCATTAACTTTCTTTTTATCTTTTCCACTTAAGAAAGTGACAATACAGGCTGTTTTATTTTTTAGTTTAATTAAATAATTTTTGTCTTTAGTTTTAAGTGGTCTTGGGCAATTAATTTTTGAATCATTTAAATGATCCATTAATTTCATAAAAAAAGGTATCTCTTTTGGAAGAACTCTCTTCTCAAAAATTGTGAGAATAAACTTTTTATTTTTGGATTTTAAAATGTAATTTGTATTTTCAATTCCTTTAGCAATTCCCTGGAAACTTAAAATTTTTTCAATATTAAACTTGTTGTTTATTATATCGATATCACTCTGATTTATTTTTGTATATACAGCCATTTAATTTAATTTATTAGGAACTTTAAAGACTACATTTTCTTTTATAATTTCTACTTCCTCAACATTTATAGAAAATTTTTTTTTTAATTCATTAATAAAATCTTCTACAAGAATTTCGGGCGCTGATGCTCCTGATGATATACCAATAGTATTTGAATTCTGTATTTGATCAAAAGGAATTTCACTTTCAGAATGAAAAAGCTGTGAATTTTGACAACCTGATTTTTTTGCTACTTCAACAAGTCTAACTGAATTTGAAGAGTTTCTACTACCTATTACAAAAAACATATCACACTTTTTTGCAATATTTTTTACTGCCATTTGTCTATTAGTTGTTGCGTAACAAATATCCTCTTTTGCTGGCTCTTTAATGTTTGTATATCTATCTTTCAAAATTTTTATTATTTCTTTAGTGTCGTCAACAGATAGTGTTGTTTGAGTTATATAAGCCAATTTTTTTTTATAATTGGTTTTATACTCCATTGCTTCAGCTTCATTTTGAACCAAATCAATAGATCCTTTAGGTAATTGGCCCATAGTGCCTATTACTTCTGGATGGTTCTCGTGTCCAATCAAAATAATATGATAACCAGCTTTATTTAAGTTTTCCGCTTCTCTATGAACTTTAGAAACTAGTGGACAAGTAGCATCTACATAAGTCATTTTATAATTTTCAGCATCTTCTGGTATTTTTTTCGGAACACCGTGCGCAGAAAAAATAACAGGTCTAGATTTGTCATTAATTTCCTCTAATTCTTCAACAAAGATAGCACCTTTATTTTTTAAATTATCAACAACATGCTTGTTGTGAACAATTTCGTGTCTAACATAAACTGGCGATCCATATTTTTGAATAGATTTTTCTACAATCTCTATAGCTCTCTCAACACCAGCACAAAAACCTCTTGGAGCAGAAAGTAAAATTTTAATTTGTTTGTTTTTCATTTTTCTCTAAAAAATATTCCAGCAATATATGTGGAAAGGTTAAAGACGCCAAACCAATAAAAATTAGTTTTAAGATTGCATCATCTAAATAATTAACGTCATTTAATAAAAATAATACAATTATTGAAATAAAGATTGTTAAAAGAGTAAGTGGTAAAGCCTTTAAAATAAATAATTTTAGTCCATTTTGGAGATTGTTTTCATCCAGGTCTATCGCAAGTGAAATAGAGTGCCTCACAGAATGTAAAAAACAAAAATAAATTGTAAAAGCTGTTAAAGGAGTAAAGTAGTAATTTAAAATTATAATTGAGAAATAATCAAAAAAAATAGTGAATTTTTTTAATTCAAACTTATCAATAAATAAAAATATACTTGATAATGAACTCAAAATAATTGATATCTCGATTATCTTATTTTCTTCTAAAAATTCTAAGAATAAATAAAAATTTTCATTAACAACAAGTAATGATTTAAATATTTTCACAGTATCATCAAAATGAAAAAAAAGCGGGGCAAGAATTATGAGCGATCCTTTTAAAAGGTATAATAATTGAATTAAGTACGATTTTTTGTTTATTAAAAATTGTGTATCTTCTTTACCAAAATGAAATGCTGCCACTATAAGAAAAACTAACAGTGTGGTTGCTGGTAAGAGTGACCAAATAATAATGATGCAAACTGCTATAAAAATATAAAAGATATAGAAAATATATATTCTTTCAAAATTAAATAATTTAAGAAGTTTTTTACCTTTAATATTATCTAATGCACCGTGTGAAACTCCAATAGTTAAAATTAAAAATAAGCATATTGATGATGAAATATCTAAATAATTTAATCTAAACATCACGACAGAAAATAGATTAATTAGTAAAAAAAATATAAATGAATGATTAAGGTTAATTTTTTTAATTAATTGATTAGTCATTTAAAATAATTCTTTTAAAAATTTCCATTTAGGCATTTTTAAAATTATTTCTAAATCTTCAAAAAAATTACTTTTATTAGATAAGAAATTAATAGCAGTCTTAGGTGAACTATTGAACATTTTAAAGAAAATTTCCCCCATATCTGAAGAGTTATTTCTTAAAACTTTCAAAAAAATATTATCCAAAAAATCATATTTTTTTTTAATTTTAAACAATTTAGCTTTAGAAATATTATCAATGTTTTCCGCTATATATTTGCTGTGTTCTTGAATATTTAAAAAGGTATAACCCGTGCTTAATCTCGTCATATCGCCGGCTGATCCAATATATATTTCGTTTAATTTTTTTAGATTTTTATTTCTAAATAAAGGTATAGAGCCTTCTTCTTTAAAATTGATTTTATAATTTCTGATATTTAAATGGTTTTTTAAATATTGATCTATTTGATTATCATAATCTTTTATATTTTCATTACTTAAATTTGATATCCAGGTAGTTTCTACAAGTGCACTTTTTTTTGAAAAAGGCAGAGTGTAAAAAAAATGAACCTCATTTTTTTGATCACACGCAAAGTCCATTAAGTTAAATATTTGGTCATCAAAAAAATCTTTTTCAGTTTCTATTTCCACACCACAAAAATGTTGCCACAAATTATTTGGCTTATTTTCAAAGTTTGGAATGCTATTAAAAATTATTGAATTTGATAATTCAACATCATTAATATTTTTAAAAAATTTTATATTTTCATTTAATTTAAGTTTTGAAAGAATTTTGTCATAAAATTTTCCACTATCTATAGATTGATAAGGTGTTAGCTTACAATCAATAAACTTTGTATCATTAGAAATGTTTATGGAAAAATTATCCCAACTTTTTTTGACACAATCATCATAATTGTGTGGAAATACTTTCCAAAATGACCAAGTTTTGTCTCTTTTATATTCCTTTCTAGGCTCAATTATAGCTAAAGATTTATTTTTTAATTTATCAGAAATTTCAAGTTCATAAGCCAAAGACAAACCTGCGCAACCACCACCGATAATTATGTAATCAAAATCTTTCATTTAAATTTATCTCTTCATTAATTAATGAATGATCATGTTCAATGTTATTATCATTTTTATTTGTAAATGTTAAAATTATTAAATCAAAAATTGATAAAAAAGTTTCAATGATTTTTTCAATTTTTGTTACATAAATTTTTCCAGAATTTTTATAATTTTCTAAATTATTTTTATTAATTATTTTGTGTCCAATTTTTCTGTAGACTCGTCTTGCAACTAAAATAGAGAATCTGAAACTTAAAGGTATTTCTTTAATTGAGTAAAAAGAATTTTCATAAAATTTTTCAGACAAAGAAATGGTAGATACGATGTCGTTGAAATTTTCATTGATATAAATTCTTTTATTATTTTTATCTTCAATTACGTCTCTTGAAATATTGGTAAGCTGCATTGCTATTCCAAGATCGATAGCTGATTTTAAAGAATTTGTCTTATTAACTTTTAAAATTTTTGCCATCATTAAACCAACTGTACCTGCTACTCTATAAGAGTATATTAATAATTCTTTTTTTGATTTTAATTCTACTCTTTCTTTAATATCTGAATTAATCCCATCAAATAAATCATTAATTACTTTTGTTGAAATGTTAAATTCATCTATAAGTTCCCAAATATTTTTAATGACAATGTTTTGAAAGTTTTTATTTAAAAAATCTTTCTTAAAGTTTTCAAATTTAATTATTTTGTCTTCTAATTTTCCTGGATCGTCTGCAATATTATCTGCTTCTCTACAAAAATCATAAAGCGCAGAACATTTATCATAAGTTTTTTTTGGCAAAAAAAAACCAGCCCAATTAAATGATTTTGCATAGGTTGCTAAATAATTTTTAGTTAACATTCTAAATCAATTTATCTAATACTTTTGCAGATGAAAGTACTCCTGGTACACCCGCACCCGGGTGTGTTCCGGCACCAACAAAATATAAACCGTCATAAATTTCTGATTTATTATGAAATCTAAAATAAGCTGATTGAGTGAATTTAGGCTGAATTGAAAAACCCGATCCATATTTTGTATTTAGTTCTTTCTCAAAATAATCAGGTGTAAGATAAAAATCAGATACAATATTATTTCTAAGATTTGGCATTAAATCATTTTCCATTTTATCAACCACAAGATTTTTCATTTTTTCTCCTTCTATTTGCCAATCTATATTTGATTGATTGTTTGGAACTGGCACTAATACATAAAAACAATCACTTCCCTCAGGAGCCATACTCTTATCTGTTGCAGAGGGTCTATGGAGATAATAGCTAATATCGTTATTTAATTTTTTATAATCAAAAATATCATCTAGATGTTCTTTATATTTGTTTCCAAATTTAATTGTGTGATGCTCAACGTTTTCATAGACTTTTTTGGTTCCAAAATAATAAACAAATAAACCCATTGAGTAATCCATCCTCTTTTGTTTCCAATCAAACAGCATTGAATTTTTTAAGTTTTTACTAGTCATCTTTTCATAAAAAGCAGGAGGGTCAGCATTACAAATGACATTATCAGCTTCGATAATCTCTTCATTGTCAACTACAACACCGGTAATTTTATTATTCTTAGTAATAATTTCTTTTACCTCAGTATTTTTTATTATTTTGATTTCTATTTCCTCCATTAACTTTTCAAATCCTTTAATTATATTTCCCGTACCACCCATTGAATAATGAATGCCCCATTTTTTTTCTAAATAAAGAATTAGCCCATAAATTGAGGTAGTTGTGAACGGATTACCACCAACCAAAAGTGGATGCATACTAAGCATCCTTCTTAATTTTTCATTTTTTACATAAGACGATACTAATGAATAAACTGATTTATAACTCTTAAGTTTTAATAATGCTGGCAGCTGTTTCATCATAAAAAAGGGTTTATCAAATGGAACATCTGCAAGTTCTAAAAATCCCTTCTCAAAAATTTTTTTGGTAAAATTTACTAAATCTTCATACCCCTTAACATCTTCTTGATTTAAATTTTCAATTTGTTTTTTCATTTCTATTTCATCACCTGAGTAATTAAATTTAGTTTGGTCCTCAAAAACAAATTGATACCAAATTTTAAGTGGTGTTAGTTTTATGTAGTCCTCAGGATTTTTATTAAATAAACTGAATAGTTCGTTAATTAAATATGGAGCTGTTATTACTGTTGGCCCAGCATCATAGGTAAAACCATCTTTTTTGAAAACTCTAGCTCTTCCACCTAGGTCTGAATGTTTTTCTATTAATTTTACTTTATGTCCTTTGGCTCTTAGTCTTATTGCTGCAGCAATACCACCAAATCCAGATCCAATAACTATAGAATTCATTGCTGTAACTTATAGTTTTTTCAGGAAATTGTAACCGTATTATGAGTTTATTTTTTTTAGCTGTTCTTTAGTTTCTTCTAAATTTTTTTGAAATACAGCATCTAGTTTAGATTTATCAACTGATGTAGTTATGATTTTTTTTACTGAGTCTACTGCTATTTTGATTGAAGCATCTTTTATTTCTTTCAATGCAGCCTCTTTCATTTGGCTAATTTTATTTTCTGCTAAACTTTTTTTAATTTCTGATGATTTATGAAATTTATCATTTAAGTCTATTATTAATTTATCCGACTCTTTTTTTGCATTTTCCAAAATTTCATTACTTACAGAACTAGCTGTATCTAATTTTTTTTGAGCATTATCGAGTAAAGTTTTTGCCTCTGTTCTCAATTTTTCACTTTCATCTATCTCATTTTTGATATCAGAAATCATACCATCAAGCATTTGAGAAACTTTTTGTGGAATTTTAAAGTAAACTAAAACCCCGATGAAGATTACAAATGAAATTGCTACCCAGAAAGTTGCATCAATTGCCATAGTATTTATCTCCATTTCTTCTAGATAGGTCGTCAACAATTGCTGATATACTGCTATTATTTACTTCAGCACCAATAAGTTTTTGAAGTAACTCGGATGACGTTTCGATAGCAATTTTATTTATTTTATCAGGCGCATTATCTCTTAAAGCTTGGATTTCTTTTTCCGCTTTAGCTATTTCGTCATCTATTTGTTTATCAAGAACGTCTCTTTTAGCATTTATATCTTTAACTGCCTTTTCTCTTGCTTGATTAAACATAGCATTAGCATCAGTTTTGCTTTTTAAAATTATTTGATCATATTCTTTAAGTTTGGTCTCACTATCTTCTCTTTGTTTTTCAGCTGCCTCAATGTTTTCTAGAATTTGAGATTTTCTAGACTCTAAGTTGTTACTAATTTTTGGAAGAATTAATTTAGATAAAACCAAATACATTATCCCAAAAGTAAGTACTAACCAGAAAATCTGAGAAACCCAAAACTCTGGATTTAATTGAGGCATACCTCCACTTTCAGCGGCAAAAGCTTCTTTAATAAAAAAGAAGCTTAAAAATATTAGATGAAGATATATTTTTTTGACCATTAACTTAAAATGCAAATAAAATAATCAATGCAACAACTAATCCAAATAATCCTGTTGCTTCTGCAAGTGCAAAACCTAAAAGTAGGTTAGGAAATTGTTTCTGAGCTGCTGATGGGTTTCTCATAGCACCTGATAAATAATTTCCAAAAATTATTCCAATACCAACACCGGCACCAGCTAAAGCTATTGCTGCTAAACCTGCTCCGATCATTTTTGCTGCTTCTAATTCCATTATATCCTCCTCTGTTATTAATGGTGTAAATTTAATGCATCATTTAAATAGATGCAGGTTAAAATTGCAAAAACATATGCTTGAAGAAAAGCAACTAATATCTCCAAACCAGTTAATGCAACCGAAAAACTTAGTGGAAGCCATCCACCAACTATTCCAAGACTAATTACAAAGCCTCCGAAAACTTTCATCATTGTATGACCAGCCATCATATTTGCAAATAATCTAACTGATAGACTTATTGGTCTACTTAAATAAGAAATAATTTCAATAACTACTATTAAAGGAAGTAATACCGCTGGTACTCCACTTGGTACAAACAATTTTAAATATCCAAAACCATGTTTAATAAATCCAATTACTGTTACGCCAATAAAGATAAATGCAGCAAGAACAAATGTAACGATAATATGACTAGTTACAGTGAATGTGTACGGTATCATTCCAAACATGTTGCAAAATAAAACAAACATGAACAATGAAAAAATAAATGCAAAATATGGTTTTGCTTTAGAACCAGCTGTATCACTAATCATTTTAGCAACAAAGGTGTAGCTAAGTTCCGCTAATAATTGAATTTTATTTGGTAAGATTGAATTTTTCTTAGATCCTAAATTAAAAATTAATAAAATAGAAACTGTACTTATAATCATAAACAAACTTGCGTTTGTAAAAGATATATCAAATGCTCCAACTTTTATTTCAGGTCCAATTCTATAAACATCGAATTGGGACATCGGGTTTGCTGCCATAGTACTAACTTATTTTTGCATTTTTTTTGCTGATCTAATCACGTTTGTTATTCCAGCGATCACCCCAACAAAAAAAAATATTAATATAAACCAGGGTTTAGTACCAAAGGTCTTGTCAAAAATAAACCCAATAATTGTCCCGACGGCCACTGCAGAAACAAGTTCTGTGCTCAATTTGAATGCAGTTCCAATAGGCGAGGGATTATCCTTCTTGTTATAAAGATTTTTCTTAGAAATCTTGCTTTTTGCAATCTCTAAGCGAGTTTTAAAAGGGTCTTTTGCCATTTATTTTGGTTAAGCAACCATACTTTCTGCTTTTTGAAGGTCTACAGCTACCAGTTGGCTTATCCCTTTTTGTGGCATTGTTACTCCATATAGCCTGTTCATTTTAGACATTGTTAAGGCGTGGTGAGTAACAATTATAAATTTAGTGTTAGTAATTTTAATTAACTCCTCTAGCAAGTTACAAAATCTTGTTACGTTAGCATCATCAAGGGGAGCGTCTACCTCATCCAAAACACAAATTGGAGAAGGGTTTGTTAAAAATACTGCAAATATTAAAGATAGGGCGGTTAAGGCCTGTTCACCTCCAGATAATAAAGTTATAGATTGAAGTCGTTTTCCTGGAGGACTGACTAACATTTCTAAACCAGCTTCTAATGGATCGTCAGAATCTACTAATTCAAGTTTTGCATTTCCTCCATTAAAAAGTTTTGTGTAAACCTCATTAAATTTTCTGTTAACTTTTTCAAATGCTTCAACCAGTCTTTCTCTTCCTTTTTGATTTAGTTCATCAATACTATCTTTAAGTTTAACAATTGCGGTAACTATGTCACTACGATCTTGTTCCATTTTTTTAATTTCTTCTTCATACTTACTAGTTTCTTCATCTGCTTTTAAATTAACTGAACCTAATTGATCTCTTTGTTGTTTCTTTTTATCTAAAGCATCTTCTTGATCAATATGATTTGGAAGCTCTTCAATTCCAAATAAATTTGAATTTTCTAATATATTATCTTCAGTTAAATTTAATTCTGTATTAATTCTATCAAGCAAATCATTTTTTCTTTTTTGTAAACCTTCAACAGTTGCACCTGAGCTTGCTTTTCTTTCTCTAATTTGAATAGATTGTTCTTGGATTTCATTTAATTGTGCTCTTAGCGTTTCAATTTTTTTATCAGTTTCTTCTATAATTTTTTCATTATCAATTTTTTCTTCATCAGAAATTCTTAAATTTTCAGAAATTTGACCTTTTCTTTCTGCTTGTACTCTTGGTTGATTTTCTAAATCATTTAATTGTTTAGACAATTTATTTTTTCTTTCAGTTAATTCATTAACCATTTTTTCTGAATTAGATAAAAGATTTTTCCAGCTTGATATTTCGGTCTCTATAGTTTTTATTCTTTCATTTCTTTTGACTGATTCATTTTTTATTGATTGATTTTTACTATATGCATCAGCATATTTTTCTTGAAGAACTTTTATTGTCTTTGATTTTTCATTGACATTTAATAGTTCAGTTCTTGATTTTTCATTTTTTAAATCACTAATAAAATTGTCTAATTCCATTGAACATCTATCTAAAAGAGCAAATGCTTGGTTGATTTCATTCGCATCTATTAATTCTTTAACTCTAGAAATAGAGTTTTTTACATTTTTTATGGGGCCAATACTTATTTTAATTGTATCTTCTGCTAAATTATTAACAACTTCATCAACTGCATTTTGTTCTCTTTCGAGTTCATTCTTAGCATTTTCTAAATCTTCGTTAGACATTTTTTCAGTTTCAAAATATTTTGAATCTACTTCAATTAAATCGGATTTTTCCTCTTTTAACCTTTTCTCATTAGAGTTAGCATCAATAATAATTCCTTTTTCTCTTGCTATGTCCTCATCCAAAGTTTGGATTGATTTTTTAATACCTTCAATTTCGTCCTGAATTCTAGTATTTTCCTCATCTAGGCTTTGAAGTTCTAAATTTAGCCTTTGTATCCTAGATAAATTCTCAATATTTTTTTCTCTTAGTGGAGCAACTTTGTCTGTTGAGATCTTTATTAAGTTTTCAAGCTCAGATATCTGGTTATTAAAACCTTCTACTTCACCTTCTGCTTCAGCATTAATTTCGTTCTCAATTTTAATTTCCTTTTCAATTTCCAATAATCTCAAATAATATAATCCTGCTTCTATTTTTTTTATTTCTTCTGAAATTAATTTATATTTGGTGGCTTCTTCAGCTTGCTTTTGAAGATTTGCTAATTGCTTTTCCTGTTGACGTCGCAACTCATCAGCTCTTTTTAAATTATTTTCTGCTGCACCAAGTCTAAGTTCAGCCTCATGTCTTCTTACATGTAAACCAGAAATTCCAGCAGCCTCCTCAAGTATTGCTCTTCTGTCAGTAGGCTTTGCTGTCACTAAGGCTCCAATTCTTCCCTGACTAATCATAGAAGGAGAATGTGCGCCTGTTGAAAGATCTGCAAAAAACATTTGTGCATCTCTTGCTCTTACCTCTTTGTCATTAATATAAAATTTAGAACCCTTATCTTTTTCAATTTTTCTTCTAACTTGTATATTTTCTAATTCACGATATTGAATAGGACCTTCTTTTTCTTTGTTCTCTACTTCTATGGAAACTTCAGCAATATTTTTTGATGCCTTATTAGATGTCCCTGAAAAAATTACATCTTCCATTCCTGAACCTCTCATACTTTTTGCAGAGGTCTCTCCCATTACCCATCTTAAAGATTCTACTATGTTTGATTTTCCACAGCCGTTAGGACCAACTATTCCAGTAAGACCTTCTTCTATTAAGAAATTTGTTTTTTCAGCAAATGATTTAAATCCATTTAATTGGATTTTTTTAAACTCCATGCACTAACTTATATCATTTTTTCTAGTGCTTTTTTCAAATTTTTATAATTAAGTTTTTTCTCGAATTTTTTGTTGTTGATTATTATCGTAGGGGTTGCGTTTACTTTGAAATTTTTTGCACCCTCTATTCGGTCATTTAACACAAAATCCTCAATATTTTTGTTGTTCACACAAGATTCAAAATCTATAGAGAAACCCTCGTTTTTTAAAAATATTTGAAGATTTTTATTTGCTTCCTCAATAGAGCTTCCCTTCACCCATTTTTGCTGGTTAGCATATAAACTTTCCAAAATATCAGCATTCCCATCATTTTTACACTGAGCAACTTTTGCAGCATTGAAGGCGGCAATATCTAAAGGAAAGTTTCTAAACTCTATTTTAGCAATCCCTGTATCCAAATATTCTTTTTTAAGTTCTGGATAAACGTTTTTATGAAAATTAGCACAATAGCTACAAGTTAATGATTCAAACGCAATTATAGTTATTTTTGCGTCTTTATTTCCAACGATAATTCTTTTTATTTCTTCAGCATTTAAATTTGAAAAGCTTCCCAAAATAATTATAGCAAGTAATATAATTTTTCTCATTTTTCTTTATAAACTTTTGTTAATTCTGTTAATGATTTTTTAATTTTTTCGTTTTTAACATCTTTAATTTTATCTTGATATTTACTAATTGCCACATTATTTGATTTAGCTTCATTCAAACTGCTGTTTTTTTGTTCGTCATCAAAGCTAATAAATTTGAGCTTTTCAACAACATCGTAGCCGAAAAAATTATTCATTTTATCTAAAATATTTTTTTTTGAATATTCTACATCCACTTCATGGCCTCTTTTAACCATTACAACTAAAGTACTCACACCAAATCGATTTGAGTTTTTGAATGTTTTTGGAAAACAGACTTTAAACAATTCATTCCCTACTAAATATTTCCAATTACTGAGTGTTTCTGAATATATATGACCTTTTTTATGAATAATTTTTTTTAAATTTTTTGGCAAAGTGTCTTTAAAAGATCTTAACCCTTGAATGCTAGTATTTCTCTGCTTAGTATTATTTTTAAATTGCATATGAAAGATCTAATAATAACAAATAAAATTCTCAATTGGTACGATATAAATAAGAGATCTTTACCTTGGAGAAATAAGGTTTCACAAGAAAAGAAACAATATTTTACATTGGTTAGCGAGTTCATGTTGCAACAGACGCAGGTTGCTATTGTGATACCATATTTTAATAGATTTATTAATAATATTCCTAATATTGAAAAGTTATCAAAATACAATGATAAAAAATTAATCAAACTTTGGGAAGGTCTTGGATATTATTCAAGAGTTAGAAATTTAAAAAAAACTGCTCAAATAATTATTAAAAAATTTAACAAAAAAATACCTGAAGATTTTTATGAATTAAAATCATTACCAGGCATTGGCGATTATACAGCAAGTGCAATTTCAGCAATTGCATTTAATAAACCAATAATTCCTTTGGATGGAAACATTGAGAGAGTATTAAAAAGATACTTATATTTAAAAAAACAAAGTCAAATTAAAAAAGAATTCTTACAAGATCAAAAAAAAATTTTTGGTATATCAACAAAAAGATCAAGCGATTATGCGCAAGCTTTGATGGAACTGGGTGCATTAATTTGCAAACCTACAAATCCTACTTGTAACAAATGTCCATTATCTAATAATTGCAAAGCATTTAAAAATAAAAATTTTGATTTAGTGAAATTCAAGAAAATTAACAAGGAAACATATTATAAATTGAATGTTTATAAAAAAAATAATCAATATTTATTAATCAAAAATAATAAATTTAATTTTTTGAAAAATTTAAATATTTTTCCAATGGATCAATTAAATAATCCTAAAAATTTTAGTAAAGATTTAAATTTTAAAATATCTAATATGAATATGAATATCAAAATTGAATATAAGAAGAAGCACAACTTTGAGAAAAATATTAATTGGATAAATCCTACAAAACTTCAAAATTATGTACTCCCGACATTTACCAAAAAGATAATAAAATTTTTAGAAAGTCAAAAATGAAAAAAATAGCAATTATTGGCGCAGGGATTTCGGGTCTGTTTATAGCTAATTTATTTAAAGGAAATAAAGATTATCAGGTCACAATTTATGAAAAAAAAACTTCATTAGAAATAGAGGAAGGTTATGGTATTCAATTATCTGTAAATAGCGTAAAGCTATTAAACAAATTAGGCTTCTCTTCCTTGTCGGACAAAGAGAAATTTAATCCAAAAAAAATTGATTTTTATGAAATTAAAAATTCAAAGAAAATTTGTGATTTAAATATTTCAAAATTTAATTCTGATGATTGTAAGTACACAACGTTGAAAAGATCAAAATTACTTCACTTTTTAATAAATGGATTAGATAAAAATTCAATCAAGTTTAAATGCAGTTTAGATAAGATAGCATACAGTAATGACTCAATAAATTTAAATTTTGATCAAGATAAAATAACTTGTGATCATTTAATTATTTCAGATGGTGTATTTTCAAAAGGAAAGTCATTAATTTCGAATAATAATTCAGAACCAATTTACAATAACACTATCGCTGTTAGAGCCAGTGTATCCAAAGAACTTCTTGATAATATAAATGAGGAAAATATTTCTTTATTTTTAGGATCAGATTTTCATTATGTATTATATCCACTTAATAATGATAAAAAATTTAATTTTATTGGGATATTGAAGAATAAGTTAAATTCTGAACAGCAAAAAAATCACAATCTTTGTAATGAAAGTACATTTATTGAGAGCATTAAACAAAAATTATCCAAAAAAATTTCATCAAAAGTATTTCAGAGTCTTGAAGATATTAAATTGTTTCCAGTATTTGTAAGTAAAAATCCATTTATTCCTCCCAAAAATATTTATTTAGTTGGAGATGCTTTTTTTGCATTCTCACCTTCTTTTGCTCAGGGAGCCTCACAATCAATAGAAGGAGCCAATCAATTATATGAAATTATAATAAACCAAAAAAATGATTTTTATAATTCTAGATTAGAGAGAGTAAAAATGATTAATAGAAGATCTAATTTTAATCAATTTGCTTTTCATTTATCAAATCCGATTATGATCTTTTTTAGAAATATTTTTTTAAAGCTTTTGACTAAAAATAAAAAATTTCTGGAAAGTTATTTAGGTAAAATTTATAAAAATTAATTTTTAGAAATTAATCTTTGTCTCAAGTAATCGATTGGGTAGGTTCGGCCATTAATATCACAATGCCAAAATGTCCAACCATTGCAGCTTTCAGCTCCTAAAATAGTAGCTGCAACTTTATGAATAGAACCTTCTGCTTGGTTGTGTTTGATACTACCATCAGCCATTATTCTTGCGGTTATTTTTTTCTTATTATCAAAAATATTAGTTCCAGGCTTAATTATTCCAAGTTCTACCAATGATCCAAACGGAATTCTTGGTTTTGATCTATTATTTTTAAGTGTATCTAACAAATCATCTTCAATTGGTTTGGTGGTCTTTATACGTTCCTCAGCAGCTTTAAAATAATTCTTTTCTTTTTCTATACCAAAATAATTTCTCCCTAGTTTTTTTGCAACTGCAGCAGAAGTTCCAGAACCTAAAAAAGGATCAAGAATTAGATCATTTTTATTTGATGTAGCTAGTAAAATTCTGTGTAAAAGTGATTCTGGTTTTTGAGTAGAGTGAATTTTTTTTCCATTTTTTTTAAGTCTTTCAGAACCATTGCAAATAGGAAGATTCCAATTAGATCTCATCTGAAGATCATCATTTAAACATTTTAAAGACTGATAATTAAATGTGTATTTTGATTTTTCACTCTTAGAAGCCCATATTAAAGTCTCATGAGCATTTGTGAACCTTGTACCTCTAAAGTTAGGCATTGGATTATTTTTATTCCAGATGACATCATTTAGTATCCAGAAACCTAGATTTTGTATTGCAGTTCCTACTCTAAAAATATTATGGTAACTACCTATAACCCAAATAGCTCCATCTTTTTTCAAAATCCTTTTGCATTCATTAAGCCATTCATAAGTAAACTCATCATATTTTTTAAAATTTTTAAATTGATCCCACTTGTCGTTTACAGCGCTGACTTTTGATCTATCGGGTCTAATCAATTCACCTTTTAATTGTAAATTATATGGAGGGTCAGCAAAAATTAAATCAAAGGTTTCACTTGGAATTTTTTTTAATTCTTCGAGACTGTCTCCGTTAATTATTTTATTTTTAAAATCAGATTTCATTTGTAAAAATTAATTAGACTCCAAATGGATTCTTCGGTCAACCTGTGATTGAAAAAATTGGATTCGATTTGTGTATCGAATTTTAATGATAACTAGATGTAGTATTAAGTTAACCTAGATATAGGAGAGAAAGTTTTTCTATGATGTTTAGTTATGCCTAGTTTCTTTAATGCTTGTAAGTGTTGTTTGGTGCCATAACCAAAATTTTTATCCCAATGATAACCTTTGTTTTTTTTTGATAAAGTAGCAACAAATCTATCTCTTGATACCTTAGCTATTATAGAGGCTGCTGAAATTGAAGGAATTTTTTTATCGCCCTTTATGATTGATTTCAATTTATAATTTTTTAATTGTGGAATTTTGTTTCCATCTATTAATACAAGAGTTGGTTTTTTTGTTAATTTTAATATAGCTCTTTTCATAGCTAGTAAACTTGCATTTAGTATGTTGAGTTTTTCAATCTCACTAACAGAGGCTTTACCTAATGACCAAATTGAATTTTTTTTAATATAATTAAAAAGGTATTCTCTCTTTTTTTTACTCAACAGTTTTGAATCTTTTAAAATTTTTGGATCCACAGATTTCTTTAGAATGACAGCAGCAGCATAAACAGGACCTATTAAACTACCTCTGCCGACCTCATCAACACCAGCTATTAATTTCATTAAATTGTTAATTTTAACTCTTTAACTTTTTCTCTTATTTTTTTTAAATCTTCCCATGAATGTTTTTTATTATCTGGATATCTAATTAAATAAGAAGGGTTAAAAGTTATCATTAAAGGATAAGTATTATTATTTAAAATTATTTCCTTCCATTTACCTCTTTCTGAAGATATTTTTTCATTAATCCCAGTAACAGCTTCCATAGCTGTGCTACCCATTAAAATTATAATTTTGGGATCAATAATAGCTATATGTTCTTTTAAAAAGTTTGAGTAACGTTTAATTTCAGGCGAAGTCGGTTTTCTATCTTCTGGTGGTCTAAAATTTATTGCATAAGTTGTATAAATATTTTTTCTCTTAATATTTATTGCTAACAACATTTTGCCTAAAAGCTCTCCACCTTCTCCTTTAAAAGGGTTCCCAACTTTGTCTTCAATTTCACCTGGAGCTTCTCCGATTAACATTATAGGACTGTCAATATTTCCTTCTCCAAGAACAATATTTTTGGAATTATTTCTTAGTTTACAATTTTCAATTGAATTTAATTGTTTTTTTAGATTTTCTAATAAATCTTGTTTATTCCTTTGATTGATATCACTTTCTTTTTTTACCTCAGAAAACCTATTAATAGGTTTTTTATCAAATACAAAATTGGCTTCTATTGTATTTATCAATTCTTCGTTTAATTTGTCGTTTTGATTTATCAATTTTTTCACCTTACAAGGATTAAATGATATCTAAAATATTTAAAATCATATTATTATTAGCGTTATCCTATCAGACACCTGTTTATTCTAAAAGTACAAGTTTTAATGATTTCAACTCAAGAGATTTATCTAATTATTTTTCAGGTATTATAGCTTATGAAAATAGAGACAATTCAGAAGCTTTAAAATATTTCAACTTAAGCAAAGTTTTACTGAATAACCACGACAGTTATTTAAAAAGATATGTTAATTCTCTTGTATTGGAAAACAAAGTAGCGCAAGCAATAAATGTTGTAAAAAATAACTCAAAAAAAAGTAACACAGATTTTTTTGATGCATATATTTTACTAATAATTGATAGTTTAAAAAAAAATGATTTTGATAAAGCTAATATTTACTTAGATCAAAGTTTGAGATTTCAGGAAGAAAATAGAATTAATTTAGTAATTTTTGAAACTTTAAAGCAGTATATTTACACTTTTAAAAATAAAAAACTTTTACCTAATAAGAAAAATTTTGGAAACTTATCATTAATAGCTGAGGCATTTCAAAGATGTTATTATAATGATCAAAGAACCAGCTCTTTCTTTTTAAATTTAATAAATAGTCAACAAGGTGATTATTCAAGATATATATTTTTTTATATAAATTATCTTATTCAGAATAAAGAGTTTGATCAGGCAAAGTCAGTAATTGATCAAATTGATTATATTGGTTCAACACTTTTGCTAACACAAACAAAAAGCTGGATAGATAATAATAAGTTTAAAAGTTTTGAAAAAATTTTCTCATGTAGAAATCACAATGATATAATTAGTGAATTTTTATTTTTGATATCAAACCTTTATTCGTCACAAGATAATTTTGAAAAATCAAATTTTTATTTAAATTTATCAATATATTTAAACCCTAAATTTGAATTTAATTTATCACTCGTTGCTGAAAATTTCTTTGCAGATGGTGAATACAACAAGGTAAAAAAAATAGTAAGAAAATTTAAAGAGACTGATGAGTTTTATTATTGGTTTAGAGTTAAAAAAGAAGCGCAAATAATAGTGAAAGAAAAAAATTATGAAAAGGCAACAAGCTATATTGAGTCTAAGTTTAAAAATATTGAAAAACCTAACCCAAAGATGATTTTTGATTTAGCGAATTTTTACAAAAACTCTAAAAATTATGAACTTGCAATTGATTATTATTCAAAATTAATCTCCTCTCTAGAGGATAGTTCTGTAATTAAATCAGATATTTTATATCGAAGAGGTGGGAGTTACGAAAGATTAGGTAATTATGAGAAGTCAGATGAAGATTTACTTCATGCACTAAGGATAAGACCTGATGATGCATATGTCCTAAATTATCTTGCTTATTCTTGGTTAGAACGTGATTACAAAATAGATGAAGCGATGGAAATGTTAAAAATAGCATATAATTCAAAAAGTAATGATCCTTATATCATTGACTCAATTGGTTGGGCATATTTCTTGATAGATGAATATGGGGAAGCAGAAAAATATTTAAAAAGAGCTGTAGAATTAATGCCTGATGACCCAATAGTAAATGATCATTACGGAGATATATTGTGGAAGCTAAACCAAAAAATTCAGGCAAGATATTTTTGGAATAGCGTGTTGAGTTTTGATGATACTGACGATGATATGAGAGAAAATATAAACAAAAAGTTGATTACCGGCTTAAAATCTATTCAATGAAATTAAATTTAAAATCTCATGCCAAAATCAATTTAGCACTCAATGTAACAGGAAAAAATAATTCATTACATAAAATTGAAAGTATCATTAGTTTTATTGATTTGCATGATGTTATTTCAATAAAAAAAACAGGAGGTGAAAAACATAATATTTCTTTTCAAGGGAAATTTGCAAAAGGTATTGGAAAAAAAAATACTGTTCAAAAACTCTTTGAAATTCTAGATCGAGAAAGGTTGCTACTAAATCAAAAATATAGAGTTTCTATAACAAAGAATATTCCTCAAAAAGCAGGACTTGGTGGAGGTTCATTAAATGCTGCGAGTATTTTAAATTTTTTAAATAAAAAAAAGCTAATTAAAATCAGTAAAAAAAAAATTTTGGAGGTTTGTTCTGAAATAGGTTCCGATGTTATTTTGGGTATAGACCCATCTAGCTCAGTTTTACTTTCAAACAATAAAATTAAAAAATTTTTTAATTGTCCAATTTTAAATATGCTTTTAATAAAACCTAATTTTGGTTGTGCGACAAAAAAAATTTATTCTAATGTTAGAAATTTTACAAAACCAAAATTTAATAATCCCAAAAAGAATATGTTTGGTTATAAATTTTTAAAAAATCAAACTAATGCCTTAGAAGATATTGCTATTTCAAAATACCCACAAATAAAAAAGATTAAGTTATTTTTAGAAAAGACTAATAATCCTGAATTTGTAAGAATGACTGGGTCTGGATCTACAGTTATTGCATTCTATCAATCAGTCAAAGACTGTAATTTGGCAAAAGCACAATTTAAGAGGAAATTTAATAATTGTTGGTTGAATGTATCAAAAACTATATAAATTTATTTTTTTTGTGTTATAGGAACTATAATATTGGGGCGTAGCCAAGCGGTAAGGCACGGGTTTTTGGTACCTGCATCCTAGGTTCGAATCCTAGCGCCCCAGCCATATATATGGATAAATTTTTAGATAAAATTTTTTTAAGGTCCAAAAATCTTAATTATATAAGTAAAAATATAAAAAACATATCCCAGAACACTCCTGCAAAAAAAATTTTTGAAGCAATTAACAATTATTCTGAAAATAGTGAATTAAGATTTGTTGGAGGATGTATTAGAAAAATTATAAATCGAGAAGAAGTAGATGACATTGATTTAGCAACTAACATTACACCAGATGAAGTTTGTGATGCACTAAATAAACATCAAATTAAATTTTTTGAGTCAGGTAAAGAACACGGCACGATAACTGCAGTAATAAATGAAAAAAACTATGAAATTACTTCACTTAGAAAAGACGTTGCTACAGACGGAAGACATGCAAAAGTTGAATTTACTTCTGATTGGAAAGAAGATTCAAAAAGAAGAGATTTTACAATTAATGCTATTTACTCTGATAGTTTAGGAAATTTATTTGATCCACAAAATGGTAAGCTAGATTTAAATAAAGGCGTTTTAAAATTTATTGGAGATCCAGAAAAAAGAATTCAAGAGGATTATTTAAGAATATTAAGATATTTCCGTTTTCATATTAATTACTCAACTGAAAATCATAAAACAGAGATAATTAAAATATTTAAAAAAAATATCAAAGGTATTTCGAACTTATCTGCTGAAAGATTATTAGATGAATTTAAAAAGACAGTTAAATCAAAAAATTTTCTCAAATTATTTGAAGATCAACAAAGTTTAGAAATATTAGAAATAGTATTTCCACAATTTAAAAATATTAATCATTTTAAGAAGCTGAATTCATTTAGTTCCAAAGTTATTAGCAACTTTGACTTTATTTTTGTAATTGCATTGTTGATTATTGATGAAACAGACAATACTGACTATTTCATTTATAAATTTAAAATCTCAAAAAAAGATCAAAAGAGGCTTAAATTAATTCATTATTTTTTCAAAGAAAAGGTGAGTATTAAAAGTTTTACAGAAAAAAACTTTAATAAAATATTTTACTATAATGGTAGACAAACTGTAATTGATATAATTAATTTTAAATTGTTCTATTCAAGTAAGGTAGAGAATAAATTATTAAAACTACTTAAAATTTACGAAAATAAAACATTGCCTGAATTAAAAATTGGAGCAAATATTTTAATGTCTAAGTATAAAATTCCTGAGGGTAAAATTTTAGGTAATAAGTTAAAACTTATAGAAGAAACCTGGGTTCAAAATGGATTTCAAATTTCAGATAAACAGGTTGAAAAAATTGCAAAGAGTTAAATATATTTAACGTCTTTAATTTCAAAATTCTTTATCCCAGAAGGGGTACTTATTTCTACAAGATCACTTTTATTTTTACCTATTAATCCTTTTCCAATTGGGGACTGAAAGAAAATTAATTTTTGTTTTAAGTCAGCTTCATCTTTTCCAACAATTTTATAATTTATTTTTTCCCCACTATCTAAGTCTTCTAGATATACAGTTGATCCAAAAATTACTTTACCCTCATTATTTAATTTAGTTACATCAATTACATTAGCTCTGGCTATTATGTCGTTTATTTCAGTAATCCTTCCCTCATTATGAGATTGTTCTTCCTTTGCAGCATGATATTCGGCATTTTCTTTTAGATCTCCATGCGATCTTGCTTCAGCAATTGCGGCAACTATCTCAGGTCTTTTCTTTTCTTTTAAAAAAATAAGTTCTTCCTCTAATTTTTTTAAACCATTTAAAGTAATAGGTTCTTTTTCCATTTTTTTATTTCCACTTAGCTAAAGGAGGTAAAGACATTAAAATTCCTTCTACATTACCACCAGTTTGTAATCCAAATTTAGTTCCCCTGTCATACAGTAAATTAAATTCTGCGTAACGACCTCTTTTAATATACTGCTTCTCTTTTTCTTTTAAAGACCATTTTTTCTTAATTTTTTTTCTAATAATTTCATTAAAGATCATTTGAAAAGTAATACCAACATCTCTTACAAATTTAAAATCTTTTTCGAAATTATCATCTTTATAATCAAAAAAAATTCCCCCAATTCCTCTAGCTTCTTTTCTGTGGGGTAAATAAAAATATTCATCGCACCATTTTTTATATTTTTTATAATAATTTTTATTATGTTGATCACACATTAACTTTAAAGTTTTATGAAATTTATTTTTTTCATTATCATCTTTGATGGTCGGGGTTACATCCATTCCCCCTCCAAACCAATTTTTTTGAGTGCTGATATATCTTGTATTAAAATGCATAGCTGGAATGTGTGGATTTTGCATATGCATAACTATTGAAATTCCTGAAGCCCAAAATCTAGGATCTTTCTCAGCTCCTGGTATATTTTTTTGAAATTTTTTAGGAAATTTTCCATATACTTTTGAAAAATTTACTCCAACTTTTTCAAAAATTTTCCCATTTTTTAAAATTCTATATTCACCACCACCCTCATCTTTTTTAGAGTTTCTTTTCCAAGAAGTTGATACAAATTTAATTTTCTTATTTTCCAATTCAAGTATGTCATTACAAATTGCATTTTGTAATAATTTGAACCAATTGCTAGCTAGGTCTTTTTTAATTGAATTGTCCATATTACATTAAATTATTTTGCCTTAAACTTTCAGCCAAAACTATTGCAACTGAGGATGCTATATTTAGAGATCTCGCATTTTCATTCATTGGAATTTTTAGACGATCACCAATCAGCTTATGAACCTTCTCTGGAACACCAGCGCTCTCTCTTCCAAATAATATTGTATCATCAGCTTTAAAATTAAATTTAGTATAATTTATAGAACCCTTTGTTGTCATTAAAACAATTCTTTGATTCTTTTTTTCTTCAAAAAAATGTTCCGCACTTTGGTAGAATTTAATTTTACTATAGTCCATGTAGTCCATGACAACTCTTTTAAACCTTTTGTCAGATAATAAAAATCCACAAGGCTCAATAATTTCTAATTCCGCCCCTAAACAGGCACACGTTCGTATAATTGCAGCTGTATTCTGTGGAATATCTGGCTCGTATAGTGAAATTTTAGGTCTAGGTTTCATCCGTAATGTGTCATTCTTTCAGTAGAAAAATTACTGTTATCTTATAAGAAATCGTATATTAAATTAATTTTTTAACAAAAAACTATTTAAAATGTCAGATAAAAAGCCAAAAAAAAGAAGAGATTTTTTATTTACGGCGACTACAGCTGTAGGTGCCGTTGGAGCAGCAGCAGTAGTGTGGCCAATGGTAGATCAAATGAACCCAGATGCTTCAGTTAAAGCATTAGCAAGTACTGAGGTAGATATAAGTTCAGTCCAACCTGGAAATACAATTACAGTTCTATGGAGAGGAAAACCAGTTTTCATCAGAAGAAGAACACAAGAAGAGATCGACGAAGCAAGATCTGTTAAAATGGAAGAATTAATTCATCCAGAAAAAGATGAGGATAGAGCAAAAAATCCTGAATGGTTAGTCATGATTGGAGTTTGTACTCATTTAGGATGTGTGCCTTTGAATGACAAAGGTGATTATAATGGATGGTTTTGTCCTTGTCACGGTTCTCACTATGATACGTCTGGAAGAATTAGAAAAGGACCGGCTCCTTGGAATATGGAAGTTCCAAAATATGAATTCGTAAACGCAAACACAATTAAAATAGGATAGTACAGTTGTTATGAGTGATCACGATTATCAACCTAAATCAAAAGTTGGTCAATGGTTTAATGATAGATTACCGTTACTAACTCTTGCAAATCATTTAACGGATTATCCTACTCCAAAAAATTTAAATTACTGGTGGACATTTGGAGGAATTTTAACTTTTTGCTTAATCACACAAATTATAACAGGATTAACTTTGGCAATGCATTACATTGCTCATGCTGACATGGCATTCGAAAGTGTTGAGCATATAATGAGAGATGTTAACTACGGATGGTTAATTAGATACATACATGCAAATGGTGCATCGATGTTTTTTCTTGCTGTGTATATTCATATCTTTAGATCGTTATTTTATGGTTCTTACAAAGCACCAAGAGAAATAATTTGGATTATTGGTATAGTAATTTACTTGTTAATGATGGCAGCTGCATTTATGGGCTACGTCTTACCTTGGGGACAAATGAGTTTCTGGGGAGCAACTGTTATTACAAATTTATTTAGTGCAATCCCATTAGTAGGTGAGGGAATTGTAACATGGTTATGGGGTGGATACTCAGTTGATAATCCAACATTGACAAGATTTTTCACTCTACATTACTTGATTCCATTTTTAATTTTAGGTCTAGTAGTTTTACATATTTGGGCTCTGCATGTACCTGGTAATAACAATCCAGTTGGTATTGATATTAAAAAACCTTCAAAGGATACTGTCCCATTCCATCCATACATTGTTATTAAAGATGGTTTTGCATTATTAATGTTTATGATTGTTTTTGCATTTTTTGTTTTCTATACGCCTAATATTTTAGGACACGCAGATAATTACATAGAGGCAAATCCAATGGTAACCCCAGCTCATATAGTTCCAGAATGGTACCTGTTACCTTTTTATGCAATATTAAGATCGGTACCAGATAAACTACTTGGAGTAGTTGCAATGCTATCTGCAATTTTAATACTTGCAGCTTTACCTTGGTTAGATACTTCAAAAATTAGATCAGCAGTATTTAGACCATTGTACAAACAATTTTACTGGATTTTAGTAGCAGACGTTTTAATCCTCGGTTACGTGGGAGCAATGCCTGCAGAAGGTCTCTATTTATTAATCGCAAGAGTAGCCACTGCTTATTATTTCTTACATTTCTTGGTTATTCTCCCAGTACTCGGGTTTAAAGAAAGAACATTACCTGTCCCACTAAGTATAACAGAACCTATTTTAGGTGGATCACCGAACTTAGCAGCCGCAAAACACAGAGAAAGTAAAATAAAATAAAGTGAAAAAGTTATTTAAATTAATTTTAATACTTTCATTTTTCTCTCTAAATAGCGTTCAAACATTTGCTGCAGAAAAAGTAGATTATCTTAAAACAGACTGGAGTTTTAAGGGTCTTTTTGGAAAATTTGATAGGGCAGCTCTTCAAAGAGGGTATCAAGTTTATACGGAAGTTTGTGCTTCTTGTCATTCAATGAAATATTTGAGCTATAGAAATTTATCAGAAGAGGGTGGACCAGAGTTTTCAGAGGCAGCTGCAAAAGCAATCGCTGCTTCTTTTGAGGTTACAGATGGACCAAACGCTGATGGTGAAATGTTTACTAGACCTGGAAAACTTTCAGATAAATTTGTAATGCCTTACGAAAATGTAAAAGCTGCGCAAGCCGCTAACGGAGGAGCGTATCCACCAGACATGTCTGTTTTAGTTAAAGCTAGAGGTGGTGGAGTTGATTATATTTATTCTTTACTTCAAGGTTATGAAGATCCACCAAGTGGAGTAACTTTGGATGATGGAGTTTATTATAATAAATATATGTATGGTAATAAGATTAGAATGGCAGCACCATTATCAGATGGAATAGTAGAGTACGGGGATGGAACTAATGCATCAGTTGAACAGATGTCAAAAGATGTAACAACATTTTTAATGTGGGCTGCGGAGCCTCACTTAGAAGCAAGACACCAAATGGGTTTTAAAGCTATAGTATATTTGATTATTTTAACTATTTTAGTTTACTTTAGTATGAAGAAAATTTGGTCACGTGTTGAATCTGAAGTTTAATACATCTCCATCTTTAACAATATAATCTTTTCCTTCTAATCTCATTTTCCCATTTGCTTTAGAATTTACCCAGCCATCATTTGCTATAAAATCTTCATAGGAAATAGTTTCAGCTCGAATAAAGCCTTTTTCAAAATCAGTATGTATTTCACCTGCTGCTTTAGGAGCTGTACAATTTTTTTTAATTGTCCATGCTCTTGTTTCTTCAGGACCTGATGTAAAATAAGTATCCAGCTCTAGTATATTGTAACCTTTTTGAATTAACATATTTAATCCGGTCTCTTTTAAACCTATCATTTCCATATAGTTTTTTTTCTCTTCAGCAGGCAGTTCATTAATTTGATTTTCAATATCAGCAGATACAATTAGTGCATTTTCATTTCCAAATTTTTCTATAAAATCATTTGTATATTTATTACCGTTCTGAACACTTTGTTCATCAACATTGCAAACATATATTTTTGGCTTAATTGATAACAAACCACTTTGATTTAATTGTTTGGTATCAAATTGTGTTTTTAGAACCGAAATATCTTTGTCATTATTTATGCAATCAAGAGCAATTTCTAAAATTTTAAGTTGTTCCTCATCTACATTTTTCTTGTTATTTTTTTCCAATCTTTTTTGAATACTTTCAAGATCTGCAAGCATCATTTCAGTTTCAATAATTTCCAAATCTCTCACTGGGTTTACGTCAGGATTAACATTTTGGATATCATCTGAGTCAAAACATCTAATCATATGAATTACTGCATCAACTTCCCTGATATGAGAAAGAAATTTATTTCCTAATCCTTCTCCTTTTGAAGCTCCTTTTACAAGACCAGCAATATCAACGAATGAAATTGTAGTGTTAATTACCTTTTTAGAGTTAGAGACTTTTGATAATTTGGACAATCTTTCATCTGGTACGGGAACTACACCAACATTTGGATCAATTGTACAAAATGGAAAATTAGCTGCTTGTGCTTTACTAGAATTTGTTAGTGCATTAAAAAGTGTAGACTTACCAACATTTGGTAAACCAACAATTCCACATTTAAAACTCATTATTTATTATTAACTGTACTTGAAAATAGATCTAATTTTTTATCAATTAATATTGAAATTGATTCAGTAATATTATTTGTAATTTTTTCTAATCCGACCATTTCATCATCATCAAAATTTTGAAGTACAAAATCACTAACTTCCATATTATCTTTTGGTTTTCCAATACCTATTCTAACTCTAGAATAATCTTTACCAATAAATTTATCTATTGATGCTATACCGTTATGACCTGCGCTAGATCCACCAAACTTAGCTTTTATTTTTCCAAATTCTACATCTAAATCATCATGAAAAACTATGACATCCTCGGCATCAATTTTAAAATATTCTATTAATTCTCTTATACAAATTCCTGAATTATTCATGAAAGTTAAAGGTTTAATTGCATATATTTTTTTGTCTCCAACATTTCCTGTTGTAAGCAAACCTTTAAATTTAGGTTTTTGTTTTGATAGACCAAATTTTTTATTTATCGAGTCTATAATTTTAAAACCTACATTATGTCTATTATTTTCACTATCGGGCGTTGGGTTACCTAGTCCTACAAATAAAAGCATAAAAATTTTTTAATGGAAAACAAACTTCAGTCTAAATAATTTATTTTTTTTCTTCAGCAGGCTTCTCTTCGCCTTCAGCAGCTGTTTTATCGCCTTCAGCTGGTGCAGCAGCATCGGCACCACCTGCTTCACCCTCTGCAGCTTCAGCTTCAGCTGGTTTTTCTGGCTCTTTCATTACAGTTGGAGCCGCAAGTGTTGCAATAACGAAATCCCTACCTTGAATAGTTGGTACAACTTCAGGATCTAGATTAATTGATGAAATTTTAAAACTTACTCCAATATCAACACCATCTAAATCAATTAAAAGATTGTCAGGTATTTTTTCACTTGGACATTTTAATTCAACTTTTCTTCTTACAATATTTAATACTCCACCTTTTTTTAATCCAGGTGATTTTTCGTGATTAATAAATTTAACTGGAACCTCAATTCTAATTTTTAGACCAGGCACAACTCTTAAAAAATCAACATGTATAGGTTCGTCTGACAAGATGTGATATTTTACTTCTCTTGGAAGTACATTTTGTGGTTTACCGTTTACATTTAATGTAAGAATTGTAGATAAAAAATTTGAGTCTTCTAACATCGACTTTAGCAGTTTCTTAGATATAGAAACTTTTTCATTTTGAGCTTCACCGCCGTAAATTATAGCCGGAACTTCTCCATTATCTCTTAGTGAGTTAAGCTCGCCTTTTGTTTTAGTATCTCTGATGTTAGCTTCTAAAGTATTCATAAAAACAAGGGTTTTTAGCTCAAGATCCTTAATAACACAAGGTAATTATTTAAATAAATCAGATACAGAAGTAGAATTTGATATTCTTTTTATCGCTTCACCCATTAGCCCTGAAATAGATAAAACTTCAATGTTTTTTGCACCTTTTATTTTGTCACTATTATCAATTGTGTCTGTAATTACTAAATTTTTGATAACAGAATTTTTAATTTTTTTGACCGCTTCGCCACTAAGTACACCGTGAGTAATATAAACGTAAACTTCTTTTGCACCTCTATCTTTTAGAGCTTTAGCTGCATTTACAATTGTTCCACCTGAGTCGATGATATCGTCTACAATTATACATGTCTTACCTTTTACATCCCCAATTACATTCATAACCTGAGATTGTCCTGGCTTAGGTCTTCTTTTATCTACTATAGCTAGACCAACATTTAAAAGTTTTCCAAGAGATCTTGCTCTTTCAGTGCCACCCACATCTGGAGCAACACAAATCATATTTTTACTTTTAATTTTTTTCTTAACGTGTCTTGCAAAAATAGGAGTAGCAAACAAGTTATCTACTGGAATATCAAAAAATCCTTGAATTTGTCCTGCATGCAAATCTACTGTTACAACACGATCTGCTCCTGCTTTTGTAATTAAGTTTGATACTAGTTTTGCTGAAATTGAAGTTCTTGGGACAACTTTTCTATCTTGTCTTGCATAACCAAAATATGGAATTACAGCAGTTATATTTTTGGCAGATGATCTTTTTAAAGCATCTATGCATAATAAAAGTTCCATTAAATTATCATTAGCTGGTGAAGAAACAGATTGAATAATAAAAATACTGTTTCCTCTTATGTTTTCATTAATCTCAACATAAATCTCACCATCAGAAAAATTTCTAATACTTGAATTGACTAATTTAGATTTTAAATATTTAGCAATATTCTTACTAAGAGGTTTATTGCTATTTCCTGATAATAATTTCATGAAAAAAACCTAATTAAGCATAATTATTGAAATATTTCTACCATAATCAGCATGATTTAAACTTTTTGATCTTCTAGCACTAAAAAATTTATTTTTAGCATCGAATGTATCAACGTCAATTTTTTCTATTTTTTTCACACCAGACTTAAGAAGTAATGATTTAACATAACTAGATAAGTTAAAATATAACTTTTCTTTACCCATTTTAAAAAATTTATGATTAGTTTTGTCTTTTCTTATTAATTTTTTATAAAAATCTTTTTGAACTTCATAATTTTTAACTGATATTGATGGACCTATAACTGCTGTAATATTTTTTGTTTTAGACCCTCTCTTAACCATAAATTTAATCACTTTTGATATAATTCCCTTAAAGGCACCTTTCCATCCTGAATGAATTGCAGCTATCATTTTTCTCTGATTGTCAAAAATAAGTATTGGTACACAATCTGCAGTCAAAACCGCAATAGGTAAATTTATTTGGTCAGTAATAATTGCATCAGCCTTGGGTTTTATTTTTGATTTATACTTTTTGTCAATAAACACGAATTTATTACTATGAATTTGATTAACTAAAAAAATATTTTTTGAGTTCTTAGAAATTTTTTTCCTGACAATATTTAAATTTTTTTTTACACTTGCACTATTATCATTTGAACCTGGACCACAATTTAAACTTTTATAAATATTTTTTGATACACCACCGATGCTATTAAAAAAACCATGTTTAATAGCTTTATATTTTGAAAGTTTTTTAGATTTAATCAATTTGAAAACCTGTTTTAAATTTATTGTTTTTAACTTTTATCAACATTACCTTAAACAACTCTCCCATTTGTTTCTCATCAATTAAACGTCTGATTCTATAAAATAGATCTGTTTTCTTTGAGAAGGCTATATTATTGCTTACGATCTCTGCTCTCTGCAAAATTCCCATACTTGTTAAGAATTTTTTTTGATTAGTAATTAGATGATCTAGTTTTTCAAACTGATTAATATAATTGGCATATAAATTAAAATTTAAATTGTATGTAATATCAGAGTCGCCGATATCTTCTAATATGTTTGAAAATTTATGATCTTTTATTGCTTGAATAGTATTTTTTATTTTCAGATCTAAATATCCATAATCAATTATTAAAAGTCCACCATTTCTGTTCTCAATAATTTTACAAATTTTCTCTAGATATTTAAACGCTTCCGGAGAGTATTCAATAACATCTTGGTCCTTAGATATTTCAAATTTAAGTTCTTGCTCTATTGTTTTAATATTAACTTCTTTATCATTGAACTCAGCCTTTTTGTAAGTTTTTAAATTAACATACCTTTCAAACCAATTATTCTCCTTTTTAAAAAATTGCTTTATTGGAAGTGCATCAAAAAATTCGTTTGCAAGATAAATGCAAGGAAATGTGTTATCGATTTCAACTTCATTTACCCAGATTATTTTTTCAGAATTTAAATTTTTTTTTTGTTCATTGATTAAATATGAGCTTTTTTCATGAATCATTAAATTACAGGAGTTAAAACAATCTGGAAAATTCTTTAATGTTTCAGATACAACTTTCATCATCTCTCCATTACCAGCGCCAAGTTCAATTAAGTTAAATTTTTTAGGTGAACCAATGCTTTTCCAAAAAGTTATTACCCAAATCGTAATTATTTCTGAAAATAGTCTTGTGATGTTGGGAGACGTAATAAAATCACCTTCCTTTCCAAAGGGATTTTTTTTCATATAATAACCATTTTCTTTATCGTAAAGAGCGTGATTTATAAATTGATCTAGAGGTAAATTAGTCGACTTGTTCATTTTTTTTCAAAAAGAAAATAATTAATCCAATTATCAAAAAGATAAAACTTATTAACTGACCCATAGTTAAATTGAATATTAGGTATCCCAATTGATCATCTGGAACTCTAAAAAATTCAACAATAAATCTAAAGATTGAATAGAAAATTAAAAATAATCCAGAAATCAATCCAGCTATAGCAAAATTTCCTCTATTTCTAAAATAAAGTAAAATTAAAAATAGAATTAAACCTTCTAATAATGCCTCATAAATTTGTGAGGGATGTCTTGATTGATTATCTATTTGTATGAATGTAACTGCCCAAGGTAAATTAGTTATAGTTCCATAAAGTTCAGAATTTATAAAATTTGCAATTCTTCCAAAAAATATTCCAATAGGTGCAACTAGAGCGACGACGTCTAAATATAAAAACGCATCTTGATTATTTTTTTTTGCAAACAATATAGTTGCGATAACAATACCAATTACTCCTCCATGAAAAGACATGCCACCTTCCCATACTTTTAAAATATCTAATAGATTATTGATATAGAATTCAAAATTATAAAATAATACATATCCAATTCTTCCACCTAAAATAATTCCAATGATTAAGTAGGTTATATAATCATCAAAATTTTTATTTATTTCAGAATTCTTTAAGAATAGTTTTTTTGCTATTAACCATCCAAATAAAATACCAGCTATATAAGCTAGAGAATACCATCTAATTTCTAAAGAAAATATTTCTATTGCAACTGGGTCAAAATTATTGATGAACATTTTAAATTATATCTATATTGTATATCTCAAATATGAAAAATTCTAAATTTATAATTGATAAATTTGCAAAACTACTAGAGCAGGGATTAATAACTTCGAAAGATTTATCATCTGAAATCTTAAATATATTTAAGTCAAAGAGAGACGAATTTGTTTTTAAAATGAAACTTACAAGCAAGGATGAATTTGAGATTCTTTCAAAGAGAGTAGAAAATTTAGAAAATAAAATTTCAAAATTAGAAACAAAAAAAAAGAAGAAAACTAGACCGGCAAAAAGATCTTAACTCTTAGACCATTAAATTTTGATTTTTCCAGCATAATGTTACCACCATGGGATTTGATAATATCAGAAGCAATTGACAGTCCTAGACCAACACTAGATTTTGAATCGTTTCTCCCTTTGTCCATCTTATAAAAAGGTTTAAATACGTTTTCATGTTCTTTTTTAGGTATCCCTGGACCGTCATCATCGATAATTATAAATAGGTTTGTATTTTTTTTGGTTAGGCTTATTTCAACTTTGTTTGCATATTTTAATCCGTTATCAATCAAGTTATTTAAAGATCTATTGATAAGGTTCTTTCTGCCATTAATGTAAATTCTAGGAATTAAATTATGAGAAATGTTTTTATTATTATATTTTTTTATAATTTCCTCTATTAGTTCTGAAAGATTAAACATTTCGTCTTTTTCAACATATGACGAGCTTGTAAATTGCAGGTATTCATTAAGCATTTTTTCCATTTCGTTGATATCATCTGTTAACTTATCAACTGCATCTTTATCTTTAAGAAAAGCTAATTGTAGCTTCATTCTTGTTAAAGGAGTTCTTAAATCATGACTAATACCTGACAACATTTCAGTTCTCTGATTAAGATGTCTTTCAATTCTCTTTCTCATTTTGTCAAATTCATGACCTGCTTGACGTATCTCGAGTGCTCCTGAGGGTTTAAATTCTTCTATGTCTTCTCCTTTTCCAAATCTTTCAGCAGCGCGAGCTAAATTTGTAATTGGTCTTGTTTGGTTTTTTAAAAATATTAGTGAAATAATAACCATTATAATTGCAGGAACTGTAATCCATAGTGCAAATATTCTTGCAGAGGTACTAGTGACTCGATCTTTTGGAACTAAAAATTTAAAATATCCATCTTCATACTTTATTCTTAAATCAACTAGTTCTTTATAGTTTGTAGTATTAAACCAGAAGATCTCAGGAGAAAATTTAGACTTCAATTCTCTTCTTAAAGTTCGATCAATTGGACTAAACCATCTTTCTTTATTTTGATCACTTAATTTTTCATCAACAACTAATTCAATATTTAAATCTAGAAATAATGAAAATAGGTTTGTCACTTCTTGTTTATCATTTTCCTCATTTTGATAAGCTTCTACAAAAGCACTAATTTCATTAACCAGGGTTCTGGTCATACCTTTATTAGTTTTAATCCACAAACTATCAAAAAAAACAATGGTTATTATTAATTGGATAGTAATTACAGGGACAGCAACTATTAAAAGTGCTCTATAAAATAATCTTTTTGGTAAAACTTTTTTTAAATAATTACTCAATCCAGAGAACATATCCTGCACCTCTAATTGTTTGCAAAAACTTAGGACTTTTTTGATCTATTTCAATTTTTTTTCTCAATCTAGTAATAATAACATCGATAGATCTTTCTTTATCTAGACTAATCAATTTTCCTATATCTTCTCTTGAAAATGTTTTTCCAGGACTATTAATCATTTTTTCTAAAATTGTCTTTTCAGTATTGTTAATTTTAAATTCTTTTTGATCTCTAATAATTAAAAGTTTATTTAAGTCGATTTTGACATTTTCAAATTCAATAATTCTTTTTTGCTCAGTTTTTTGTGTCTTATCTAAAATGTTTTTTATTCTTAGAATTAATTCTTTAGGTTCAAATGGTTTGGGCAAATAATCATCTGCACCAACTTCAAGACCTTCTATTCTTTCCTTAGCTTCTCCTTTAGCAGTAAGAAGTATTATTGGAGTATCTAGATTTTTTTTATTTTCTTCTATAAATTCTAATCCACTCTTTCCAGGCATCATTATATCTAGTACAATTAAATCAAACTTTATTATTTTTATTTTCTCTGAGGCATCTTCAGCACTGTCAGCTGTAGTTACTAAATAATCATTTTCGTTTAAAAATTTCTTTACTAATGATCTAATACCATCGTCGTCATCAACTACTAAAATATGAGCTAAAAAATTATCCATTAATTATTTTATTTAATACATTGTCAAAATTAACAACTTCTTCTGAAGTTGAATTTAAAAGAGCAGAATAAATTCTTTTTTTTTGTAAATTAAAAATTTCTTCAAATATTTTCTTCCCTTTTTCGTTTAAAAACACATGTTTAACCCTTGTATCCTGATCATTTTTCTTAAATATGACGATATCTAACTTTATTAAATCTTTTAAAACTCTGTTGAGGCTCTGCTTAGTTACTTTTAATTTTTTTAGAAGATCTGAAATAGAGATACCTTCATAAGATGAAATTAGGTGAATAACTTTATGGTGGGCTACACCAATTGAATATTTATCTAAAATTTTTTTAGAGTCAGAAAATGTCTCTCTGTAACTAACAAATAATTTTTCAATTAAACCCTTAAGTTGATCGTCTTTAAGATATAAAAGTTCTTTCATAATGGGTAAGTTATATTGACATATCAAAGATACAAAGATATTTTTCACTGATATTTTAAAATATTTTCACTAATGATACCGTACGATAAAAGATCTGGAAAAATTTGGTACAACGATGAACTTGTTGATTGGGGAGATGTAAAACTACATGTGTTAAGTCATGGTTTGCATTATGCGAGCTGTGTATTTGAAGGTGAAAGAGTTTATGATGGCTCTATTTTTAAATTAGAGGAACATACATCTAGATTTTTTCATTCTGCTAGAAGAATGGGTTTTGAAATTCCTTATACTGAAGAGCAAATAAATACTGCTTCAAATAAAATAATTGCAACTCAGAATGTAGAAAATGGGTATGTAAGACCAGTAGCTTGGAGAGGTACTGAAATGATGGCTATCTCAGCACAACAAACAAAAATTCATGTTGCAATAGCAACTTGGGAATGGGGATCTTACTTTGATCCAAAACTAAAAGTCGAAGGCATTAAATTAAATATTTCAAACTGGAGAAGACCAGCTCCTAATACTATACCTTGGGATACTAAAGCATCAGGTTTGTATATGATCTGCACATTATCAAAACATGAAGCTGAAAAACAAGGTTACACTGATTCTTTAATGTTGGATCACGAAGGAAATATTGCTGAGGCAACAGGGGCCAATGTATTTTTTAAAGATAAAGATGGAGAAATTCACACACCAATTCCAGATTCATTCTTAGATGGAATTACTAGAAGAACTGTAATTGGAATTGCAAAATCAAAAAATATCAAAGTAAATGAAAGAAAAATTAGTCCAACAGAACTTCCTAACTTTGTAGGATGCTTTTTAACAGGAACTGCTGCTGAAGTTACACCTGTATCTTGTATTGCAGAAAATCAATTCAAAGTTTGTGATACCATCATCGATCTTAATGAAAGCTATCAAGCGCTGGTGAGAAAGAAAAAAGCAGCTTAATCTTTGTTATCTTCTGATATTGCGTGATCAATACCCTTTCGTAAATAATCATAACCTGTAAATAAAGTAAGCGCAGCTGATAACCATAAAAGAATAATCCCAATAGTTTGAGCATTATAATTTTCAAAGTTGATTATTTTATTTCCAGTATCTCCTGAAAGCAGAAGACCGATGGCAACCATTTGCAAAACTGTTTTGAGTTTAGCAAGATTTGAAACTGGAAGTTTAATCTGACCTTTTGCTAAAAATTCCCGTAATCCTGAAATTAAAATTTCTCTAGTTAAAATAATTATAGCTGCAATAACCTCATAATTTCTGATTGTTCCATCCATCACCAGTAAAATTAGAGCTGTAGCAACTATAATTTTATCTGCAATTGGATCTAATAGTTCTCCTAATTTAGATTCTTGACCTAACATTCTAGCTAACATGCCATCTAAAAAATCTGTAAATGAAGCAATTATAAATAAAATCAAAGCAGTTAAATCACCATAAAAACCTGGAAGATAAAATGCTAAAACAAAGAAGGGTACAATTATTATTCTCCCTATTGTTAGAATATTTGGAATTTTTTTTAACATAATTATTCGTGAAAGAAGTTATATATCTTTTTTGCTACTTTTTCTTCAACACCTTCAACAGATTTAATTTCATCTAAACTAGCAGACTCAACAGATCTTGCTGACCCAAAATGGTTTAGTAGCGCTCTTTTTCTAATTGCCCCAATACCTTCAATTTGGTCCAGTAAAGATTTACTAATTCCTTTTTTTCTCTTTGCTCTGTGGGCACTGATTGCAAATCTGTGCGATTCATCTCTTATCCTTTGAAGGAAAAATAGAGTAGGGTCATTTTTTGAGAATTTATATTCTTTGCCATTGTGAAAAAATGTTTCATTTCCACTATTACGAAATTTACCCTTTGCTATTGCAATAATTGGAATGTCGTGAAGTCCCAATTCATTTAAACTTTCTCTAGCTACTGAATATTGTCCTTTTCCTCCATCAACTAATACTAAATCAGGAAAAGTGAGATAATTATCTTTTTCTTGAACAGCACGTTTAAATCTTCTGTTTAATACTTCTCTCATCATTCCATAATCATCTTGCTCATTTTTTTTGTGCTTGATATTGAACTTTCGATATCTTTTTTTAATAAATCCCTCATCACCATAAGCAATTAAAGCTCCAACACTATTGGTACCCTGGATATGGCTGTTATCATAAACCTCAATTAAATTTACATTTGTTTCAAGATTGAATTTTTTTGCAACTTCATCAAAAAGTTCTCGATTATTCTGACTTTCATAAAGTTTTCTATTCAAACTGTCTTTTGCATTTTTTATTGCCTGATTAACTACTTTTAATTTTGAGCCTTTTTTAGCAACACTAATGTTAATTTGTTTTCCCTCTTTTTGAGTTAAAGTTTTTTCAATTAAAACTTTTTCTTTTATTTCCTCAGATAAAATTATTGCAGAAGGCACACTTTTATTTTCATAAAATTGTGAAACAAATGAATTTAAAATATCTCCTAATTTTTCATCTGGGTCATGTTTTGGAAAAAAAGCTTGGTTACCCCAATTTTGTTTTGATCGATAAAAAAATACTTGAATACAAGTTTTGCCAGATTCTTTGTATCCAGCTATAACATCCGCCTCTACTAAGTTCGCTTCGTTAATTCTTTGAGAAGATTGAATAATATTTAAAGCTTTAATTCTGTCCCTTAAAATTACTGCTTTTTCAAAATCTAATTCTTCACTTGCCTTTTCCATTTGGCTTGAGAGATTTTTTTGAATTTTTCTTGATTTACCTGATACAAATTCAATAGCATCATCAACTGTTTGTTGATAATCATTTTTTTCAACATAACCAACACATGGTCCGGAACATCTTTTTATTTGATAAAGGATACAAGGTCTTTCTCTATTTTTAAAAACAGTATCATCACAAACTCTTAGATGAAAAATTTTTTGGATCATCTTTATAGTCCAGTTAGCTGAACCTGCTGATGCAAAAGGTCCAAAATAAAATCCTTCTTTTGTCTTTTTTCCTCTATGTCTTTTAATTTGTGGCCATTTATCTTTGTTGCCAATAAAGATGAATGGAAATGACTTATCATCTCTTAATAAAATATTAAATTTTGGTTTAAATTTTTTAATTAGGTTTGCTTCTAGAAGTAGAGCTTCACTTTCATTTGAAGTAGTTGTTATCTCTAATTTTCTAGTTTGAGACAACATTCTCTCTGTTCTAATTATATGGTTTTTTTCAGATACATAACTTTTAAGTCTGTTAGGAAGATTTTTTGCTTTTCCTACATAAAGGATTTCATTTTTTTCATTTAGCATCCTGTAGACACCAGGAAGTTTAGGGACTAGCGAGAGCTCTTTTTTAATTACTTCTTTTCCTATTTCAGAGCTTATCATGACTTCTTTTTTTGGTAATTTGAATACCAACAGAGGAACATTGCTTAAGAATTTCTAATTTTTCAATTTTCAACA
Organism: Candidatus Pelagibacter sp. HIMB1623; assembly: GCF_052047695.1. Taxonomy (NCBI): domain Bacteria; kingdom Pseudomonadati; phylum Pseudomonadota; class Alphaproteobacteria; order Candidatus Pelagibacterales; family Candidatus Pelagibacteraceae; genus Candidatus Pelagibacter; species Candidatus Pelagibacter sp. HIMB1623. Next base: position 474,167 of record NZ_JBNAJN010000013.1, read on the forward strand.
TTATTTTAGCAATCCTTTGATCTTTGAATAATTCATCAAATACAGCCTCAGCCAATGTTTCAAGAAAGTTGTAATGTTTTTTTTTAACTAGTTTTGTGATCAATTTTACAATTGTTCCATAATTAACAATCGATTTTATATCTTTATCATTTGATGGCTTTTTATCCTCGTAATCAATTTCTAGGCTAAATTTAACTTTTTGAGGCTTTTTCTTTTCAAAGTCATAATAGCCAAGTTTTAAATTTAAAATTAGTTCATTAATTAGAATTTTCTTTTCGTAATTAAAAAGATTTTTGTTTTTATTTATTCTTACAATCTTAAAACTACTTCTTTTCATTCTTTGCCCATTATATCTGGTGTTTGCCAGTTTAAATTCTGCCCACTATCTATTGCTAAAACTTGTCCTGTAATAGATATATTTTTTATAAAAAAGTCAACAGCATTACATATTTGTTCAACATCTACTTGTCTTTTCAAAGGAGTTGCTAGGTATTGTTTTCTAAAATGTTTTTCAGATTGTCTTTGATTTTTAATAGTAGGCCCAGGTGCAATGCCGTTTACTCTAATCTTTGGAGCTAAACTCATAGCACTAGTTTTAGTCAAAGTATACAGTCCAGTTTTACTAATTGTGTACGAAAAAAAATATGGGGTTAGTTTAAATACTCTTTGATCAATAATATTAATTATATTGTTATTTGTTCCTTTGACATTTTTTGCAAATTCTTTTGATAACAATGCAGGTGTTCTTAGATTTGTTCTTAAATGTTGCCCCCAACTATCTGTTGTAAAGTTTTCCAATTTATCATTTTCAAATAAAGAAGCGTTATTAATTAGACAATCAAAATATTTAAGTTTTGATTTTGCATATTTTACAATTTTATTTACATCATTTTCTTTACTTAAATCACCTTTAACCAAGTAAACTCTAGTACCATTATTTGATAGTTCTTTTTTTAAATTCTCAGCTTTTGATTTTGATTTATTAAAATGAATTAAAATTTCTTTATTAGAACCAGATAATTTTTTTGCAATTGCAGCACCAATTCTTGTTGCTCCACCTGTTATAATTATTTTCCGTGCTTCCATTTTTTATCTCTTTTCTTTGTAACTTTTGTTCCGGGCATGCCCATTGTTGACCGACCTTTTGGATAAAGTTTATTTTTTACATCATACTGCCTTATTTTTGGATTTAATGTAATTTCTAATTCACTGCTTTCCAACTTTCTTATTTCATCTCTAATTTTAGCGGCTTCTTCAAATTCAAGATTAGAAGCAGCTTCCTTCATCTTTTTATCTAGTGCTTTAAGGTGTTTTTTTAAGTTTCCACCAACATTAGAGCCTTCACTTATTTTCACATAGTCTTTTTCATAAACACTTTCTAAAACATCGCTTATTTCTTTTTTAACTGATGTAGCGCTAATTTTATGTTTTTTATTATAAGCTAATTGAATATTCCTTCTTCTGTCAGTTTCAGCAATTGCTTTTTTTATACTTTTAGTTTCTTTGTCAGCATACAAAATAACTTTTCCGTCCACGTTTCTTGCAGCTCTTCCTATTGTTTGAATAAGTGATGTTTCTGATCTTAAAAAACCTTCTTTATCTGCATCTAAAATTCCAACTAATGCACATTCAGGTATATCAAGACCTTCTCTTAATAAGTTAATACCAACTAAAACATCAAATACACCCATCCGCAAATCTCTCATTATTTCAATTCTCTCCAAAGTATCGATGTCTGAGTGAAGATATCTAACTTTAATTCCATTTTCGTGAAGGTATTCAGTTAAATCTTCTGCCATTTTCTTCGTAAGAGTTGTGACCAAAACTCGATAATTATTTTCAACTACTCTTTTGCACTCATGCATCAAATCATCTACCTGGTTTTTTGCAGGTCTAATTTCAACTACAGGATCAATTAGACCGGTTGGTCTTATAACCTGATCAATATATTTCCCTTTTGTTTGCTCTAGTTCCCACGGTCCTGGTGTTGCAGATACAAATACAGTTTGAGTTCTCATTAAATCCCACTCTTCAAACTTTAATGGTCTATTATCCATACATGATGGCAGTCTAAAACCATATTCTGCAAGAGTACTTTTTCTTGATCTATCTCCTTTGTACATTCCATTAAGTTGTGGAACAGTTACATGACATTCATCAACAAATATCAAAGTGTTATCTGGAAAATATTCAAATAGAGTAGGAGGAGGTTCTCCTGGTTTTCTTCCAGATAAAAATCTTGAATAGTTTTCAATTCCTGCACAAGAACCAGTTGCTTCAATCATTTCTAAATCAAACTTAGTTCTTTCCTCTAATCTTTGAGCCTCTAATAATTTATTTTCTGCTCTGTGTTTTTTTAAAGTTATTTCTAATTCTTTTTTAATATTAATAACTGCCTGCTCGATTGTAGGCTTAGGAGTTATGTAATGACTATTCGCATAGACTTTTACTAAACTTAGCTCTCTAACTTTATCCCCTGTCAAAGGATCAAACTCTTCAATTTGCTCTAATTTATCTCCAAATAGACAAAGCCTCCAAGCTCTATCTTCTAGATGTGAGGGAAATATTTCTAAATATTCTCCTCTTGCTCTAAATGTTCCTCTATAAAAATTTTGATCATTTCTTTTGTATTGTAAAGCAACTAAAGATTTAATTATTTCTTCTCTGTTGTAATCATAATTTTTTTGAAGAGTTAGCGTCATCTTACTGTACGCCTCAACGGAACCTAATCCATAAATACATGAAACACTTGCTACAATTAAAACATCATCTCTTTCTAAAAGAGATCTGGTGGCCGAGTGTCTCATTCGATCAATCTGTTCATTAATCGATGCCTCTTTTTCTATGTAAGTGTCAGATCTTGGAACGTAAGCTTCTGGAGTGTAATAGTCATAATAAGAAACAAAGTATTCAACTGCATTATCTGGGAAAAATGTTTTCATTTCTCCATAGAGTTGTGCTGCTAGCGTTTTGTTTGGAGCAAGTATCAATGCTGGTCTATTAGTGGCCTCGATTACCTTTGCCATTGTAAAAGTTTTTCCAGATCCTGTAACTCCAAGTAATACTTGATTAAATTGATCTTTATTTGCACCATTTACTAATTTCTTAATAGCTTCTGGTTGATCACCTGCAGGTTTAAAATCAGACTTAATTTTGAATTTTTTTCCACCTTCGAGTTTTCCACCAATTTTAGGATTTTTACTCTGAATATCTGTAATTAAATCTTGATAAGTATTTTCCATATATTAAACAGCGTATTAGAATTTATTTATATTTCAATGAGCATAATATCAGACAGTTTAAAACGAATTAAACCATCACCAACTATTGCAGTTACTCAAAAAGCAAGAGAACTTAGAGCAGCAGGAAAAGATGTAATTGGACTTGGGGCTGGAGAACCAGATTTCGATACACCAGATAATATTAAAAATGCTGCAATTAAAGCTATCAAAAGTGGAGAAACCAAATACACAGCTGTAGATGGAACACCTGCTTTAAAAAAAGCAATCGTAGATAAGTTTAAAAGAGAAAACAAAATTAATTACACTACTGATCAAATCACTGTTGGAACAGGTGGAAAACAAGTTCTTTATAATGCGTTCATGGCAACTTTAAATAAAGGTGATGAAGTAATTATTCCTGCACCTTTCTGGGTTTCTTATCCTGATATGGTTTTATTAGCGGGCGGCAAACCAAAGATAGTAAAGTGTACAGAAGAAGAAGGATTTAAACTTACTGCAAGTAAATTAAAAAAAGCTATTACTAAAAAAACAAAATGGGTGATTTTAAATTCACCTTCCAATCCAACTGGGGCAGGTTATTCAAAAAAAGAAATTGAAGATTTAGCAAAAGTTTTAATTAGAAATAAAAAAGTTCATATTTTGAGTGATGATATATATGAACATATAGCATATGATAATTTTAATTTTTATACGATTGCTCAAAATTCAAAGTTAAAAGATAGAACTTTGACAATGAATGGGGTTAGTAAATCGTATGCAATGACAGGTTGGAGAATAGGGTATGCCGCTGGACCAAAAGATATCATTAAAGCAATTGGTAAAATTCAATCTCAATCTACATCAAACCCATCATCTATCAGTCAAGCTGCTGCAGTTGAAGCTTTAAATGGAAACCAAGGTTTCATAAAAAAGAGATCTAAAGCTTTTAAAGAAAGAAGAGATTTTGTAGTTAAAAGTTTAAACAGCATTAAAGGTATAAATTGTTTAACCCCTAATGGGGCATTTTATGTATTTCCAAGTTGTAAGGGATTGTTAAATAAAAAAACTAAATTGAAAACTGACACCGAGTTTGTTCAAAAACTACTTGAGCAATCTAATGTTGCAGTTGTTCAAGGATCTGCATTTGGTTTAGATGGATACTTTAGAATTTCTTATGCTACTTCAATGCAAAATTTGAAGAAAGCAATGGATAGAATAAAATCCTTTTGCGAAAGCCTTTCTTAAGAAGTGAAAACAGCACTAGTATTTGGCTCAACTGGATTGGTTGGAGGTCATGTTTTAAATCAACTTATTCAGAATGATAATTACTCTAAAATTAAAATATTTGTGCGTTCTTCAATTCAAATAAACAACTCAAAAATTGAAGTAATTCAAACTGATTTTAATAATTTAGAAAAACACAAAGAAGAAATTGAAGGAGATGAATGTTTTTTTTGTATTGGCACAACAAAAAAAAATTCTCCTGATAAAAATGAATATCAAAGAATTGAATTAGATATCCCAAAACAAGTAGCCCAAATTGCAAAATCTAATGATATTAAATCTTATTTTTTTGTATCTTCAGGATATGCTAATTCTAAAAGTTCAGGAGATTATTTAAAATATAAGGGTTTGGTAGAGGAAGAGATCCTTAGTTTAGGTTTTTCTAAAATAGGAATTATGAGACCCTCATTTATATTGGGTAACAGAAAAGAATTTAGATTGGGTGAGAAAATAGGAATAATAATTTTTAAGCTTCTAAACCCTTTATTTGTTGGACCATTAAAGAAAATGAGATCAATTCATTCAGAAACAATTGCAAAAGCTATGATTAAACTTGCGAATAATAATATTGATCAAAAAATCTTTGAGTCAGATCAAATTTCAGATTTGGTAAAATAAACTTTATACTAAACCTAATCTAACTACAGATTTTCCTGCATCAACCAAAGCACCACTTGCTGGTTTAAACTCAAAACCAATTAATTCTTCAGCATATTTTGTCTCTGGTTTCATCTCTAGTTCAAGATCGGGTATCATAGTTTTTGCGCTCGAGTCCAACATGCTAATAATCTTAACCATAAAATTTGGTAAAGTTTTTTTAGGTAGTTTTTTTGCATACTCTGGTAATGCTTCAGCTAAAATTTTTGATGTTTCAAGTAGTGTTTTAACTTCTTTACCAATAATTAATCTTCTGCCACCAACTTTTGAGTTTCCCAAGCATGCCACATGAGATTTTGCAACATCTTTAATATCGGATATTAATATTCCCCATTTAGGAGTTGCTGGAAACTTACCTTTTAAAAATTGTTTTACATATTCAATCGAGGTTCCACCTTTAGTATCCAAAGCATCTCCAAATACACCACCAGGATTTATACAAGTTAGATTATTTTTAATTCCATTACTTTCCATTAATTCCCAGGCTGCTTTTTCAGCAACTGTTTTTGATAGAAAATAATCATTAACTCCTTCAACCCAATTTTCATCAGTCCAATCATTTTCACTAAATGAATAAGGATTTGATCTATTTGGCTTTCTAAACATTGCTGCTATCGAAGATGTAACCACAAATTGCTCTGCATTTGCTTTTATGCCAGCTTTTAAAACTCTTAAAGTTCCATCTTTTGCAACTGGGATTAAATTTTCTCTATTTTTTGAAACCTTCATAGGAAAAGGGGAAGCCATATGAATTATATATTTACATCCCTCTGCAGCTTCTTCCCAACCTTCGTCACTTAAAAGATCAAGTTTAATAAAAGATAACTTATCTATCGAAGCATATTTGCTAATGGTTTCTTTTGTCTGAGAAATTACATCATCACTTCTAACAGTACCCAAAACTTCGTAACCTGAATTTAATAATTCTATTGCAGTATGTTTTGCTATCCATCCACTTATTCCAGTTAATAGCACTTTATCAGTCATAACATTTCTCCATTTAACTTGTTATTAATTGTAATCTCAAACTAATGAGATAAGAATTTTTCTGCTTCTAATGCAGCCATACATCCCATACCAGCTGCTGTAACTGCTTGTCGAAAAGTTTTATCTTTAACATCACCTGCAGCATAAACTCCAGGAATATTTGTTTCAGTCGAATCTGGTTTTGTAATTAAGTAACCTTCTTTATCCATTTCTAATTGATCTTTGAAAAGCTGAGTTGCTGGATCGTGACCAATAGCAATAAATAAACCATCTAATTTTACTTCTTCTGTTTTTTCAGTTTTCAAATTTTTAATTTTTATACCTTTAACATTTTTGGGTTCACTATCACCCAAAACATCCTCAACAACAGAGTCCCAAACTATTTCAATTTTTTTATTTTCCATCAATTTCTTTTGAAGCATCTTTTCTGCTCTCAAACTATCTCTTCTGTGTATTAATTTTACTTTTGATGCAAATTTCGTAAGAAACATGGCTTCTTCTACTGCAGCATTACCACCCCCAACTACAGCAACTTCTTTATCTTTAAAAAAGAAACCATCACATGTAGCACATGCTGAAACTCCAAATCCTCTAAATTCTTGTTCAGATTTAATGTTTAACCATCTTGCTTGTGCGCCTGTTGAAATAATTATGCTATCTGCAGTATATTTTTGACCACTATCACCGACAGCTTCAAATGGTGTAGATTTTAAATTTACAGAACCAATATGGTCTTCTATCATTTCTGTTCCAACAGCTTTTGCTTGATCTCGCATTTGATCCATTAACCATGGTCCTTGTATTACTTCTGCAAAGCCTGGAAAATTTTCTACATCTGTTGTTGTTGTTAATTGTCCACCTGGTTGAGCTCCATGAACAAGGATAGGATTTAGCATTGCTCGTGCAGCATAAACGGCAGCTGTGTATCCGGCAGGACCAGATCCAATTATTAACACTTTTGTGTGTTTAGTTGGATTTTGACTCATATGAAAGCTATATAGTGATTAATGTCTAAATTAAAAGGTTTATTATTAACTCAAGGGATGCATGGAATGATTAGTCAGGTCGAGGGACTTGCAAAAGCGCTTGATATTAATTTTACACACCACAAGGTTGAACTAAAAAGTATTTGGAAACTTGTTCCGCCTAAATTTACTCCAATTTCTCAAAATGTTTATAAAAAGATTGAAGATAACGATTTTGATATAATAATCTCATGTGGAAGAAAAAGCGTAATTCCATCTATTCACTTAAAAAGTATTTCTAAAAAAAAGGTTTTTAATATTCATATCCAAGATCCAAAAATAGATTTTAAATATTTTGATGTTGTTGTTGCACCTGAACATGATGGAATAAGTGGCGAAAATGTTATTAGCACTAAAGGAGCTATTCATTATCTTTCAGAGAAAGAAATTGAGGACAATAAAGATTATTTAAAGCCCTTTATCAAACAAGATGAAAGAAAAGTTTGGTGCTTAATTGTGGGTGGACCAACAAAATACTATGATTATTCAACCAAGAATATGAAACATATTTTCTCAATGTTTTATAAATTAATGAAGAAATATAATTTTCAATTAGTAGTAATCCCCTCAATGAGAACCCCAATAAATACAATTCATTATGCTAAAGAGTTTTTTGGAGAAAATCATACAGTGATTATGAATGTAGATAAAAAGGCATATTTATCTGCATTAGCTTTATCTGAAAATATTGTTGTTACATGTGACTCTAGTTCAATGATTTCAGAAGCCGCTTTGACTGGTAAACCAATTTATGTTGCTAATATTTTACCAAAAAAGAATGACAAAAGATTCCAAAGATTTAGAAATTTATTTAGAGAATTAAATATCACTAGAAACTTAGGTGAAGAAATAGAAAAATGGAACTATGAAAAACTAGATGAAACGAATAGAGTAGCAAAAATAATAAAAGAAAAAATTCAACCTTAATGTCATTTTTAAATTCTATAAAAAATAATTCAAAAAAATATGAAACACCATTTGATCATTGGGAATATAGTGATGCTTTAAATGAAGGAGCAATTGAAGAGATAGTTAAAGCTGATATCCCAGATTTAAGTCAGCATAATTTAAATTATGATGGAACCCGTGCAATAGATGGTGGTGCCGCTGAGTTTAGAGAAGGTATTTCGTCTGGTGGTAAAGCAATTAAATTTAGATGTTTTGTCACTAAAGAAAATAGTTCACAATTTCCAAATCTTGTAAAATTTATTAATGAGCTACAGTCTAAAGATACACATGAAACAATATCTAAAATGATCAATAAAGATTTATCTAATTCATATGTTAGAGTCGAAGTAATTTGTGATAGAGAGGGATTTTGGCTCAAACCACACTGTGATATCAAAGAAAAATTAATGTCAGGATTAATTTTTGTAAATAAAACAAATGAGTCCGAAGATTTAGGGACTGATTTTTACAATGAAAAATTAGAGAAAGTTAAAACACTGCCTTATAGAAATAACTATGGTTATTTTTTTACCAGTGGACCAAATACTTGGCACGGCATGGAAAAAAAGAGCATTCTTAAAGAAAGACGATGTTTACAAGTAAACTATGTAACTTTCGAAACTGATTGGAAAGTAAATTCCTAAATATCTTGCAAAGATTTAACTTCTAGTTTCTTTGTTTTAAGAGACTTGATAGCATTTAAACATGCAAGAGCAGTAGACATATTGGTGCAATAAGGAACCTTATTTTTAAGAGTTGCTCTTCGAAGTGCAATTGCATCATTTAATCTGTGCTCACTATTTCCACCACCTGTATTAATTACAAGTGCGATCTTTTTCGAGTCTAAAACATCAACAATATGAGGACTACCACTGCTTACCTTGTTAATAATTTTACATTTCATGCCATGTTTTTGTATGTATTCAGCAGTACCTTTGGTTGCACATAATTTAAAATTATTTTTAATTAGCTCTCTTGCAAGATCAATACCCTCATCTTTGTGAGAGTCTTTTAAAGATATAAATGCAAGTCCTTCTTTTGGAAGAGAATTAGCTGCAGCAATCTGACTTTTAGCAAAAGCCATTCCAAAATCTTTATCAAATCCCATCACTTCACCTGTAGATTTCATCTCAGGTCCTAACAGCAAATCGCTATTTGGAAATTTATTAAAAGGAAATACAGCTTCTTTTACTGCATACATTCCTTTTGATTTATCTTTAAGATTAAATTTAGAAAGTTTTTCACCAGCCATTATTCTTGATGCAATCTTTGCAAGTGGAATTCCTTTTGCTTTTGATACAAAAGGCACAGTCCTACTAGCACGAGGGTTTACTTCAATAATATAAATTTCATCTTTCTTGATTGCATATTGAATATTCATAAAACCTTTTACTTTTAAGGCTAGAGCTAGTTTCTTTGTTTGGTTTTCAATTTCTTTTATTAGATATGGTTTAATAGATACTGGTGGCAAACTACAAGCTGAGTCCCCAGAATGAATTCCTGCCTCTTCAATATGTTGCATGATACCTGCCACATAAACATCTTTACCATCAGAAATAGCATCCACATCAACTTCCATTGCATGATCTAGAAATTTATCAATTAGAATTGGATTTTCTTCAGCAGCTTTAAATGCTTCTTCAACAAAGTTTTTTAACTGACTTTTTTCATGAACAATTTCCATTGCTCTTCCACCCAGAACATATGAAGGCCTAACCACTAGTGGTAAGCCAATTTTTTCTGATATTTTGATTGCTTCTTTAAATGTCTTTGCAATCCCGCTATCAGCTTGTTTTAAATTTAATTTAATTAATAAATTTCTAAATTGATCTCTATCCTCTGCTAAATCTATTGAGTTATATTGTGTTCCTAAAATTGGAAGTTTGTTATCATTTAAAAATTTAGCAAGCTTTATTGGAGTTTGTCCTCCAAACTGAGCAATAACACCTATTAGATTTCCTTTTTCTTGCTCTTTTTTAATAATGTTAAATACATACTCTTCTTTCAAGGGTTCAAAATATAACCGGTCACTTGTGTCATAATCTGTAGATACAGTTTCAGGGTTACAATTAACCATGATGGTCTCAAAACCTGCGTCTTTCAAAGAAAAACTTGCCTGACAACAACAATAATCAAACTCAATCCCTTGGCCTATTCTGTTAGGTCCACCACCTAAAATTATTATTTTCTTTTTATTTGATGGATCTGCTTCACACTCAGAAGTTATTGAAAAATTTCTTTGATAAGTTGAGTACATGTAAGGCGTAAATGATTTAAATTCAGCAGCACAGGTATCGACTTTTTTGTATACAGGTAGCACTTTAAGAGCTGTTCTTTTTCTTCTTACCGTATCTTCTGAGGAATTAGTAAGCTCTGCTAATTTTTTGTCTGAAAAACCAATAGATTTAATTCTATTAAATTCATTGTAATCTTTTGGAAGACCTCTTTTTTTAATAGTTAATTCATTATCAACAATTTCTTTAATTTGTCCTAAGAACCAAGGATCAATTTTAGATAAACTATATATTCTTTTTAAGCTAATTTTTTTTCTTAAAGCCTCCGCAACAAGAAGCATTTTATTTGGAATATGATCTTTAAGTTTTTTTTCGATTTGTTTTTTATTTAAATTGAATATTTGGTCAAAACCAGAAAAACCAGTTTCTAGAGAAACCAATGCTTTTTGAACAGATTCTTTGAAGTTTCTCCCTATAGCCATTGCCTCACCAACAGATTTCATTGAAGTACCTAAAGTCGCTGGCGAGGTAGAAAATTTTTCAAAAGTAAACCTTGGTATTTTAGTTACTACATAATCAATACTTGGTTCAAAAGAAGCAGGTGTTACTTTTGTAATCTCATTTTTAAGTTCGTCTAAAGTATAACCAACCGCGAGCTTAGCCGCTACTTTTGCAATTGGAAACCCAGTTGCTTTAGATGCAAGTGCTGATGATCTAGATACTCTTGGATTCATTTCAATAACAACCATTCGTCCATTTTTTGGATTGATTGCAAATTGAACATTGGATCCACCTGTCTCAACTCCAATTTTTCTTAAACATGCAATAGAGGCATTTCTCATAACTTGATATTCTTTATCAGTAAGAGTTAAAGCTGGAGCAACAGTTACAGAATCTCCTGTGTGAATTCCCATCGGATCAATATTTTCTATTGAGCAAATGATGATACAGTTGTCTTTTTTATCTCTTACAACTTCCATCTCAAATTCTTTCCAACCCTCTAAACACTCTTCTACAAGAACCTGGCTAACTGGTGACTCGTGTAATCCATTTTTTATAATTTTAAGATATTCTTTTTTATTCTTTGCTATTCCACCACCTAGACCACCTAGGGTAAATGCAGGTCTAATGATTGCAGGCAAACCAATTTTATTTAGAACTTTAGAAGCTTGATTGATATTATTAACAATCTCAGATTTTGGTAAATCTAAACCAATATCAATCATATTTTTTCTAAATTTCTTTCGATCTTCAGCATTAGAAATTGCTTTAGAATTTGCACCAATAAGTTCTATTTTGTATTTTTTTAATATCCCTTTTTTCTCTGCCTCCATTGCAAGATTTAGAGCAGTTTGGCCTCCCATTGTTGGAAGAATTGCATCTGGTTTTTCTTTTATAAGAATTTTCTCTAGAACCTCTAATGTGATTGGCTCTATATAAGTTTTATCTGCAACATCTGGATCTGTCATGATGGTTGCAGGGTTGGAATTAATTAAAACAACTTTATAACCTTCATCTTTTAAAGCTTTACAAGCTTGTGTTCCTGAATAATCAAACTCACATGCTTGGCCAATAATAATTGGACCAGCACCAACAACTAATATTTTTTTAAGATCTTTTCTTTTTGGCATTTTTTTTCATATTGTTAATAAATTCTTTAAATAAATAGACACTATCTTGTGGTCCAGGGTTAGACTCGGGGTGATATTGAACTGAAAATACGGGTTTATTTCTTAACTTAATACCCTCAATACTATTATCAAATAATGATTTATGAGTGACTTGAATATTTTTCGGTAAAGTTTCTTTAACAACTTCAAAGCCATGGTTTTGACTAGTGATTTCTACATTGTCATGAATTAAATTTTTTACTGGATGATTTGCACCTCTATGACCTAACTTCATTTTTTTTGTTTTACCGCCAAGTGCTAAAGCGAGAATCTGGTGACCCAAACAAATGCCAAATATTGGTAAATTTTTTTTAATAAGTTCTTTGATAATATTTATTGCATATTTTCCAGTTGCAGCAGGATCGCCAGGTCCGTTTGACAAAAATATTCCATTTGGTTTAAGACTTAAAATTTTTTCAGCAGATGTTTTGCAATGTACTACTGTCACTTTGCAATTAAAATCAGAAAAATATCTTAAAATATTTTTTTTGACTCCATAATCTATCGCAACAACATGAAATTGATTTTTTTTATTTTTTAAAAATCCATCTTTCTTTTTCCAAGTTTTAAAACCCTTCCAAATATAATTTTTTGGAGTTGATACTTCTTTAGCGAGATCTAGATTTTTTAATCCACTCCATTTTAAAGTCGTATTTGTTAATTTGCTTATATTGAATTTTTGTTTTTTTGAGAAAGCAATTGTTCCTTTTGGTGCTCCTTCGTCTCTAATAAAATTAGTTAAACTTCTAGTATCAAGACCAGTTAAACCAACAATTTTATTTTTCTTTAGCCACACGTCTAGGTGTAAAAAAGCTCTATAGTTTGATGGATCAGTTATTTCAGAATTAAAAATTACTCCTTTGGTCCATATCTTATCAGACTCTATATCTTCTTTATTAGTTCCAACGTTTCCAATATGCGGAAAGGTAAAATTAATAATTTGACCGGCATAAGATGGATCTGAGATTATTTCCTGGTAACCAGTTAAAGAAGTGTTGAAACACACTTCTCCAGTAGCTTCTCCTTCATGGCCAATACCTATTCCTTTAAATACCTTCTTGTTTTCAAGAACTAAAACGCCTGTATTAATTTGATGATTATTTTTTGAGTTTATTTTTTTTGAATTTTTGATCAATTACAACTCATGAGTTAAAGGTTAATACAATAATTGCTTTATTATCGCAACAGAGATGTATTATAAAATTGTAAAAAAACAATTTTTCTTTTGAAGAATTTTTTCTTTGAAGTAGATTAAAAAAATTATGTCATTAAAGAACACTATCGAAAACGAATATAAAAATGCTCTAAAATCAAAAGATAAAAATAAAATATCAACCTACAGGTTAATTTTATCTTCTATTAAAGATTTAGACATTGCCAATCGTTCTGGCCCCAACAAAAAAGACACAGATGATGAAGATATAAAAAAGCTTCTTAAAAAAATGGTTAAACAAAGAGCCGAATCTATTGAAATCTATAAAAAAAATAACAGAACTGATCTTTTGGAAGTTGAACAAAATGAATATGAAATTTTAACAAGTTTCTTACCTAAACAAATGAGCGAAGAAGACACCAAAAAACTATGTGCCGAATTAATCTCTAAATTAGGCGCGAGTTCAATAAAAGATATGGGCAAAATAATGGGTGAGTTAAAAAAATCTCATTCTGATGAAATTGATTTTTCTAAAGCTGGATCAATAATCAAGGAATTATTGAATACTTAATGAAATACCCCAAAGAGTATTTAGATGAAATTAAGACAAGGTTGAAGGTATCAACAGTTGTTTCAAAAACAGTTTCATTAAAAAAAAGAGGAAAAGAATTTGTAGGTTTATCTCCATTTAAAAACGAAAAAACACCTTCATTTACAGTTAATGATGAGAAAGAATTTTATCATTGTTTTGCTACCTCAGAACATGGAAATATTTTTGATTTTGTAATGAAAACTCAAAATTTAAAGTTCGGAGAAGCTGTGAAGCATTTGGCTCAATTAGCAGGTATGCAGCCATATTTGTTTTCAAAAAAAGATGAAGAACGAGAAAAAAAATGGAATGAATATAAATCAATCTATAATGAATATGTTGATTTTTACCATAATGAGCTGATCAAAAACGAACAATATTCAAATGCTAGAGAATATTTAAAAAACCGATCTTTAACTAAAGAGGATGTAAAAAAATTTAAAATAGGATATGTAGAAAAAAATCCAATTATATTTGAACAATTAAAAAATAAATATAGTGAACAAACCTTAGTTGAAACTGGATTGTTTTATATAGATGAAAAAAAGAATACTTATCTAGAAAGATTTAGAGGAAGATTAATTTTTCCAATTAACAACATAACTGGTCAACCGATTGCTTTAGGTGGAAGAATAATAGAGAACTTAGATTATCTTGCAAAATATATTAACTCGCCAGAAACTTTATTTTTTAAAAAAGGATCAAACTTATATAATCTAGATTTAGCTAGAAAATTATCAAACAAAGTAGATCATATTTATTTGGTTGAAGGTTATATGGATGTTGTTGGTTTAAGTAAAAACGGAATTGATAATGCTGTTGCAAATCTTGGTACCTCACTAACTGATAAACAAATTCAAATTCTTAACCAATTTTTTGATGATATAATTATATGTTTTGATGGTGATGAAAGTGGTTATAAAGCAGCATTAAGAGCTGCAGAAAATTCAATCAAAGAATTAAAACCTGAAAAACAAATTTCTTTTTTATTTTTACCAGATAAAGAAGATCCTGACAGTTTCGTTAATAAAAATGGCAAGGCTAATTTCATAGATTTTACAAAACAAAGTAAGATTTCAATACATCAATTTATTTTTAGCCATTATAAAAAACAGACTGAAAATAACCCTTCTTCTTTAGCAATATTTGAAAAAAAACTTAGAAATATTGTGAACACAATTAAAGATGATTTTATTAAAAAGTATGTTTTAGAATATTTTTTAGAAAAAATTGCAGAATTAACACCGCATTCAAATCAAAATAAAAAAAGAGCTTATGTTAAAAAAACCAAATCTTTAGATAGTACAAAAAAATATATCAACGAAAGTCAATCACTCACTGGGGTTGAACTTAAAGAATACTCTTTATTATATTTGTTAATGAATAATCTTAATTTACTACAAGCAAATATTCATTTAGTTGAAAATATAAAATTATTTACTGAGGTTAATAAAAAATTATTTGAACATATGATTGAAAAACTAAAAGCAAATCAACAAATTGAAATGCAAGACTTAAATTTAGACAATCAACTGTTAGATAAAATAAATAAATTTGCTCCAATAAAACATATTTTAAAAAATCATCTTAATGATGAACAAAAGATCATTGAATTATTAGAAGATATTTCTAGAGATCTAATGAACTATGATCTTGAGTTTAGAATTCAGGAATTAGAATCAAAATTTTCAGTCGACATGAGTGAGTCCACTTTTAATGAGCTGAAAGAGTTAAAAAAAAAGCAGAATCTTAATTAATCAGACTAAATTAACAATGGATTTTTGCAGATTTGACATTATATAAGACTTCCAAACTTAAATTGCTGTGGAAAGAATTATAACAAAATCATTTGCTAGATTAATGGGTCGTGGAACCCATAGAGGTTTCATAACTTATGAGGAACTAAGTAAATCTTTAGGAAAGAGGAATTTATCTGATGAAAATCTAGCTCAAGCATTTATTCATATTTTAGATGAAAATATTACTTTAGTTGAAAAAAAATCAGATTTTAAAGTACTAAGAAAAAAAGAAAATTTA
Source organism: Candidatus Pelagibacter sp. HIMB1623 (assembly GCF_052047695.1). Lineage (NCBI taxonomy): Bacteria > Pseudomonadati > Pseudomonadota > Alphaproteobacteria > Candidatus Pelagibacterales > Candidatus Pelagibacteraceae > Candidatus Pelagibacter > Candidatus Pelagibacter sp. HIMB1623. The sequence goes on from NZ_JBNAJN010000013.1 coordinate 489,972, forward strand.
AATAAAGAAGAAGGCAAAACAATTGAGAAGAGTGATGATCCTATAAGAATGTATTTAAGAGAAATGGGTGGGGTAGAACTCTTATCTCGTGAAGGTGAAATTGCAATTGCAAAAAGAATAGAAGCTGGGAAAGATGTAATGTTAATTGCACTTTCACAAAGTCCAATTACTGCTCAGCAGTTTTTTGAATGGAACGAAAAATTACAAAAAGATGAAATATTAGTTAGAGAAATTATTGATATCGATACTAACTATATGGAAGATGAAACTACAGGCCCAAGTGCAAAACAAAAAAATGCAGGAGAAACAGATAAGGACGAGGGATCCTCGGATGATGAAGATGATTTTAATCCGACTCTTGCAGCCATGGAAACAGAGATTAAACCTAAAGTTTTAAAAACAGTTAATACTTTGACAAAAGAATATACAAAACTAATTAAATATCAAAATGAAAAATTAGAATGTGTTTTAAATTCAAGTAATTTTTCCCCAGCAAAAGAAAAAGGATATCAAAAAATTGTTAATGATATTTTGGAAAATATAAAATCATTACAGTTATCTCCATCAGTGCTAGAAGAATTGGTACAGAAACATTACGCAGAAAACAAAAAAATTATATCCTTAGAAGGAAATCTTCTTCGACTTGCAATGGATCACCAAATCCCAAGAAATGAGTTTATTAAATTTTATGTTGGTAATGAAATTAATCCAAATCTTAAAAAGTTTTTAGATACTAATAATGTTTGGAAACAATTCTTTACAAAAAATAAAGAAGAATTCAAAAATATAAGAGAAAGACTCATAGAAATTAGTCATAAACTTGGAATATCAGTAACTGATTTTAAAAAACTTGTAAGCAGAGTTCAAAAAGGTGAAAAAGAGTCACGAATAGCAAAAAAAGAAATGGTTGAAGCTAATTTAAGATTAGTTATTTCAATTGCTAAAAAATATACAAACAGAGGTCTTCAGTTTTTAGATTTAATTCAAGAAGGAAATATAGGATTGATGAAAGCAGTTGATAAATTTGAATATCGTAGAGGTTATAAATTTTCAACATATGCAACTTGGTGGATAAGACAAGCAATCACCAGATCAATTGCTGACCAAGCAAGAACCATTCGTATTCCAGTGCACATGATTGAAACAATTAATAAAATAGTTAGAACTCAAAGATTGATACTTAGTGAGTTTGGTAGAGAAGCTACTCCAGAAGAATTAGCTCAAAAATTAAGAATGCCCTTAGATAAAGTTAGAAAAGTACTAAAAATCTCAAAAGAACCTGTTTCATTAGAAAAACCGGTTGGAGATGAAGAGGACAGTAGTTTGGGTGATTTTATTGAAGACACTAAAGCATTGGCACCATTAGAGCAGGCAATTAAGTCAAATCTTGGAGAAGCAACTACAAAAATTCTATCAACATTAACACCAAGAGAAGAAAGGGTTTTGAGGATGAGATTTGGTGTTGGAATGAACACAGATCACACACTTGAAGAAGTTGGTTTACAGTTTTCAGTTACTCGAGAGAGAATTCGACAGATTGAAGCTAAAGCACTTAGAAAATTAAAACATCCAAGTCGTTCAAAACAGCTAAAAAGTTTCTTAGAAAGTTAATACTGGGCCGTTAGCTCAATAGTAGAGTACTGCATTGACATTGCAGGGGTAGTTGGAGCGTAACCAACACGGCCCACCATTATTGAATTATCTTTAATTGATAACTTTAAAAAAATGATATAACTAATTATGAGTTTTGGGCCTGTAGCTCAGTTGGTTAGAGCAGTACACTCATAATGTATTGGTCCCAGGTTCGAGTCCTGGCGGGCCCACCAAAAATTTAGTTCTGTGAAAACTTTTCTAAAGCAAGATATAAAGAATTTATATCACCATCATTTGAATTTAAAATTGACGCGAACTCTTCTTTTTGAGTTCTTGCCAAACTAAGTCCTTCAATAATTAAATCTCTAATGAGAGGGTTCTCGGGATTTTTTGTATAAACTCTCCAATCAATTTTTATTTCAGGCCTTTCAGAGGTAGCAACTAATATACTATTAACAATTGTATAATTCTTATTTAAAACTTCTTTATCTTTTACTTCGATTTCAGGATTAGTATATTCTGAAAGTCTACTTGAAAAACTTTTCAAAAAATATCCTTCAAATAAATCTAAATACTTTTTCTTTTGATTATCATCTAAATTTTTTCTTGCAGAACCTAATGAATAAAAACCCACCCCTTCAATATCAACAGTTTCTTTAGCTATAGCTTTTAATTCTTCTATTTTTTTTTCTTTAGAAATATTTTTTGAGAGTATATTGGATGCTCTGTTTACAGTAGACTGAACAAAAACATCTGCAGCCATTGAAAATGCATTTCCAAGATTAAAATTAAATAAAAATAATATAAAAAGAATTTTTTTCATTTTAATGACTATTTGTTTTCTATTTCTTCCCAGTCCTCTTCGTCTTTGTATATGACGTCTATATTTCCTCTTTGATTATTATTAATTTTATTTTCTCTATCTTGTAAATATAAACTTCTAACAGATGCATAAAAATCTATTGAATTTTTTTCAAGATTGTCAAAAGACTCGATATTGTTTGCCCTAAAATCAATGCCTTCAACAGCTCTTGACGTTATATAAAGTCCTTCACTTAAAAACTCATTGTTACCATGAACAGATGCGTTGTACCAAGGGTCTCCACCTAAAATATTAACAAACGATCCAGACGTATCTCTAATTGTTGAAGGTCCAAGGACAGGTAAAACCAAATAACAACCTGGACCAAAGCCCCATTTGCCTAACGTTTGTCCATAATCCTCTTTTACATATTTAGGAAAACCCATTTTATTTGCAACGTCCACTGTGCCTAATAATCCAATAGTTGTATTTAATGCTAATCGTCCAGTATTTATAATTGCTGTTTTTACATCACCTTGTAAAATATTATTTGGTATAGTCACTAAAGTGGATATATTTTTTACAGCATTGCTTGTTCCTTTTTGAATTGGATCAGGCAATTTCCTATACCCTTTTGCAATAGGTTTTATGATTACTCTATCTAAACCTTGGTTGAAAGAAAATGTTGCTCTATTAAGTGGTTCAAAGCAGTCTTTAATCTTTTTTGTTTCACTTTCTTTTTCTTTTAATACCAATTCTCCATCAGAACCAGCATTTGCATTTAAAGATAGAAGAAAAATTGAAAATAGTACTATTAAAATTTTTTTCATTATTTTGAATTGTATAACATATAATTTAAATAAGTAAGATAGCATTTAATTTGAAAAAATGTCCACAAAGTGTTTATAACTAGCCTAAATTTGAACCTACATGAATATGAAAATAAACTTAAATTATTCTCCAAATTTTGATCCCAATAAAAGAAAGTTAAATCAAATTAAATTTATCATTTTTCACTATACTGGAATGAAGATAGAAAAAAAAGCAATTGAGAAATTAACCAATATAAAATCTAAAGTAAGTTGCCACTATCTAATTAAATTTAATGGAGATGTAGTTAAATTGGTTCCTGAGCCATATATTTCTTGGCATGCAGGAATATCTGGGTGGTCAAATTATAAAAACTTAAATAAAAATTCACTTGGAATTGAAATTAGTAATCCTGGTCATAAACATAATTATAAAAATTTTTCAAAAAAACAAATAATATCATTAGTAAAATTATCTAATTATCTTATTAAAAAATTTAAAATTAAATCTAATTTCATTTTAGGTCATTCTGATATTGCGCCTGATAGAAAACGAGACCCAGGTGAAAAATTTCCCTGGAAATTATTATCAAAAAAAAAAATTGGAATTTGGCATAATTTAAATTCAAAAATACTTGCTAAGGAAAGAAATAATAAAACCAATTATATTGATAAAAAAAAATTTATATCTAATCTTTACAAGATTGGTTATCCAGTAAACAAAAAACTTGAAAAAACAAAATATAAAAAATTTTTAATCAAAGCTTTTCAAAGAAGATTTAGGCAAGAATTAATTAATGGTATTATTGATAAGGAATGTTTAATTATTAGCGAAAACCTTTTAAAAAAATAGATTTAATTTTCTTGTAATTTTTAAGTTTAGTAATATGTTTAGTTTGCCAGATAAATGACTTATCGCTTTAAAATTTTTTAAAGAGGAAAGTCCGGGCTCCACAAGGACACAGTGCCAGGTAATTCCTGGCGGGGGAGACCCTAGGGATAGTGCCACAGAAAATATACCGCCATAACATGGCAAGGGTGAAAAGGTGTGGTAAGAGCACACCGGTTCTATTGGTAACAATGAACGCTGGAAAACCCCACTGGGAGCAAGACTAAGTAGAGATGACATTGTTACAAAACTAAAAGCCGTCCTTGGCTAGTCATCAGGGTTAGTTGCTTGAGCTTAAGAGTGATCTTAAGCCTAGACAAATGATAGGTTTAAATGACAGAACCCGGCTTATAGTTTATCTGGCGCTCCAAGAATAATTAAAATATAGCAATAAACGAAATATTGTTTCATTTAAAATTGTAAATTTTAATAGTGCACAAAACTGTTTCTAATTATTTAGGCGAATAAATAAAACATCATGAGCTAGTCTTTATGCAAGAATACTGTCAAATTTCACTTAAAAATTGAATTGAAAAAAGCTTAGAATCAATATTTGACTATCAATTTAAATACCCATATATTCCCATATATTCCCATTTATGGAATTTAGAAATTTAAAATTGTATGTTTTTATCTACCTTCGAGAACAAGCTGGACAAAAAAGGAAGAGTATCTGTGCCTGCTAGTTTCAGGTCTCATTTATCAAATTTAGGTTACAATGGTGTTATTTGTTATCCATCTTTCAATAATTTATCTATAGAAGCATGTTCTCAGGATAGAATTGAAAAAATTTCATCTGCGATAGATTCTTTAAACCCTTTTGAAGAAAAAAGGGATTATTTTGCAACATCAATATTAGCAGAAAGTATTAATTTACAATTTGATAGTGAAGGTAGAATTTCACTTTCATCAAAATTATTAAAACATGCAAAAATAAAAAATAGCATGTTGTTTGTTGGTCAAGGTCAAACGTTTCAAATATGGGAACCAACAGCATTTGAAAAATTTAAGATAACTGCAAGAAAAAAAGCCAATTTAAATCGAGCAAGTCTTAAATGGGAAAAACATTTAAACAACAACGAGGGGAAATAAGATGACAATTAACTTTAAAGCACCAGAGATAAAAGAACTTCAGCCACGACTTTTAGTATTAGGAGTTGGAGGAGCTGGAGGTAATGCAATAAATGAAATGATTGATAACAAACTTCAGGGTGTAGAATTTATTGCAGTAAATACAGATGCTCAAGATTTAAAGTTAAGTAAAGCAAAAACAAGAATTCAAATTGGTTTAAATTTAACAAAAGGTTTAGGTGCAGGTGCAAAATTAGATATAGGTCAAGCTGCAGCTGACGAATCTTTAAACGAAATAGTAAATACTTTACAAGGTGCAAACATGGTTTTTATCGCAGCTGGTATGGGTGGTGGAACAGGTACTGGTGCTGCACATGTGATTGCAAGAGCTGCTAAAGAATTAAATATTTTAACTGTAGGCGTTGTGACTCTTCCTTTTTTATATGAAGGCCCCTCTAGAATGAGAAGAGCACAACAAGGATTAGAAGAATTAAGAAAACATGTTGACACTATAATTGTTATTCCAAATCAAAACTTATTTAAAATTGCTAATGAACAAACTACATTTGAGGAGTCATTCAATCTTTCTAATAATGTTTTAATGCATGGTGTTCAGAGTATTACTGATTTAATGGTAAGACCTGGTTTAATTAATTTAGACTTTGCTGATGTTGAGACTGTAATGGCTTCAATGGGTAAAGCGATGATGGGAACAGGAGAGGCTGAGGGCGAAGGAAGAGCACTTAAAGCTGCGGAGATGGCAGTTAGCAACCCATTAATTGATGACTATACTTTGAAGGGAGCTAAAGGATTATTGGTAAATATAACTGGTGGCAAAGATTTAAAACTTTTTGAAGTAGATGAAGCGGTAAATAAAGTAAGAGCAGAAGTAGATCCAGAAGCAGAGCTAATTATTGGAGCTATCACAGATGCAGATTTAGATGGCAAAATGAGAGTTTCAATTGTTGCAACCTCGTTAGATGGACAGCAGCCTGAGTCAAAATCGGTAGTAAACATGGTTCATCGTATTCAAAATCGAAATCCTGGTTACTCTGATTTTTCAAACATGGGATCTCCAGCTTTTAATTTTTCTAATACATCAAGCCCAATCTCGCATGGTGCAAATGCTCTAAAAATTGAAAATGAAATGATTCAAGAACAAGAGCAAATGAATGTGGAAAATAATATGATTAGTGAGCAAGTTTCTTCAGAAAACGAAGTTCAAACAGAGAGCGTTGTCGAAGATACTACAGTAAATGAAAAGGAAAAATCTTTTACACAAGAAGCCATAGAAACATTTGAAGAAAATAATGAAACTGAAAATACTCAAGAAGAAGCTTCAAATGATTTGAAAGAATTTGGTGTTGAATCAGATTCACCAGATTTATTTAGCTCAGATAATGAGAATTCTTCTCCTGAGGATTTGCTTTCATCAAGTGATCAAGAGGAAGAGGACGATCTTGAGATACCCGCATTTTTAAGAAGACAAAAAAATTAATGGTCTTCAAAGAAATAAATGGAAGCCACCATAGTACCGGATGTACAAAAGCATTATCCAGTACTGCTAAAAGAAATTATTAGCGTTATCACCCCTCAACATGGTGGCACATTTATTGATTGTACCTTTGGTCAAGGTGGCTATTCAAAAAAAATACTAGAGTTTGAAAATACAAAGGTAATAGGACTTGATAGGGATATTGAAAGTCAAAAAATTGCAAATTCAATTTTAGATGATTTTCAAGATAGATTTATTTTCAAAAATTTAAAATTCAGTCAATTAACTAATTTAAAAATTAAAAACGAAAATATCAAAGGTGTTATTTTTGATCTTGGATACTCATTAACACAAATGAAAGATCCAAAAAAAGGATTATCTTTCAACTCAATGACAGATTTAAATATGCAATTGGGTTTAAATAACTATTCCGCAGATGATGCTGTCAATAAGCTTGATGCAAAAGAGTTGGAGAAAATTTTTAAATACTTTGGAGATGAAAAAGATGCCAAATATATTTCTAAAAATATTGTTAAAGAAAGATTAAATAAAAAAATTGATACACAGAGTTTAATTAAAATTGTTGATAAATCAAAAATAAGAAAAAATTTTAAAGTTCACAATTCAACTAAAGTTTTTCAAGCTCTTAGAATTTTTGTAAATAAAGAAATAAGTGAATTAATTTATGGACTAATAAATGCTACAAAAGTATTAAAAAAGGGAGGTGTTTTAGCTGTTGTTACATTTCACTCTTTAGAAGATAAAATTGTAAAATATTTTTTAAAAAACCTTTCTCAAAATAAAAGTATTTCGAGGTATTCACCTATTATAGATCAAAAGGAAACTCTTTTTTATTTAAGTCAAAAAAAACCAATTGTTCCATCTGATCTTGAGATAAAAGAAAATCCTCCTTCGAGGTCTGCAAAACTAAGATATGCAATTAAGAAAAGTGATTTCTTTAATTTTGATACAGATATAGAGGAAAAATTTAAAAATTTTTTAGAAATTGAAAAGTTTGGAGATAAACTTTGAAAAAATTATTTCTAGTATTTACGATTATAATTTTAGTTTTAACTACAGCAATCATCAAAAATACTACAAAAAAAATTGAAGATAAAATATTTGCCTATAAAGAAAGTATAAGACTTTTAAAGTCAGATTTAGAAAACATTCAGTTGGAGCATGATTATCTAAGCTCTGCTGAAAAATTATTGGAATACCAATCTTTATATTTTGAAGATCAATTAGTTCAAAAAAAAATAGAAGATATTAAAATTTATAATATTTCAGAAAATGTAAATAAATTAGAGGATTATAAAATAACTAAAGAAAAATGAGTAATTTTAAAGAAAGATTAACAATTGAAGATCACAAAAATGATTTTGTTTATAAAAAAAGCAATACTGGATTAAATATTCAATTTAATCGAGTTGCTTTTGTTTTTTTTATCTTTTTTGTTATTTATTTAATATACACAATACATTTAATTCATTTAGGGTCTCGACAGGCAAAGTTTGAAAATACAAACAACACACTTCCTTTCAGTGACGATCTTTATAGGGCAGATATTTTAGATATTAATGGAAATTATTTAGCAAAAACGGTTAAATCTATTGATGTTGGTCTCAAAACTTCAGATATAATTAATAAAGAAAAATTACTTTTAAGCCTAAAAATTATTTTCCCAGATAAAGATTTTAATGAAATTGAAAAAAAAATAGAAAACAAAAAGTTTTTTTATTTAGAGAAAAAAATTTCAGAGGAAAAATATGAGCAACTTATGAAGTTGGGAGATAAATCTCTTATCCCTGAAGAAAAAGTGCTGAGAATGTATCCACAAAAAAATCTTTTTAGTCATATTTTAGGACAAATAGATAATGACAACAATGGTATTTCTGGACTAGAAAAATCGTTAAATGAAAATCTTAGAACATCTAGAGATCCAATTAAATTAACTGTTGATACAGACATTCAATTTTTAATTAGAAAGGAATTGTTAAAATATCAGGAAATTTTTAAAAGCAAAGGAAGTGCAGCAATTTTAATGGATGTTAATAATGGCAATATACTCTCGTTAGTTTCATTGCCTGATTTTAATCCAAATGAAAGAAAAAATATAAAAGATGTAAATTATATAAATAGAGTTACTAAAGGTACTTATGAATTGGGATCAGTATTTAAAATATTTACTTATGCCAATGCGTTAAATGAAAATTTAATTGAACCAGACACTGAATTTTTAGATTTACCAAAATCTATACGTTGTGACAAATTTAGGATAGGTGAATACGATGACGATATTCCTCCAAATTTAACTGCAGAACAAATTATAGTTAGGTCAGGAAATATAGGTTCAGTTAGAATTGCACAAAAAATTGGGCCAGAAAAATTTAAGGATTTTTTAGAAAAAGTAGGAGTTTTAAAAAACATTAATTTTGACATAGAAGAAGTAGCTTCACAAAATAGTTACGAATTTAAAAAATGTAAATTAGCTACGGCATCTTATGGCCATGGGATAGCAACAACAATTCTTCAATTGGCTAAAGGATATTCAATTTTATCTAATGGTGGTTTTGAAATTTCACCAACTTTAATCAGCAGAAAAGATACATCGATAAAAAGAAAAAGATTAATTAGAAAAGAAGTTTCAGATCAAGTAGTAACAACACTTAGAAAAATTGTTAATACAGATGAGGGTACAGCTAAATTTGCTAATGTACCAAATTATGAAATTGGTGGAAAAACAGGTACAGCAGATAAAGTTTTAAATGGGAAATATTCTAATGGAAAAGTGAATACTTTTGCATCAGTATTTCCAACTTCAAAACCTAAATTTGTATTTATTGTTATGTTCGATGATCCTCAAAAATCAAAAGACTATTATTACAAATACAGACATAGAGATGGAGGATGGAGAGGAACTTTAAAAAATAGTGCTGGCTGGACATCAGTGGAAGTTGTAGGTAAAATTATAGATAAGATTGGGCCTATTTTAGCCACAAAATATATACAGGTTAATTAGTAATGTTACTTGGAAATTATTTTGATGGTATCCACAAAAATAATAAAAAACTATTTTTTTCAGGTATCTCTTTTGATACTAGATCATTAAAAAAAAATAATATTTTCTTTGCAATTAAGGGAAACAATATAGATGGAAACAAATTCATTTCTGAAGCTATAGAAAAGGGTTCTAAAATAATTGTAACAGAACAAAAAATAAAAGATTTTCGTAAAGGAATTTTCTTTATAAGAACAAAAAATATAAGAAAATTATTAGCAGAAGTCTCATTTAAAATTTACAACAAAATACCAAAAAATTTAGTAGCTGTTACAGGAACCAATGGAAAATCTTCAGTTGCTGAATTTTATCTTCAAATAATGAAATTAAATAAAAAAAAAGTAGCTTCAATTGGAACATTAGGAGTTAAATCAAAAAATATTAATTTAAATTTATTTAATACAACAATTGATCCAATTAAATTAGGCCAGATCTTGCAAAAATTAAAAAAAGAAAAAGTTGAAAATGTTATCATGGAAGCTTCCAGTCATGGACTAACACAAAATAGATTAGATGGATTAAATTTTAAATCTGGAATTTTTACAAATTTATCACAAGATCATCTTGATTATCACAAAAATTTAAAAAATTATTTAAAAGCAAAACTTTATTTATTTGAGAATTTAATAGAAAAAAAAGGAAATATAATTACAGATAAAAATATACCTCAATATAAAGCAATCAAGAAAATCTCTTTAAAGAAAAAATTAAAATTATCAGCAATAAATGAAAAGAAAAGTAATTTTGAAATATTATCTCATAGATATGATAATGAAAATCAAATAATCAAATTTAAACATAAAAATTTAATTAAGGAAATTAATTTAAATTTAATAGGTAAAATTCAAATAAAGAATATTTTGATGGCTGCAATGGCATCAAAAAAAAGTAATTTAAATTTTGAAAATATTTTAAAAGTCTTACCAAAATTAAAACCAGTTGAAGGTAGATTAGAAAAAATTGGAAAAATTAAAAATAATTCAATTGTTATTCTTGATTATGCACATACGCCTGATGCTTTAAAAGTTTGTCTTTTAAATATTAAGGAGCAATTTCCTGATAAAAAGTTAAACCTTTTATTTGGTTGTGGGGGGAATAGAGACCAAAATAAAAGAATGAAAATGGGTAAAATAGCAAGTATTTATGCAGATAATATCTATCTAACTGATGATAACCCTCGTTACGAAAACCCAGTAAATATAAGAAATGATATTAAAAAGGGCATCAATGCTAAGAAAATTACAGAAATTTCTAATAGAGCAATGGCAATATCTGAGGCCATTAAAAATTTAAAAAGTGGAGATGTTTTATTAGTTGCAGGAAAAGGGCACGAAAACACACAGGAAATTGGTAAAAAGAAAATCAAATTTTCTGATAGAATAAAAATTCTTAAAGAAATCAATAAAAAAAATAAAAATTTATCTGATCAATTAAAGATAAATATAATTAAAGAACTTTCCAAAACTCAAAAATTATCAAAGTTTATTTCTATAAATAATGCGAGTATTAATTCTAATGAAGTAAGCAAAAATGATGTATTTTTTGCTATCAAAGGAAAAGTAAATGATGGAAATAAATTTGTTTCACAATCATTTAAGAAAAAAGCATCATTCGCAATTGTAAACAAAATTCAAAATAATCTTGATATTAAAAGGCAGATAAAAGTTAAAAACACCTTAAAATTTTTAACAAATGTTTCAAAAGTATACAGAAAAAATATAAGCACTAACATTATAGCTATTACAGGTAGTTGCGGGAAGACTACACTCAAAGAATTATTGGGAAGTGTGTTAGGAAAAATTTCAATTACAAGTATATCACCAAAGTCTTATAACAATAAATTTGGAGTTCCTTTAAGTCTTCTTAATATTAAAGAAAATGATCAATATGGAGTTTTAGAAGTGGGAATGGATAAAAAGGGTGAGATTGATTATCTAACAAAAATAATTGAGCCAAATATTGGAGTTATTACAAATATAAATTATGCCCATGCAAAAAATTTTAAAAATATTAAACAGATTGCCTTAGCAAAATCAGAAATTATAAATAATATCAAATCAAATGGTTCTATCATCTTAAATGCAGATGATAAATTTTTTAAACTTCATAAACAAATTTCTCAAAAGAAAAATCTAAAATTAATTTCATTTGGTATAAAAAGTAATAGAGCGGATATTAAGTTAAAAGATATTAAATCGTTTGGAAAAAATTTTAAAATTAAAATTAAATTTATGAATAAGATTAAATATTTTATAATATCTAATGACTATCAAAACAATATTTACAATATTCTATCTGCATTAGCAGTTATTAGTGTGAATTTAAATATATTTAATTTAAATAAAAATATTTTTTTGAATTTTAAAATTCCTGATGGAAGAGGGGACCATTCAACAATAAAAATAAATAATAAAAAAATAAATTTAATTGATCAAAGTTATAACTCAAATCCACTATCATTAAGTTCTGCTATTAAAAATTTTGATAAAATAAAATCAAATAAGTCTAAAAAATATTTATTGATTGGAGATATGTTGGAGCTTGGTAGTTATTCTAAAAAACTTCATGAGTCTATTGCTCCATTAATAAATCAAACTAAAATTGATAAAGTTTTTGTTAAAGGAAAACTAGCTGCTTTGATATATAAAAAAATATCGAATAGTAAAAAAGGTAAAATATTAATTAATAATTCTCAAATAGATGATTTGATTAGAAATGATATTAAAAACAACGATTATCTAATGATTAAAGCCTCACTTGCGACAGGTTTCAATAAGATAGTTAATGAAATAAAAGGTTTAAATTAAATGCTATACCAGTTTCTATTAAATTTTGTTGATAATTTTGGCTTTTTAAACGTCTTTAAATATTTAACTTTCAGAACTGGTTTATCCTTTTTTACTTCATTAGTAATAGTTTTGTTTATTGGAGGTCCTTTTATAAAATTTTTTTCAAATCAAAAAATTTTTAATCCAATTAGAGATGATGGACCTGAAGATCACATAGTTAAAAAAATTGGAACTCCAACAATGGGTGGAATTATTATTTTACTTGGTCTTATAATTTCAGTTATTTTATGGGCAGATTTATCAAATAATAATATTTTATTTTGTTTATACATTGCTATTTCATTTGGATTACTCGGTGCATTTGACGATTATAAAAAAATTAAGCAAAGCAATTCCTCTGGTATTTCATCAAAGTTTAAAATAATCGTACAGATTATATTATCGTTATTAGGAGTAAGTTTGTTTGTCTATTTGAATGATTATCAAGATTTAAATAATTTATATTTTCCTTTTTTTAAAAATTTAATAATTAATCTTGGATGGTTTTTTATACCTTTTGCTGTATTTGTAATAATAGGTTCTTCTAATGCTGTAAATCTTACAGATGGTCTAGACGGTTTAGCAACAGTACCAGTTATATTGGTGGCAGCTTGTTTTGCATTCATAAGCTATGTAACTGGAAATATTGTTTTTTCAAACTATTTACAAATTCCTTACATTGAAGGAACAGGTGAAGTTGCAATTTTTTGTGGTGCGATAATTGGAGCTTGCTTAGGATTTTTATGGTTTAATGCTCCTCCAGCTAAAATTTTTATGGGAGATACAGGTTCTTTGTCTTTAGGTGGCTCTTTAGGAGCGGTAGGTATTATAACAAAACATGAGATTGTTTTAGCAATAACGGGAGGTCTTTTCGTTTTAGAAGCAGTCTCCGTAATGGTTCAGGTAATTTCATTTAAACTTACAGGAAAAAGAATTTTTAGAATGGCACCCATACACCATCATTTTGAGAAAAAAGGTTGGCATGAATCTACCGTAGTTATTAGATTTTGGATTATCTCAATAATTTTAGCAATGATAGGACTTGCAACGTTAAAATTAAGATAATGAAAAATAAAAAAAATATTTTTTTAAGAAAAAAAATATTAATATATGGATTAGGCAAAAGTGGAATATCTTCATATAAATTTTTAAAAAAAAAAGCAGATGTTTATCTTTTTGATGACAATTCAAAAATAAATAAAAAATTAGTTAGTTTAAGTAAAATTTCAAAAATAAGTTTTGATGTAATTATTATTAGTCCAGGAATAGATATTTCAAAATGTAAATTATCGATGTTCTTGAAAAAAAATTTACAAAAAATTTATACAGATCTTGATGTTTTGTACTCTTTTTATGATAATTTGAGCATAACAATCACAGGTACTAACGGAAAATCAACCACAGCAAAAATACTACATGATGCTTTGGTTGATCAAAAAAAAGATGCTCGATTGATTGGGAACATAGGAAATCCAGCACTTGCAGAGAAAAAAATAACAAAAAAAACGATTTTTGTGATTGAAGCCTCGTCGTATCAGCTAGATTATTCGAAGATTTTTAGATCAAAATATAGCTTAATTCTAAATATTTCAGCAGATCACATTGAAAGACATAAGAACCTAAAAAATTACGTTAATGCAAAATTTAAATTAATCGAGTCTCAAGTTAAGGGAAATTTTGCGTATGTTAAAAAAAATGATTCATTAATTTCAAAAAAAATTAAAAAAAATAAATTTAAGTCAAAAATTTATAAAGTTGATATCTCAAATTTGAAAAACATAATTGATAAGATTAGCAATAAATACTTTGCTTCCGACGGTAATAGAGAAAATCTCTCATTTATTTTTGAAATTGCACCTAAATTGAAACTATCTAAAAACAGATTAATCCAAACAATTAATAATTTTAAAGGTCTTAATTATAGACAACAAATTGTTTTTGATAAAAAAAATTTAACAATAATAAACGACTCCAAATCAACTAGCTTCGCTTCTTCAGAAAATATATTAAATAATTTGAATGATGTTTATTGGATTTTGGGAGGAATACCAAAAAAAAATGATAAGTTTAAATTATCTAAAATAAAATGTAAAAATATCAAAGCGTTCATTTTTGGTTCATATCGAAATAAGTTTAGTAAAGTTTTGAGAAATAAATTAAAAGTTAAAAAATATAAAACTTTAAATGAAACCTTACGTGCAATTTTCTTAGAGATAAAAGATCAAGAAATTACAAAAAATATAATTTTTTTTAGTCCTGCAGGTGCATCGTTTGATAATTTTAAAAATTTTGAAGACAGGGGAAGGTATTTTAATAATTTAGTTAAGAGGTTTATTAATGCAAAATAAAAATTTAATTTATAATTTTTATTACAGTTGGTGGAAAAATATTGATAAATCTTTATTCACATTAATCAGCTTACTATTTGCAATTGGTTTATTTTTTTCTTTAGTTTCTACTTCTTTAATTGCTTCAGATAAATTGAATACCAATAGTTATTTCTTTTTTTTTAAACATTTCATTTATGTTTTGATTGGAATTTTTCTTATTTTTATTTTTTCTTCGTTAAATAAGGATAAATTGTATAAATATTCAATAATTTTATTCATTATTTCATTAATATGTCTATTTTTAGTACCTTTAGTTGGAATTGAAGTAAAAGGCTCAAGAAGGTGGATCGATCTTTTCTTTCTTCCACGATTTCAGCCGGTAGAAGTTTTGAAACCTTTCTTAATTATTACTTTAGTAATTATTTTATGTAATGAAAAAGCAAATATTTTATTAAAATATACAATTACAACAATTTTAATTGTGACAATTTCTTTACTTTTGATAATTCAACCTGATATTGGTCAGACTTTGTTGGTTGTTTTTTCTTGGGCTGTTTTAATTTTTTGTTCAGGAATTAATATTTATTTTCTTACTAGTATATTTGTAGCTGGTGCTACTCTAATGGTTTACCTAGTTATCTATATTCCTAAGTTTAGCTATATAAAGGCCCGTATCTTCTCGTTTTTTAACCAAGAAGTAGGAACTCACAATTTCCAATCTGATAAAGCTATCGAATCTATAACCAGCGGAGGATTTTTTGGAAAAGGAATTGGTGAAGGAACTCTTAAAAATAGAGTGCCAGAAGCTCACACTGATTATATAATTTCTGTAATTTCGGAAGAGTTTGGAGTAGTTGCCATAATTTTAATTATATTAATGTTTTTAATATTTTTACACATGGTGTTTAAAAAAATCCGTTTTGAGCAAAATGACAGGATTAAACTTATCTTAATTGGTTCTGTTAGTTTAATATTGATGCAGGCAACAATCCACATTGGAGTGAATATAAGATTATTTCCAACTACTGGAATGACTTTACCTTTTTTAAGTTATGGAGGATCCTCAATAATAAGCACATCTATTCTAGCTGGAATAATTCTTAATTTGACTAAAAGAAAATTAACTTAATTTATGAAAAAAAAAGTTTTGATTTCAACGGGTGGATCTGGGGGACATGTTTTGCCTGCAGTAATAGTTCATGATCATTTAAAATCTAGTCATGAAATAATAATATCAACTGATCTAAGAGGATTAAAATTTTTACAAAAAGAAAATTATAACACAATTATTATTAACACACCAAAATTAAGTAATTTATATTTTTTTCCTATCTCAATAATAAAAATTTTTATCTTAACACTTAAGTCTTACAAAATATTAAAAAAAGAAAACATATCAATCTTAGTTTCCACAGGTGGTTATATGTCATTACCACTTTGTTTGGCTGCAAAATTATTAAGCATTAAGATTTTTTCAATTGAACCAAACATGGTCCTTGGAAGAGCAAATAAATTTTTTTTAAATTTTTCAAAAAAAATAATTTGTTATTCAAAAAATTTAAAAAATTTTCCTAAAAAGTTCGAGCACAAAATAACTTTATCCAAACCATTAATTAGAAAAAAATATTATGAAAATTTTTTTAATAAAAAAGATAATAATTTATTCACAATTTTAATTATTGGTGGTAGTCAGGGAGCAAATATATTTGATACTCTATTTAATAATACACTTGTTAATATATCTAAAATTTGTTCTTTAAAAATTATTCATCAAACTAACAAAAAAAATATTGATGTATTAAAACAATTCTATAAAAAAAATAATATATTAAGTAAAGTTTTCACATTTGATCAAAACCTAAATAACCTCATGATTGAGTCTGATTTATGTATCACTAGAGGTGGAGCATCAAGTTTAGCAGAACTATCTCTGATAAATCTTCCATTTATAGTTATACCTTTACCTAATTCAAAAGATAATCATCAGTATGAAAATGCTTTATACTATGAGAGTAAAAATGCATGTTGGATATTTGATCAAAATAACTTTGATGAAAAAAAGTTTGAGGAATTATTGTCAGTTATTTGTAGAAAAAATAATGAATTTATTGCTAAAAAAATTAATTTAAAAAAATTAAATTATCAAAATACTTGGAATAGTGTTAATCAAAAATTATTAGAAACTTTTAATGAATATTAAATTAGCAAAGTCAGAACTTATACATTTTGTTGGTATTGGTGGAATAGGTATGAGCGGTCTATCTTTAATAATGAAGAGTAAAGGATTTAAAGTTCAAGGAAGTGATATTTCAATAAATAAAAATATAGAAAGATTAAAAAAAGAAAAAATTAAAATTTCAATTGGTCACAAAAAACAAAATATTAATAAAGCTACAATTTTAGTTATATCTTCGGCAATAAAGAAAAATAACCCAGAGCTATTAGAAGCTAAAAAAAGACAATTACCTATTTATAAACGTGGAGAAATGTTAGCAAACATAGTTTCTTTAACTAAAAACATAGTAGTAGCTGGTTCACATGGTAAAACAACAACCACATCGTTAATCGCTTCAATATTCCAAGAAACTAAAATAGATCCAACAATAATAAATGGAGGAGTAATTAATTCAATTAATCATTCTGCTAAACTTGGTAAAAGTGATTGGTCTATTTTAGAGGCTGATGAATCTGATGGAAGTTTTATACATATATCTCCAACGTATTCTATAATTACAAATATTGATCGGGAACATATGGATTACTATCGTTCAATGAAAGATTTAAATAAATATTTTATCAATTTTGTAAATAAAGTTCCTTCATTTGGAAAATCATTCATTTGCTTAGATGATAAGAACAACAAAGGTATGATAAAAAATCTCAAAAATAAAAATTTTTATACTTATGGATTAGATTCAAGGTCAAATTTTTGTGTGCAAAATATCAAACAAACTAAAGAATACTCAGAATTTAATTTAAATATAAGTCTACCAAATAAAAAAAAAAGAATTATTAAAAATATTAAAATCCCTTTATTGGGAATTCATAATATTAAAAATTCAGTTGCAGCTTTAGCATTAGGTTTGACTGTTGGTCTGCCTATTTTAAATATAAAAAAAGGTTTAAAGAATTTTTCAGGAGTTCAAAGAAGATTTAATAAAATTTTTTCTTACAATAATGTGGATTTTTTTGATGATTATGCTCATCATCCTACTGAAATAAAAGAAGTTCTACGGGGTGTAAATCAAGTTTATCGAGACTACGAAAAAATATGCATTTTTCAACCACATAGAATATCGAGAACTAAAGATTTAAAAAAAGAATTTACTTTTGCTTTTAAGAATGCTGATAAAGTTCTTCTGTTTCCAATTTATGCGGCTGGTGAAAGAATTAGACTTGGATTTAATTATATTAATTTTGCAAAACAAATTATAAAAAATTCTAAAGTTCAACTATTTCTTGTCGAAGATAGATTTCAATTAGCAAAATTTATTAAAAGTAACATATACGGTAAAAAAATAGTAATAGGGATGGGTGCAGGAACTATTTCCAGTTGGATGAGAGAGCTACCAAAATATTTATAATGAGTATTGATAAACAAGATTTTTTTTTGGAATTTAAAAATAACATAAAATTAGATTATGACTTAAAAAATAAAAATTGGTTCAATATAGGTGGAAAAACAAAAATTTATTTTAAAGCAGATGATTTAAAAGAATTAATAAAATTTTTAAAAAAAATCCAAAATAAAGAAAAAGTATTTATCCTGGGTGGAGGTTCTAATACTTTAATATCTGATCAAACATATAATGGAATAGTAATAAAACTCTCAAAAAATTTTAATAATATTTCAAAATTGTCTGAAGAAATTTTAATAGCAGGTAGTGCGGTTACTGATAAATCTTTATCAGAATTTGCGATGGAAAATGAGATAGGTGGTTTTGAATTTTTATCCTGTATTCCAGGAACAGTTGGAGGTGGAATTAAAATGAATGCTGGTTGTTTTAATAGAGAATTTAAAGATATTCTAATATCAATACAGGCGGTAAATAAATCAGGGCAAGTATTAACAATACCAGCAAAAGACATTAATTTTAAATATAGAGATAGTAGATTACCAGATGATCTGATTTTTTTAAGTGCATCTTTGAAAGGATATAAAAAGGAAAAAACTTTAATAAAAAAAGAAATGGAAATCTTAAAAGTTAAAAAAGAAAAAGCTCAACCTACTAGAATAAAAACAAGTGGGAGCACTTTTAAAAATCCTATAGATCAAACTGATAAAAAAGTTTGGCAATTAATTAAAGAATCAGTTCCAATAAACAAATCATTTGGTGATGCATCTATTTCAGAAAAACATTGTAATTTTTTTGTAAATAATGGAAATGCAAAATTTGAAGATATGAAAAAACTAATTGAATATGTATCAAATAGTGTTTTTGAGAAAACAGGTATTAAGTTAGAAAAAGAAATAAAAATATTAGAGTAAATTGAAAAAAAAAATACTTATAATTTCTGGAGGGGTTTCAAAAGAAAGATTAATAAGTCTTGATACAGGATTACAAGTTTATAAAGAACTAAAAAGATATGGGTATAAAGCTAAAATCTCTGAACCCAACATTGATTTGGTAAAAAATATTAAAAACTTTGAACCTAATATAATTTTCAATGCATTACACGGTCAGTTTGGAGAAGATGGCTACATTCAAACGATTCTTGAAAAATTTAAAATTCCATACACTCACTCAGGTCCAGTTTCTTCATCTATTGCAATGGATAAAGATTTGTCAAAAAAAATATTCATTAAATATAAAATTAAGACACCTAAATATTTTATTTATTCTTATGATTTACATAAATTTGAATTAATAAAAAAAATAAAAAAAAAATTAAAATTTCCTATTGTTATCAAACCTTTAAATGAAGGTTCGAGTGTAAATGTTTATATTTGTAATGAAAAAAATATTATTAAAAACTTAGATTTACTTAGAGAATATAAAAAGATAATGATTGAAGAATTTATAGGTGGCAGGGAAATTCAAGCTGCAATTTTGGGAAATAAAAAATTAGGAGCGATTGAACTTAAACCAAAAAGAAAATTTTACGATTATCAGGCAAAGTATAATTCAAAAGCAAAAACAGAACATATAATTCCAGTGAAGCTTCCAGATAAAAAATTTAGAGAATTGATGGATATAGCATTTAAAGCTCACAAGTTGATTGGATGTCGTGGTGTGACTAGATCAGATTTTAAATTTTATAGAGGAAAATTTTATTTACTTGAAATTAATACTCAGCCTGGAATGACTAAATTGTCTCTAGTTCCAGAAATTGCAGCTTATAAAGGAATTAATTTTATAAAATTAATTGAATGGATTTTAAAAGATGCATCAACGAATAAGTAGAAAAATTGTAATTTATCTTTTAATTTTTTTTTTAGTAAGTTCTATAGGTAATTATCATTTAATTAGTTTTAATTCTTTCAAAAAAGTCCAATTTACTATTGTAGGGTTGGATAACTCAAATATTTTAAACATGACTAAAAACTTAAATAATTTAAAAATTAAAAATATTTTTTTTTTAAATAAATCAAAAATTTCTGAAGTAATTGAGTCAGACACTTTAGTAGAAAATTATAGTGTATTTAAAAAATATCCCTCTAATCTTACAATTCAAATTAAAGATACAAACTTTTTGGCAAAGATAAACGTAAATAATAAAATTTATATAGTTGGCTCAAATGGAAAACTAATAAATAATAATTATAAAAATGATAATTTACCATTCATATTTGGCAAACCAGAAATTGATGAATTTCTTAAATTTAAAAAATTAATTGATGAATCAAAATTTTCCTATGATCAAATTAAAAATTTATATTTCTTTCCCTCCAAAAGATGGGATGTGGAGCTAAATAACAAGGTACTTCTAAAGCTATCAAAAAAAAATATTAAAGAGTCTTTAAATCAAGCATTCGAATTTTTTAATAATACTAATTTTAAAGAAATTAAATTAATTGATGCAAGAATTAAAAATCAGATAACTATAAAATGATTGATGTTTCAGAAGTACAAACTTATTTAATAATATCAAAAAAAAATTTTGTTATTTATTTATTTGATAAAAAAAAATTGAAAACTTTATATTATGAAAAGTTAGACTTAGAAAATAAAATTAATGATTTAGATTT